>JBOGIQ010000062.1:0-21986 GCA_050742535.1 Vicinamibacterales bacterium | reverse complement strand
CGGCCCCCCTGGCCGCGCGCGACCCTGATGTCCTCGCACTCGAGCAAACCGCGCAGACCCGCCTCGAAGGCCGGCAGGAGCGCCACTCCATCGCCGCCGGCGTTGCCGGTAAAAACCCCAAATCGCCTCGCCACGTCATCCTCGTTCGTGCAGCTGACGATGGGCGTCTCGCACGCAAGCGATTCGAGAAAGCTCGTCGGCAGGGATTCGTGGATCGAGGTGTTGACGAGCGCCCACGCCGATGACAGCCGGTCGCGTTTCTCGTCGCCGTCGAGGTGGCCGAGGAATCGGACGTTGCGCGGCAGGTCACGAGGTTCCCACCCGCCCGGACCGCGGAAGTGAGCACGGCCGAGCGCCGGGGACTCTGCGTCACGGTGCAACTACCTGCCACGTCACGCACGCTCGCACGGCACGATCAGGGGGCACAATGGGCCCGGTCCCGGGCCTAACGAGACCGGGCCCAGCCGGGCAGAAGCTTGTGGGAACTTCTACCCGGCCAACTCTTCGACGTAGGGGCCGACCTTGAGGTCGGCCCGAGCTATCGTCAGAAGTTCACGGTGAAGTTCAACCGAACGAACCGCGGCGTGTAGACGGACTCCGGATTGTTCCAGGTCCCGCCCTGAGCCGTATTGCCGATGCTGTACTGGTAGGTATCCTCCCAACCCGTCGCGTAGTTGGTGTTGAGCAGGTTGCCCACGTCCACGCCAATGTCCGTCCGTGTCTGTCCGAAGCGGAGGATCTTGGCAAAGCGCATGTCGACCTGGGTCCGGCGCTCGCCGCTGTAGAGCCGGTGATCGTTGTCGAGCAGCGCAATCGTCGTCGTGCCGTTGGAGACCGTGCCGGTCGGGAGACGGCCAAGCAGACTAAGCACCGTAAGGCACTGGGATGGATTGGGCGCGCACGCCGGCGACGACGTCGTATTCGGCAGGTTAAGGTTGGCCGCCAGCGCCACATGGGGCTGCGAGCGGATAGTGCCGCTGACCAGCACGTCGATCTTCGGGATCGTGTAGGACGCAAGGCCGCGGAACGTCGTCTGGAACGGATCGACGTCCCGGCAATTGCGCGTGTCTGGGCTGTCGATCACGCCCGCCGTCGCGCACTCGTCCTGCGCCGAGCGGCCGGTGCTGGTGCCGCCCGAGAACGTCAGTCCCCATCGGGTACGGGCGTTCAGGGTGACGTCCACACCGTGCCAATAGTTCGTCTCCTCCGGACCGAAGTCGGTCTGGAAGGTGATGTAGTTCCGCGCGGTCTCCCTCGCGGCCGCCGCAGTCGGGACGTAGACCGTGACCGGATAGCCGCCGCCGCCGGGCAGCCGCGGGTCGCTCGGCGCCGTGATTGTGTAGGAGTTGTACTCGTCAGGCGTACGGGCCTGGTTGTCGGTGACCGTCACGCCTCTGAACCAGCGGCGCGCATAACCCACCTCGATGGACATGCGCGGCAGCAGTTCCTGCTGCACCGTCAGGCCCCACTGCCAGTCGTTCTCACGGACGCCCCAGCCGTGCAGCGTATCCGGATTGACCTGCGTAGAGGTGCCGGAGAGCCCGCCGAAGTTGAGGTCGTTGCTCGTCAGCGCGGCACACGTATCGATTGTCCGGTTCGCCCCGGTCTGCGTCGGCCCCTGAGCGTTGAAGTTGAGCAGATCGCAGTCGACGACTTTGTCGTTGTCAACGTCGGTCCAGCTGCGGTTTACCGTGCTGACAGTGCGGTTCGCCGGGTTGTTGCGGGTGTACGCACTGTCATTCGTGGCCGCGTCGAGATAGTGGCCCATGTTGAACTTGATGGCCGTTCTGCCGTTCCCGAACACGTCGTAGGCGGCGCCGAAACGCGGCGTGATGTCGTTGAAGGCATCCACGCTCGCGGTTCGCTCGAACGTAATCGGGGCCAGGTTGAGCGCCGATGTGCCGGGGGCTCCATTCTCATCGCCCCCCGGGCTATAGCTCCAGGCGCGGTCGTAGCGGAGCGCGCCCTGCAGCGTCAGTCGGCCTCGCGTCCACGTGTCCTGAACGAACAGCGCCGCGACCGACGTCCGATCGGCGGTCTTCCATTCGGGGATCGCCATCGTGAATCGGTTCGGGATGCCCTCCTCGAACCGATAATTCAGCAGGCTCGCGTTCCGCACCCGGTTCGTTCTGTTGACCAGGAACGACCCCTGATAACCGAGCTTCATGTTGTGCGAGCCGGTCACATACGACGCGGACGCCCGCCAGTGGTTCGGGTTGCTCCAGTTGTCCGCGTACTGCGAGAGCGCGCGATAGTTGTAGTCGGCGCGCGGTGCGTACGGCTGTCCAGTCGCCGGGTTGATGTCGTCCGACTCCTCCAGCACCCCGATGTCGAAGATGCCATCCGGCGGCAGCTGGCCCGGGCCTCCCGCGTGGTCGTACGACAGCCGGCTGTATCCGGCCTCGAGCAGGATCCTGTTCGTGATCGGGTTCGTCCACAGCGCCTGTGTCAGGTAGTACGGGAAGTCGATATACGACGTCGCGGCTTCGGGAGACGTGGTTGTGCCTGCGGACGCGATCCAGTTCGCCCCTCGCGTATGGCAGCCCGCGGTGGTCGCCCTCTGCAGCGGCGCGCCCTCGCAGCGCGTCTGGTACTCATGGGAGAAGCTGATGCGGTTCTTCGGCGTTACCTGCGCCGCGGCGCGGACCTGATACATCGCGCGGCCCTGCGTCTGTCGCGCCGGGAGACTATCGTCCCTCACCCAATCCCACCTCGTGAGGTTGCCCGCGTTCGCGTTGGCGACGATCCCTTGGACGGCCGTCTGCGTGTTCAGCTTGCGATAGCTGCCGAGGAACCAGAGCCGATCGCGCACGATCGGACCGCTGTAGGTGATGCTCGAGTCATACGCCTTGATGATCCCCGGCGTCTGGTCGATTCCCACAGCGCGGAGCTCATCGTTGAGGTTGTCGCCGCGCGACCAGTCACCGGCGTTGCTGTAGAACCCTTGGCCGCGGAAGCTGTTGCCGCCGCTGCGCGGGACGATGTTCATCACCGGACCGCCAGTATCCGATTCGCCCATGCCACCGGATACGGTCACCGACGTCTCATCGGCGTTCACGGTGTCGAGGATGTACGACGACACACCGCCGCCGTTGAACGCTGCGGCCACGGTCAGCCCGTTGACCGACATGCGGCCTTCGTTCGTCTGCCCGCCGCGCGCGCTGAAGAACGTCATCGTCGGCGTCGCGTTCACGCCGTTGTTGTCAACGGTCAATCCGGGCGTGGCGTTGAGCAGGTTGCCGACCGTTCGGGTTCCGGGTACGGTCTGAATGACCTCCGAGTCGAGCGTTGTCTCACGCCTGACACTCTGCACGTCGACGACCGGCGTTTCACCGGTGACCGTGATGGTTTCCTGCAGTGCGCCCACACGCAGATCGATCGGGATCGTGACGACCTGCGCGCCGGCGACCTGCACGCCCTCGCGACGAAATGAGTTGAAGCCCTGCAGGGCGGCGCTCAGGGTGTATGTGCCAGGACTGAGCTCGATGATGCGGTACACACCATTGCCGTCACTGACGACACTGCGGGTGGGAAGCGCCGGGGCCGACGCTTCGACGGTGACCCCGGGCAGGACCGCGCCGGATGAATCGCGGACGGTACCCGTCAGGGTTGCTTGAGCAACGGCGATCGACGGAAGCAGCCAGAGACAGACTGCGCCCAACAATACTGTTCGCGTTTCACGCATATGGAGAGGAACTCCTTAACTGCTGTTCGTTGAGCTTTACTTCCCCGCTGTTCCCACACGACTCGCGCCCTGACGGTTGAGACACTAGATGGAACCGCTGTCGCGAGGAAAGTAAGTAACGGTTTGTAACCGTTAGCTATGCGTCGATGAGGTCGACGGCGGATCGCGCCGGGCTTCGAGCGCGTCCCGCACCGCCGCGGCGATGGCCAGGCCGAGTTCTTCCTGCAGATCGAGTACATCCTTCGGTGCACGATCGAAGACGTCACTCCAGACCGAGGCGCCATCCGATTCATCCACGAGCTGGACGTTCACGCGCACACGGTCGCTGTTCCGCCGCAGGCTTCCTTCAAGGACGAGGCTCGCACCGAGCTGCCGGATCCGTCGCCGCAGATCGGCGGTCGGCTCCGACAGCTGAAATGCCGAGGTGCGACCAATGACGCGCAGACCAGGGAGACGTGCCAGCGCACTGATCAATTCGTCCGTCAGACCGTCTGCGAAGGCGCGGTCGGGCGCACTGTCGACCACGAGCGGCAGAACCAGCAGCCGCGTCGCGGCACCGTCGCTGGCAGGTCGAGAGTCATCGCCGTGGCGCCTCCTCCGAAAGTCTGGCCGGTACCCCCCTTTTGGGATGTGAATCTCGATCGGGTCGTCCGCGCCCGTCGTCGCGTAGTATTCGTGGAGCTTTAAGCGGAGGCGGTGGGCTTCAACACGAACGATGGGATCGAGGCGAGAGTCGTACGCATCCAGGCGCCCGTACACCGTCCGCGCGATTTCGGCTTCCTTGGGGCACTCCTTCTCAGCAAGCCGTGTCTCGACGACGAAGGCCAGGAAGCGGTTGAGGCGGTCAGACGCGCGGAAGATATCGCTGCTGGTGACGCGACCAAGCGCCCGCCTGACCTCGATCGCAGAGGGCACGTGAAGGCTCCCGCGCCGGTTGTCGCGCATTAAGGGTCTCCGGCCTCGTTGGCATTTCCCTCGAACCTTTCGCGGCTATCTCGACATCCGAACGTCACGCTCCTTCGACGCCTGAGCGGGCAAACATGTTCCGATGTTTCTAAAGTTTCGGCTGGTCATGGGTGTGACTTTCCTCACATTGGACGCCGGGATGAGCTCAATGGTTGGCAGGCGTCGCACGACGCTCGCTGTTCCAGGCGTCCGATCGCGGAACCGGGTTGTCCGCTTTCGACACGCGCGCGTACTGCTCGTTTCAAATCCAGGCCGCGCCCATCAAGAAGACGCCGGCGTATCTCGTTTGTTACTGCTGGGCCAAAAACCGTCGACCGAGGACCAGCACCGTCAGTTGTCCGAAGGCTTTTGTTCAATGTGTTCGAGGACGTTGACCCGCACGGGAATGTCGCGCTTCTCCAATTTCAGTCCCACCTGTCTCTCGAGCGCGGCAAAGAGCGTGACAGCGCCGCCTGGGTCCAGTTGCCCGGCAGCAGCCAGCGCGGCCGGAGATGGAGAGGGGCCGCTGAAGCTCAGTGTGAAGTCATACGCGCCCGTGACCCCTGTGGCATCCAGCACCTGACCGGCAATGGATCCCCTGGAGAGACGTGGCAGCTCCTCCGCAAACTGCTGCATCGTCATATTTCGACAGGTGACGAGCCGTGACAGGAGCGCATTCGACGCCCGTGGGTCCTTTCCGTCCGCTCCGGGGCCCTCGACACATTTCGTGCGCGTCGCGGGATCTGCTTTCTGCAGTCTCGGCTTTGCCGCCATCAGGGCATATCCCGAGCGAGGTCGCTGCTCCGTGCGGATCGACACCTTGAAGCGTTCGATCAGGAGCGTTCTGAGCGCCGGTTGAAACGCATTGATGTCCATGACTCCTGCGATTTCGCGGGTCGCCTCCGTGGAAGGCAACTTCGCAGCGAGATCGACACGAACGGAGTCCAGCCACTCAGGAGCGTCCGCCAACTCTGACCCGGGCCAACCAAGCGTGATCAGAAATCTCAGGGGAAAGTTGCGCACTTCGAACCTGCCGCCCGGCAGAGGCCCGTTGCTTCGTACGTCGGGGGCGTTCGGGTCGCTCAGCCTGAGACTCGCCACGTCAAACGCCGGTGGCGGAGGCGGCGGCAGCAACGACGAGACTCCCGGTGGGTTGCCGGTTGGCGTGCGGTTCACGCGGTCGACGACGAGCACGGGTCTTGGGATCGTTGTCGGCTCCAGTTTCAGCCCGAGCTGTTTGTCGATCGCGTCGAAGATCGTGATCGGCTCGCCGCCGGCGCCCGACACCGCGCCGGCGGAGGGTGGCTTCTGGCTGTAGCTGAGATCGAAATCCCACTCGCCGCTGAGCCCGGTCTGATCGACGAGAACGCCGTTATCGAAGTACTGCTGCGCTGCCACCATGCCGCGTATGCCTTCGACAAACGCCGTCATCGTCATGCTGCGGCACGCGTGGACGTACGCCTGGAGAATGACGGGGTTCTCGCCGGCTTGAATTGCCGCCTGCCGCCGCGCGCCGATCTCAACATCGCTATAGAGCGCTGTCCCGGTGCATCCACTCCGGCCCGAGCCGTCCGCCCGTTTCAGTTTGTGCGCCCCGGCCTTGGGAACCCGCAACGCCAACCCCGGCATCGGCCGCGACTGCTGATGGAGCACGAGGGCGAATCGGTCCGCCAGCAACGCCTGAAGCATCGGCCTGGTTGCGTCCGCCAATGTGGACGGCGGCATCCTGGCCTGGATGTCAAACCGGTCCCATTCGAGCCAACTCGGTCCGCCCAGTACGTTCTCGGCATCGATGCCGTAGGCGGTCCTGATCAGATCCACCATGGTCGCGTTCTGAATCCTGTAGACGCCGTCGCGCACGACGTTCCCTTGCATCGTCGGTGCGGCGGCACTGCGATTCACAGCGCTGGCGCGGACATCCGCGAGGTCGAATTGCGGCCTGACCTGCATCGTTGCGGTCACGCACGCGAGCGCGGTTCCCATCGCCACGATTGCCACACAACGGCGGCTGGTGTTCATGACGTCTTCTCCCGAGGAGCTCGGCGCACCCGCAGGTGAGCGAACCCGAGTATCACGCCGTACCTGCCCATTCGTCTTCGCCTAGTTTTCAGTCGGACGTTCAATCCGGTCGATTATCAAAATCTGACCTGGACCTCGCGTCGGCTCCAGTCGCGCACACCAAACGCCTGGCGAATCATCTGATTCGCCGTGTGATTGACGAGTCGAAGCCGTCCGGTGTCGTTGTACGGGTAGGCAAAACTCTCGACGCTGCCCGAGTCGTTTTCCTTGATCGACGCCACTTCGAATGTTTCCCGCGGCTTGACTTGTGCTGTTGCTGTCGCACACGCGAGCGCCGTTCCCATCGCCACAACTGCCACACAACGGCCAATGTTCATGACGTCTTCTCCCTCCGGACAACGATCACGGAACGATGGCGACGGCCGTCTGCCAGAAGGCGGCTTTCCGGCCACCGGGCTCGACGACGGTGACCTGCCAGTCGTACCGGCCAGGCGAGAAACCGGCCAGGGGAATAGTCATGCGCACCGGAATGGCCTTCGAGGTGCGCTGCACGCCGGCGGTCACCGTGACCGGCTGGCTTTCGTACACCTTTGCGCCATCGCGGTAGAAGGTGGCGTACGCAATCAGCGGCTGCATCGGCTCGGCGTATTGCTCGTACGCCTCCAGGTAGACGTGCATGTCGCGTGAGGCGCTGAAGACGCGTGTGACGCTCGGCAACAGCTTCCGTCCGTTCTCGATCAGCGGGTGTCCGATGCTCTGCTTGTCGGTTGTCTTCACGTTGTACAGCGCTTCGTTGACGGTCAGGCGCTGGCTGCCGAGCACGACGCTGCTGATCGGCAGCCGGGTGGGCTCCCGATTGAGATTCGGAATCGTGAACGACGTCTGGTAGGTGCCGATGCGGCCGACTTCCGCGTCGCGGACGAGCAGCTTCATCACGTACTTGCCGGGAAGCAGCGTGACGCCGGTGTCGTACTGGATCGGCTGCGTGATCAGGCGTTCCGCGTTGGCCGCGGTCAACGACACCTCAATCCGATCGCGCATGTTGCGCTGCGTCGCGCCGTACGAATCCTTCACCTCGAGGAGGACGTCGAGGGTCAGGGCCTTCGCACCACGTTTCCTGGCCAGCTCGAGCTCGCTGCCGGGAATCTTGGCGGACACCGGCACGAAGTATTCCGGACGCGTCACCTGGAAGTAGTTCAATTCCAGCGCAATCGTGATGTCGGTGATCGGGTTCTCGAGCATCAGCGCTTCCTCGAGCTGCCGCTCGCGCTCGACGCCGTTCTGCTGCTTCCACTCCTTGTCGGCGTAGTACCCCTGGCGGAACGTCAGCGCCGCCTGGCGCGTGCTGTCCTTGAGACGAACCTGTATGCGACGGAACTTTCCGTCGTTCACCGTGTGGGTGCTGTAGAAGGCGAGCATGTAGTAGCTGCTCTGGGCCTCGGCCGCCTGCCGGATGCCAAGCGACAGATCGTTGTAGTCCAGGAGCGCCTTCCCGCCGGTGTCTTTCGCGAGCGCGTAGAACGTATCCTGCGACCGCTGCAAGCGCGCGACCTGCCGCTGCGCGAGCGCGCCGGTGAACATCCCGATGCCGCCCGGCGAGCGCTGGTTCGCGTTGCCAAGCGGCGCCATCGCGACGAGCCCACGCGCGTCCACCGGAAAGATCTGGACGTTCGCGCGGATCGCGGCGTTGGTCGTCGCGCGCATCTGCGCGTTGTTGTCGGTGCCGTTCACAGTGAGGCTGTCCGTGAAAAAGACCAGCGACTTCTGCTCGGGCAGCGGGCGCAGCATCGCCACGGCCGTCTGCAGCGCCGCCAGCTTCCGGTCGGTAGTGAAGACGTTGAACTCGCCGTCGTTCTGACCAAATGCCGAGCTGAAGTCCTGGAAGTCGAGCTCGCCGTCGCCGTCGGCGTCCTCGCCGTTGGCCAGGACGTCGAGGACATTCGCGAGCTTGCGCCGGTCGTCGGTGAAATCCTGCTTCACCCGCACTGCCCCGCCCCGATACGTCAGGATCGCGACCAGATCAGCCTCGGTCATCTGGCCGTTCATGTAGGCCGTCGCGCCGGTGAACATGCGCTCCTGAGCGGCGTTGTAGGGATTGGAGAGGTCGAAGAACAGGATGATCAGGCGCCGGTTGCGGAATCGTTGGTCGCCAGACGGCGGCACTGTGATACCCGGCGAGACGATCGACGACACCGCCGTCACTGACGACGGCCGCGGCACATTCTCGACCTGCAGCGTCTCCATCGGCGGCAGCGGCGTGAGGTTGTCGAGACGCTGATACTCGACGAAGGCAATGTCCTGCGGCTCGTTATCCTCCGTGACGACGAAGTCGTCGGCGGTCAGCCCTTCGACGGGCGTGCCGTCCGGATTACGGACGACGACGGTCGTGACGATGAGCTTCGTCGAGGCGCGAAACGTGGGCTGTTGAGCGGACTGCTGGGCGCCTAAGACCGCGCCCAAGACCACAATCATCAAGACGACACACCGAGACACTGAGGCACCGAGGTACACCCGCGTCCGCCTGAAGGCGGACACTACGACGCGTCGGTGTGTCGTGTTCGCCTGCATCAGAATCGCATCCGCAGGCTCGTGCGGATCTTGCGCATCTCGTTGGCCCGGTTCGGGAGGCCGAACTGCGGGCTCGTGATGAGCGCGTTGATACCCGCATAGGTCACACGGTTCAGCACGTTGGCGGCATCGATCCGCCAGTCCAGGCTCACCCGGTTGTTGACCCGGAACGTGCGCGCGACGGAGGCGTCGAGCGAGAACGTGCGCGGGCCGGTGATCGAGTTGCGGGGCGCGCTTCCCCACTGGCCCGCAGCTGGTGCGGTAAACGCGGCGCGATTCGCATAGGCACCGTCCGGCGCATCATTGGCGATTCCAGTCAGATCCGGACGAAGCGAGCCGATGACACCTGTGCCGGCCACCGGCGCAAAGTAGACGGGCGTGACGGGAAGACCGCTTCCAGCGCTCAAGCGCGCAGTCAGCGTCCAGTCCTTCAGCAGACGTCCCCTCATCCCGTCGAGCAGCGTGCCGCCGGCGATCCCGGAGCCGGTCGTGTAGTCCGCCGACACGGTCACGAGGTGGCGCTGGTCGAAGCTGGATCTCGCGTATTCGGCGTGCGGGTCGAGCCAGTTCTGTACGAGCGCACCGCCGTTCAGCGTCGCGCCCCCAAACGACGCGGCATCGTCCATCGACTTCGCCAGCGTGTATTCCGTGGCGGCAGTGAACCCGGCGCTGAGCCGGCGGCGAACCTGGATCTGTGCCGAGTTCCGCATCGACCGGCCGTACGAGGCGAGATACCGGAAGCCCACAGGACACGCCTGGCACTCGTTCTCCGCTCCGGCCGGATACGTGTTCGGCAGGATCTGCTGCATCAGGTTCGTGCCGCGCGTGCCGAGGTACGTGCCGAGCAGAGTCATCTGGGCTGGAAGCTCCCGCTGCACCGATACCTGCCACGTGTGCGCGGATGCCGTGCGGAATTCGGGATCGATCGCAAACGTGTTGGACGTCCCGTTCACCGGGATGAAGCCGTTGGCAAGCGTCAAAGGCTGTACCGGAGTCGAGGCGACGTTGAACGTGGTCGCGAAGGGCGGCTGCGCCGCCAGCAGCGTCGCAATCGATTGGTAGATGTTGAGATTGCGATAGATGCCGTAGCCGCCGCGAATCACGAGCGACCCCAGCGTCGGACGCCACGCGATGCCAAGGCGGGGCTGCAACCCAGATCGATCCGGCCGCACGAGCGCATCGGAACCACCGCTCGCCGTCACCAGGTTCACCGCGCTGAACCCGGGCGCGACGTCGAGATTGGCGAGCCGTCCCTGCGCTTCGGTGATGGGCGTCTCATACTCCCAGCGGACGCCGTAGGTGAGCGTCAGATTTGGCCGGATCCTCCATTCGTCGTTCACGAACGCCGCGTACGACTGGCCGCGAAACGCCTTGTCGGGGTTGCCGAACCCGATCGTGCTCGTCTGCGGCAGTCCGAGCAGGAAGTCGGCGAAGTCGAGGCCAGTAACCGCTCCAGTGAAGCCGAACGTTCCGCGCGGATCCTGCTGCCCGATGACGTCATTCCTGATGGCGCGCGCCTCGATCCCGAGCCCGAGGTTGTGATTACCGCGGAAGCGTGAAAAGTCCGCTCCCCATAGCTGCGTCGTGGTCCTCGTCAAGGCGTACGAGCCCGAGCTCAGGCCGGCGAGATCGCTGGCGAAGCTCAGCCCCGGCGGTCCCCAGTTGCGCGGGTCCTGATCGTTGCCGTTGATGCCCGCGTCGCCGGATACGTTCACGCGATTCGCGAAGTACGGCAGCGACTCATTGGAGCTGCGCGAATACTGATAACGCAGGCTCAGTGTCATGTTCCGCGCCGGACGCAGGGTCAGCGTGCCGTTTGCCGTCAGGCCGGACGAGGCGCGGGAGTCCTCGAAACCGAAGAGCGACGTCGATCGTCCGGAGCCGCGTTGGTACGACACACCACCCTCAACCCGGTTCTCGCCCCTGAGCGTGTATCCGGCGCGCGCCTGTCCCGAGTCCTGCCGCGATGCGCTGACGACCGGTGCCTCGTAGTTGAATCTGCCATCGGCCGCCGTATCTGCGGACGGGTAGTACCCGAGCAGCGCCGCGGCCTGCGGGCTGATGCGCCCGGCCGGAATCGCGCTCCCTTCGAACGCCTGCCCCGTCGCCGGATCGATGAGGCGAACCGGCTGTCCGGTCGCGTCGAACGTCTGCGAGAAGTCGCCGGCGCGCTCCAGCGCTGTCGGCATCCGTGTGGACTGCGTGGTCACGTTCGTCCCCGACGTGCCCTGGTAACCGAGCATCAGATTGATCGGGTTCCGCAGCCACCGCACTCTGATCGGCCCCTGGAACGTGCCGAGCGCCTGCGTATCCGCGTAGGACGGCTTGGCCGCGCCAGAGCCGATCAGCGAGAACGGACGCGCGTCCCACGCCGAGCTGCCCATCTGGAATCCCGCGGCGTAGCTGTAGACCCCGGGAGGCCGTGGCCGGTTGTTGCCGATGCCGCGCGGCAGCGCGAATCGTGTGGACGCGCCGTTGTTCATGCTGCCGTTGATGAGGAGTCCGTCCGCCGCGCCCATGCCCGCGGGACCGGTCAGCACCGTCAGGTCCAGCGGCTCGTCGTCCGATTCGTCAGCGGATTCGAAAACACGCGCCGGGGGAAGGGCGCGCGTCAATTCGTCGTAGGACCGGACGATCAGTGCGTCCGGTGGCGGCTCCTCGTTCGTGGGGACCTTGATCTCACGCGTGATTGTTTCGAAGCCGAACAACTCGATCGTGAGGGTCCAGAAGCCGTCCGCAAGGTCGGCAAGGTGGTAAATGCCCTCCGCGTCGGTCGTGGCCGACGTCTTCGCGTCAGCCTTAGTGGCCGTCACGGTGGCGCCCGGGACAGCCAGGCCGTTGAACGTGACCTTTCCGAAGTAGTCCGACGCCAGAAGCGTGGCCTGCTGGCCCACCGTGAGCAGAAACACGAGGAGCCAGACGATGGTGCGGATCAGCATCGGGATTCTCGTAACTAGTAACACCCGACCAGGAGCATTGTTAACAAATAGACGACCGTCTCGGCCAGAACTTACGGGTCCGATCCCCGATCCCTGATCCCTGATCCCCGATCTCCGATCCCTGATCCCTGATCCCCGATCCCTAATTCGGCTCGAGCCGCCTGATCGCGTCGATGACGATGTAGTCACGCGGGACCTGCACCGGCTCCAGCCGTAATCCGAGCTGCTGCTCGACTGCGGTGAAGAGATTCGGCGCCGGCGGCACGCTCGAAGGATCGGCGGCAATCTGCATGTCCACTTCAGCCGGCAAATTTCGGGAGAACGGGTTCTTCGTCTGCTCGTCGCGAAGAAATTCCAACGCGTAATTGAAACGCTTCCCGTTCGGAATGCCCGTCCGGTCGGTCACTGGCGCCCCAAGGATTCCCCGGAGCAAGCGCGCGAAGCCGGGCTGCGCACCGGCGCCGACGATCACCCTGTTCGGTCCGTTGTAGGCGATGCCAGTCCCGCACAAACCGGTGGTCGCGTCGCCGCGACGGGCCGCGTCGAGATTCCGGCGCGCCACGTCCACAGTCCGGCGCGAGGCTGCGTCACCCTGCGCGCGCGGTACGTCAAAAAAGACCTCCACGTTCACCGCGAGAGTGCACGTCCCTTCCTTCATCTTGAGCCCACCCGGAGCGATGACGAGGTTGTACGCGGTTGCCTGCTCGGTGACGATGTGCGCCTTCAGGCCGAACCGCCGTTCGAGGAGCGCCCTCAGCATCGGGCCGGACATCGCGGCGGCGTTAGCCGAATTACAGGGCCCGTTCGGGCTCGGGGGCATAGTGCGACCACCACGCGGAGCGCACACGTCATTCTTGGGGTCGAGTTCCACCGCAACCGCCTCGATCGTGTACGCCTCGGTGCGTACCCAGTCTGGCCCTCCTCGAACGCGCCGGCCGTCTTCGGGGGGGGCTCCGTATACAGAGCCGGCTGATATGGGTCGCATGCGTCCAGGCCCCTCTGGATTCACGGACCTAGTCTCCACTTCCTGGTCCACTGACACATATCCATAGGCCGTCCGGATCAGCGTGGCGGGCGTCATGCACAGCGCGTAAAGCCGCCCCGGCGTCATGTAGACGCTGTTCGGACCGCCACCGCCACGACCCGACACGCCCGCCGGCACGTTGTCGGGATCGCACGGCCTGATCGAGGCTTCCTCGAACTCGAGCGCGGCGGCCTGAGCACCGGGCGTCTGTGCGCCGGTGACGTCCGCCTGCCGTGCCAGCGGTGTGAGCGGGGTCGCGGACTGCGCCACGCCTTTCAAGAACGTATCGATAATCGCGAGGTGTAGGTTGGCGTTGCGGCTCCAGAGGATGTCGTCCCGCACCGAGCGCACCGCCAGCACCGGGCTCGTCGCCACCTGCTCGCCCGGCCGCAGCCGTGTCTCCACAGACCCTTCTCGCCCCTCGCGAACGCGCACTTCGCCCTCGATGACCCCGACTCGGGAGCCCTGCTGGCCGGCATGTGCCAGAAACGCCGTGCCATCAACGGCGACGGTCATGTCGCTCGTCCGCACATACACGTGCCCGTCACGCTTCTTCGCCGTGGTGACGATGATGTCGCCGGTCTTCAGGTCGATCTGAATCCCGTCAGAGGCACGATCGACGGTCATCTCCGAGTGCGCACGCATCTCAACACGCGAGTCGTCCGTCAGCGTGACCTGCAGGCCGTCAGCACCGGCGGCGTACGCCTGCACGCCGCGCGGCCAGACCATCGCCGTACCGATCGCCACGCCAAGGACGAGCACCGCGGCAACGGCCTTGGGAAGGTACGTCCATGCACGCTGATGTCTGGACGGTGATCGCTGCTGGACAGAGCGCAACGCAGTCTGCCGGAACGCCTTAGCGGCGTTCCTCACGTCGTCCGGAATCTGGCCGCCGGCCCGCTCAACCTGGTTCCACACGCGGCCGAGACTGGCACGCTCCTCCTCGGGCGACGGCATCCGCTCGAGCACACGCTGTTCAAAATCCTTCATCGCTTCTCTCCCCTTCGGCTCACTGGCGTTCGCTCAGGGCAGGCGCGGGCCAGCAGCTTCTTCAGCCGCTGGCGCACCCGGAAGAACCGCAGGGCAATGGCGCCCCGCGACGTTCCGAGCAGTCGCGCAATTTCCGTCAGCTTGTAACCGTGGACGTAGCGGAGAGTGAGAATGTGGACCGCGTCAGGCTCGAGCTCAGACAGCGCGGCATCGAGCTGTTCATGCGCGAGCCGATCGCCCGAACCGGAAGGATCTGGTGCGGCGAGTGTGTCGACGTCGTGGATGAAAGTGCGACGGCGGCGCCGCCGCAGGACATCCAGCGACAGGTTCACGGCCGCCTGGTGAAGGTATCCCCGTGGATTCCCCTGCAGCTTCGACGTGTACTCTCCCCGCAGAAGCCGAAGGAATATCGTCTGGACGATGTCCTCGGCGTCTTCCGGGCTTCCAGTGACCATCCGCGCGGTGCGGTAGATCATCGGGGCGTACTCGCGGAAGACTGCCTCGAGATCCTCTGGGGTCTGCCGTGCCTCCGGAGCCATGGCGATCCGCATCTGCTCTCCGGTGGCTAAACGTCGCAGGGGGCGCAATGATTACGGTTCCCGATCCCCGATCCCCGATCCCCGATCCCCGATCCCTGATCCCTGATCCCTGATCCCTGATCCCTGATCCCTGATCCCTTGCCGGGTTCAGGCGGCGATGGACACCTGACGCAGCACGTCCACGATGCGCTCGGCTGCGCGCCCATCCCACAGTTCCGGAACGGTCCCTGCGGGCCGGCTGCCGATGCGGCGCCAGCCGGCGACGATATCGGCCGGTTGTGTGCCGACCACCTGATTGGTTCCCTCGCTGACGGTAATCGGCCGCTCCGTCGTCGTCCGCAGCGTCAGACACGGCACCTGCAGGATCGTCGTCTCTTCCTGAATGCCGCCGGAGTCGGTCAGCACCACCGCACTGCTGTCCATCAGCCCGATGAATTCCAGGTACCCCAGTGGCTCGAGCAGGCGCAGCGCGCCGCGTTCCACCAGCGTCGACGCGAGCGGCGATGCCAGCACCCGCGGCCGCGTGCGTGGATGAACGGGAAACACGATGGGGACGTCCCGGGAGATGTCCGCAATGGCGGTCAGCAGGCTGTCAAATACGGACTGATCGTCGACGTTGCTCGGCCGGTGCAGCGTCAAGGTGCCGTAGGCGCGCGGCTGGAGCCCGTACCGCTGCGCGACGGCGAGGCCGCGCGCACGCTCGCGGTGCGTGAGCAGCGTGTCGATCATGACGTTGCCGACGAAGTGGACGCGCTGCTCGGGGATCCCCTCGCGCGCGAGGTTGATCGCCGCGGTGCGTTCCGTCGTGAACAGCACGTCCGAGATCTGGTCCGTGAGCACGCGATTGATCTCTTCCGGCATGGTGCGGTCGAAGCTGCGCAAACCGGCTTCGACGTGGGCGAGCCGGACGCCCCGCTTGGCGGCCACCAGCGCGCAGGCGAGGGTGGAGTTCACGTCGCCGACCACGACGACGGTGTCGGGCCGCAGCGAATCGATCACCGGCTCGAAGGCCGTCATCACGGCCGCCGTCTGCGCGCTATGCGAGGCGGAGCCGACGTTGAGATTGATGTCGGGCTCGGGGATGCCGAGCTGATCGAAGAACACCTCCGACATCGCACGGTCGTAATGCTGGCCCGTATGCACGATCGTGTGCCGCACCGTATCGGCAAAACGGGCGAGCTGCCGTGCAATCGGCGCAATCTTCATGAAGTTCGGCCGCGCGCCGGCGACCGTCACGATCCGCTGCATGGATTGGGTGAAAACCTCGCGCCGATGGGAGTCGGTCAATGATAGCCGGAGTGTCGACGATGCCGGCGTCGATTGACGGGACTCTCGCGCTGCGGCGACAGGTCGGGTCGGGTCAGGGCCGAAACGCGAACGCGCCGCTGTCCGACGCGTTCCGCCGATCATTTCCCATGACGTCTCGGCTCAGGGGCGCGCGATAGCGCTGCTCGAAATACTCCCACAGGCCGAGCCCACGCATGTGCCCCGCCCCGATCGCGGGCGACCCGGCGGACAGCCTCAGATCGCCGGCGTTGGGGTCCACGTAGCCGACGCTCGGTACGACCGAGTTCGGACCGCCGCCGTTTCGATAGACGTTCGACCGCCCGCCGATGGACACGCGGTACTCGGGAGCGAAAAAGTTACCGCTGGAGCGGACGGACCGCTGCGCCAGCAGAGTCGAGTCCATGAATATGTGGTGCCCGTCCGCCCGGACGCGCTCGATGAGATTGTCATAGAGCAACGCGACGCCGGCGTTCCCCGGGACGCAGATGCCGGAGTCGACGTCGTACATCGAGTTCTGGGTCACGAACCGGTACGTGCCGCCAGGCAGGCTGATGCCGCAGTTCTGCCACGCGCTCCTGGAATTGAAGTCGCCGTCGGAGTCATGAATGGCGGCGATGACGTTGCCAATGATGAACTGCAGGCGGCCGTCACCCTGGTCGCTGTCGCTGGCAAGCTGAATCCCGTAGTCACAATTCCAGACGAGGTTGTTGATGAACCAGACGTGCTCCGGCGCGTACTGCCCGCCCATGCAGACGCCGAGCGAGAACTGACTTGGGTGATGGTCGTAGACGCGGTTCTCGGAGAAGATCACGTCGGTGGCCTGTTTCGTCCACAGGCCGTTCTGCCTGTTGCGCGTCGCGACGTTGCGCCCGACGTAGATATGGTGGGTGGTCGCCTGCAACATGCGGTTGCCCGCGTTGATCTGCAGCCCATCGCCGCTGTTGCCATAGAGGAAGTTCTCGAGAATCCACGCCTGGCTCACCCGCGCGCCGACGGCGATTCCGTGCGAATCCTGATCGACGGTCGACGACACGTCGCCCATGTCGTGAATGCGATTGCGCAGCACGACGACATCGCTCACCGTTCCGCCGTGCCAGCTCTGGAGGCCGACGCCACCTCCACCCGGGCTGCCACTGAGATCGCTGTCCCGCAGCGCGGCATGATGGGTGGGATCGACGAAGACAAAGCCGCCGCATCCCTCGAACTGCACGTACTCGATGACGAAGTAGCTGCCCGACACTTCCCAGCACCCGCTCATGCGCGGACGCTGTTGTGCCCCGGCGCCGCGTATGAACACCGGTCGCTCGGCCGTGCCTGACGAGATGATGTGCCGCGGGCTCGTGTGGTGGAACGAGTACGTGCCGTGCACCTCGACGACGGCGCCGGCGGGCAGACGATCGGGAATCGTCCGCCGCGGCAGTGCCGGCGATCCGAATGGGTTGCCGTCGTCGACCGCGTTGGAGGCGGTCTCGCTCACGTAATAGAAGCCCGGTACGGGCGAGAACCACGACTGCGGCGGCGATGGCGCCGTCTCGCCGATGCCGAAGGAAGGCGTTGGTACGCCGACCGGCAACGGCCACGACCCGCCAACCTGCCCGGAGATCGTTGCGGGCGTCACGGCCGCCACGACAGCCAACGCTGCCAAGATCGATTTCCGCATTTTGAACGGCGGGAGCAAGGGATATGCCACGCGGATTCACGGACGAAATACGAATTCCGAAGGGCGGCGGGACCCGAAAACAGGACGGCCGATGACGGATCCCGCTGGCTGATTGCCCACGGCGCCGCTCTGTCCGGGCCTGTATCAATGCGGACAGGGGAAGCAGGAATTTCCTGCTACGGCGCTGAAAGCACGCTCACTCGAGCAGCGACGACGCGCGAGGCCGCGATCGACGCAATGCGCGCCTCACCGGAAACCGTGCGGCGGCCACCCGCCGGCACTCCGAACACGCTGCTCCTGACGGTCGCGACAACCGCGCCATCGCCACCGACGAAACTGACCGCGAGATCGGCGGTCGCGGGCCCACTCAACGATGCGTTCACGACGTCACAGCTCCATGCAAACCGCCACTCCGCGCCCGTCGTCTCCACCGCACGATACTGCACGGCCTCCACTTTCCAGATCGGCAGCCGCAGACGTTCCACCTGCGCCGCGACGGAGGGATCCGCCCGGCCCGCCTCAGGAGGCAATCCCAGCGACGAACCCTGCGGCGCGAGCGCCGCCTCGAGACGCGACCGCATCACCTCGTCGGGCGAAATCGCGTGAAGCAGACGGAGATCGGCGACGAACGGGGGCACATCGGCGAGGGCGGCACGTACCTGCGCGGAGAGCGATCGAGCGTGGTCGGGAAGGGCGAGCTCGAGCAGTCGATCGATCGAGTAATCCTGACCAGCGACCACCGGCTCGATCAGGATGAGGAACAATCGCCGGTCGGCCGCAGGCGCCTGCCCGCTTCTGAGGATGCGCAGCCCGACGGCGGGAGTCGAGGGGTTCGAGCGGGCCGCAGCCTTGAGGCCCGTGGCGAGCTGCTGCAGGACGTCTTCGAACGCGGTGGCACTGTCGGCGCGCACCGTAAACACCATCAGGCCGGCATCCGAGGTGAACGAGACCGGCTGCGCGGCCGCCGGAGACGTGGCCGGGCACACCGCCAGCAGGAGCAGGAGCGCGAACACGACCCGGCACTGATTCATCCTCATCACGGCACCGCGCGTGCGGGGGGCGTTGCCGCCGGCCGCTGGAAGCGCTGGCGGGTACGGTAGTACATGCCGACGCACCGGCTCCACAGCGCCACCGCTCTGAGGGACAGCACGCTGACGGCCAGCTGAGGGATGGCGCCGGCGCGCAGCTTCTCGATCAACAGATACGTCCAGAACTGCCGCCACCCTTTCTGGTCGCGCAGGTCAACCGTATCGAGAATCGCCAGCAGCTCGCGGTACGGCAGCTCGCGCCGGCCCGCTCGGTCGAACGCCAGGAACAGACGCTCGTACGTGAGCCGGTTGTTGACCATCATCGTCGCCTTGTTGATCCCGCCGGCGGCGAGCCGCGACCGGCGAACGATCGTGTCGCCGGCGGCGGCGCGAAACGAGAGCGCCACTCGCTCGGTTTCGGCGTCCTGTGTTCGATGAATCACGTCGCCGCGCATCAGGAGCAGGTCGCCGGCCGCGAGGTGCGGCGTTGCAGCGATCAGATCGAGACGGCCGCGCATGAAATGCACCGTACACCCGTCGTCGTGCGCGGACACCTGCCATCGGCCAAGCTGCCCGAATCGCGTGGCGCCGCCGCGGACGGTGTACTTATAGGTCTTCGGGAACTCGCGCTGCAGCACGTCGAAGGGGACAACGCAGAGATTCGACTTGTCAACCCGCGGCTTCACGATCGGGATGTAGAAGTTCAGATAGTCGTAATGGTTCTGCGTCTCGAAGAAGCTCTCGTGGTCCTGGTGCCAGGAGAAGAAGACGCCGCGCTTCGCTCCGGTCGCGAAGTAGGCGCCGCCCCGGGGCAGGTCCACGCGCAGATCCGTCGTGGCGGTGACCGACCGCAGCACGTCGGCGACGCGCCGCTGCATGTGTTCGTTCGCCGCGCCGGACACGGGCGTGAGCGAGTAGTTCTTGTTCCCCGCATCGACCGGCTGGCCCTCGAAGTCGGCGCGCAGGCGCTGCACTTCGTCCAGCGTGAGAAATCCGGACACCACCACGAAGCCTCGGGTCTGCAGCGGGGTGAAATCGACGGCCCCCGCCGTGTCGTTGGCTGGATCCATTACTGCCTCCCTTTCGCCGCGAGAACCGCCGCGATACGCACGCGGCGTCGCAGTCCACCGTAAACCTCCGCGCAGCGGTCCACGACATTGACGCTCTTCAGCGACACGATGCTGACGAGAAGCTGCGGCAGCGCGCCAGCGCGCGCTTTTTCCATCAACAGGTACCTCCAGAACTGCTCCCGCGTCTTCGGCGTGTCGACCTGCACCCGATGCAGCCGGGCCGTGAGCTCCGCAAACGACAGCTCGGAGCGACCCGACTCGTCGAACGCACCGAGGATTCGCTGGTAGGTCGCGGGATTGTTCGCCATCATCCTGGCCTTCAGCAGGCCGCCCCGCACCAGACGTGAGCGGCGCACGAGCGTCGTACTGCACACGGCACGGAACGACAGGGCGACGCGCTCGGTGTCGGTGTCCTCCGTCTTGTGGATGACATCGCCGCGCATCAGGAGCAGATCGCCGGCCTGCAGCATCGGCGTGTGCGCCATCTGATCGAGATTGCCGCGCACCACGTGCACCGTGCAGCCATCGTCGTGCATCGCGATGTGGCGGCGCCCGATCCGGTCGAACCGCGTCGCCCCGCCCCGCACGATTCGGCGGAACGTCCTCGGACTCTGCGCGGCGAGCACATCGAACGGGACGATGCTCAAGTTCGACCTGTCGGGCCGGGGCTTCACGATCGGGATGTAGAAGTTCAGGTAGTCGTAATGGTTCTGCGTCTCGAAGAAGCTCTCGTGGTCCTGGTGCCACGGAAAGTAGATCCCGCGCTTCGCTCCAGTGGCGAAGTACTGACCCCCCGTCGGCAGGTCGACCTTGAGGTCACTCGTCTCCCGGACGATGCGAAGCACGTCGGCAACACGTCGGCGCATCTGTTCCGTCGCGGCGCCCGACATGTCGGTGAGCTGATAGTTCTTGTTCTGCGCAACGGGCTGGCCATGAAAGTCGGCGCGGAATGTCTCCAGTTCGGCCGGGGAGAGAAATCCCGGCACGACCACGAAACCCTTCGTCTGCAGGGCGCCGAAGTTCACGTCCGACTCCGGAACGGGCGTTCTCGCTGGATGCATCGTCATCACGTCCTTGTCCTGACTGTCCACGCCGTTACGCGGTGCGGGCGTAGCGCGTGTACAGCGACCCCATCCGCGTCACCACGGAGTCGAGCAGCGCCTGCGTGACGAACCGCCCCAGGACACCTGAGCGCCGCTTTTGACGGAGGAGGTACAGGTAGAACTCGCGCTTCGAGCGTGGCGGCTCCGCCGGCACGCGGCGCATCAGCGCGTGCAGCTCCCGCGTCACGATTTCGTCCTTCCGCGCCAGGTCGAACGCCGAGAACAACGCCTGAGAGGTCGCGGCGTTCTTGGCCATCATCCGCGCCTTGTACATGCTTCCGTCGGCGAGGTGACACCGCGTCACCGGCGACGCCGAATCGGACACTCTGAACGACAGCGACGTGCGCTCGGTGTCCGTGTCCTGCGTGCGGTGAATGACGTCCCCACGCAGCAGCAGGAGGTCACCGGCATCGAGAAACGGCGTCACGGCGAGATCGTCCAGGTTGCGATGGATGAGGTGCACCGCACCCGCATCGTCCTGAATGACCAGGTACTTGCGACCGAGACGGTAGAAGCGCGACGCGCCGTTGCACACCATCCGGCGGTAGCTGGCCGGGCACTCACGCTGCAGCACGTCGAACGGCACCAGACACAAGTTGGACTTCTCCCGCACCGGCTTGGCAATCGGAACGTAGAAGTTCAGATAGTGATACCGGTTGTTGAATGAAAAATACGCTTCGTGGTCCTGGTGCCAGGGGAAACTGACGCCGCGTCCGGTCGCGAAGTAGATCGCGCCCCATGGATAATCGGCGCGCACGTCCGTCGACCGTGCCACCTCCCTCAGCACCGGCTCGACCCGCTGGGCAATGACGGCGTTGGCATGTGCCGACGCCGCCGAGTGGCGGTAGGTTCCCACCTTGACCGCGACCTGCGACTCGAAGTCGTCCCGGAACAACCGCACGTCGTCGCTCGACAGGAACCGGGGAATCACCACGAACCCGCGCGATTCCAGCTCCTTGAAATGGACATCCGTCATGACCGTGCTCCGCGGCGAGAGTGAGCTGTTCGTGTTCATCAGTATTGAGCCAGCGTTCCTGCGCGGCGTGCGTAACGAAGCGCCGCTGAAAACGCGCAAAGCCCTATGGCCAGCCCCACGACTCCACCGGCCGCGAGCACGAGCAGGTCGGGC
>JBOGIQ010000061.1:0-22110 GCA_050742535.1 Vicinamibacterales bacterium | reverse complement strand
ACTCAGCACTGACAGGATAATCCGCACGTCGGAACCGCCCGAAGGGCCAGTCGGCGATCCGTCACCTCCGCAACCTGATAGCGATGTGGACACGATGACGAGAACCGCTGGCTTCATCGCGCCGTCAACCATCGCACCGGCGTTCACGTGCTTGTTACCAAGGCAAGCGAGGCCGGGCTGAGCGCCACCAGCGGGCGTTGCGGAGGGCGTAGACGAGCACGAACGCCGCTGTGATCAATGCCGCGAATTCACCGCTGGTCATCGACTACCGCCGCTCGATCAAGCTCACGGTTACTGGGCGTGCCCCGTATTTCTCGGTCGCAGTGATCTCCATCGACTGCGCCGCGCTGAGTGCAACTGACGCGATTTGAGTTTCGCGCTCATCGTCGCTGCCGACAGGACTCCCCGGCGTGCGCGTGACCGCGAACACCAGCACCCTCGCGCCGTCGCCTTCCAACCAGGTGCGGATGCGGAAGTCGTCAGCCGTTGGCGTCACGTCAGGCTTCAAGGCGCGAGCGGGAACACCAGCCCACGGTCCTCCGGTGGCGTAGGGTGTCGTGACTGGCTGCATCCCAGCTCTGAACTGACCCTCGGTGATGTCTACACGCAGCACCGACTGCGCGGACGAGGCGAGGGCGATCCCGAGGACGAGGAGGACTGTGAAGAGTGTCGTTCGCATAGAGCCTCCTTGGGCGGCCGGCACCGGCGATCATACGCCCGTCCCATTACACCCCGCGACATTTTCGGCCCCGACACGGGTCTGACAGTTTTGAAGTGGAGCCCGAACGGGCTTCCGATGCTCCCGTTCGTGACGGTCAACGGCACTGAGCATGTCCCGCCCGATGTGTTCGAAAGCGGGACCGCTATGTCCACGTTCGAACGGCCAACGGCTGCCCGTAGCCATGTGCCATCGACTCGTCCATCGTTTTCAGCAGGGGCACGGCACAGACGTCCGCGTGCGTTTGGTTGGTACGACGATTGACTACACAGGTTCGGAGAGATGCACGTGCCAGCGTCGATGACTGAGGACAACCATGCAGGACACAAAATGTGCGAACAGAACGTGACGCAAAGTCTGTCGCGGGCATACGTCGGCTCGCGGCACCTGTTGTGCGCGCTGGCGTCGAGATACGTCGGAGGAGATGCGGAGGATGTGGTGCAGGACGTGTTTGTCCGTGCCTTGCAGAACAGCGACAGATTTCGACATGAGGCTGCCGCTACCACATGGCTCTACCGTATCACCGTGAACGCCGGCCTGAGCCATTGCCGGCGGCGGAGATGCCGAGAGCGTGCCGATCCGCTGATCCGACAACCGGGAACGGTTCCTCCCGTGTCGGTGGATGCCATCGCGCTGCGATCGGCGTTGGCGACGTTGGCGCATGATGATCGTCGAATTTGCGTTCTCCATGATGTAATGGGATTCACTCATCACGAGATCGCCACGATGCTTCGCATTCCGCCCGGCACCTCGAAATGGAAGCTCACCCGGGCACGGCAGCGGTTGTATGCATTGGCGAAACATGGTGGTATTTCGCCGCCGCCCGCGTCGCCCGGTGCTGGAGACGCCGCGTGGCACACGGGCGCTCGGCACATCGCGTCCTACAGGCCGGCGAAAAGAAACGGCGTGACATCGTAACGGGGCGAGGCGATAGAGAACTGTCTCATGCGTCGGGCGATCGTCAATTTTTTTTGGGGTCCAAAATACCTGCGGGAGGCCCTCGCCTCGATCTCGCGCTCGGTTCCTGTCGGCGTCCCGCGGATTGCGATTACCGACGAGGCGACCGCTCGTCTGATTCGCGGCAGTCCGTTCGAACGCGTCATCGTTGCCGCGATCAGAAATCGATCGCTGCTCGGCAAGGCCGAATTGATCACGAATCTGCCGGCGGAGTTCGACAGCTTTCTCTTTCTCGACACCGATGCGGTCGTTGTCGGCGACATCTCGCACGCGTTCGCGCGGGCGGAGACGTTTGGCATCGCCGCCGCCATGGCACCGCATTACAGTCTGGACGCGTTCTGGGACTTCCATCGCGTGTTGAACGCACTCGGAGTGCCCTGCGTCAACCAGTTGCAGTACAACACCGGCGTTCTCTTCTTCGTCCGTCGTCCCGATGTCGATGCCGTCTTCCACAAATGGCACGAGCTCACGACGTTGCACATCGAAGGCGTCGCCTACGATAACGATCAGCCCTTCTTCACGTTGGCGCTGGAGCTACTGGGGTTCAATCCGTACACCTTGTCACCGTCGTACAACTATCGGGCGCTGGGGGAGCTGGCGAGCGGGACCATCCGGATCTGGCATTCTCACGCGCCGGTGCCGGCGGACATCAACAGCTTCAGCGACACGTGGCCGCCGCGCCGCTACTACGCGGGTGAACGCCTTCCGTTCCGCTGAGCGCGCGCCGAGAGGCGGGGCGCCGACGGTCCGCCACCCGGCGTGCAGTCAGACGACCAGTGGAAAGTATCGATTCGGCTGCGAGGAGGGCGCGAAGAACCATGACTCGATCGCCCATCGCTTCTTCGTCATGCCCGGACGATAGCCGGTGCGATGCAGGCACAGATGGTCGAACACGGCGGCATCGCCAGCGGCGAACCGTGGCGACACCACGGCCGATTCCGGAGCGAGTTGCTCCAGCATGTCCGGTCCGACCGACCATTCGAACCTGGCGCCCCGGGTGCCGGTCTCGACGATCCCCTCGAGCCGGCGGGCGACGATGTCCAGGCCCGCCGCGTCTTCGCCGCAATCAGACAGCGCCAGCCAGACGTTGACCGGTCGGATGTCGCGGCCGAGGAAGGCCCCGTCCTGGTGCCAGTCCGACGCGCTCGAGGGTTGCGCCCGCCGCAGTACGGCCTTCTGCGCCGACAGGGTCGGCCGCTCGCCGAGGTGTTGCTCGATGACGTCGATCACCCGCCCGCGCTCGAACACTTCGAGCAGATCGAACAGCATTCGCGGCGAGTCCGCCGTCAGCAGGCTGCCGGAACGGCGGGTGATCCAGCGCATCCTGGCGAGCCCCCTGTTGTCATGCTCCGTCAGCAACGGCGCGAACCATGGCAGCGTTCGCACCGCCGGTGTCCCGTCGGCGGCCGTGTCGGCGGCGTCGATGGCGCAATCGATGCCCTGGGAGAGCCGATGCGCTTCCTCCGCTTGAAGCAGGCCGCGTACGATCAGGCAGCCGTGACGCTGAATCGCCGATCCGATCGCCGCCGCCGTCAATTGGCTCGCCGGTATTTCCGGTAGACCATCTGCGTCGGCAAACAGATCCGGATAGGTGGGGACCTGTGGCGCAGCAGCTGCGGCCATGGCGGCGGCTGCTCGATGGCGCCAGCGCACGAGCATGTACTCGAGGGCTGGATCGCGACGTTGACGGTTGGCTCGGGTGGCGGCGTCAATCGCCTCCTTCCACCGGCCTGCTGCAGCCAGTGCCCTCGCGTGGCCGACGACGTCGCGCGCGATTGCCGATGGTGAGTCAGTGTCCACACGCGCCTCGCTCATATCGACTCCTGCAGCAGACGGTCGTCAGTGCGCGCCTTACGCCCGGCACCGGTTCAGGTCAACGACGGCGGCCGCCGTGCGGGTGGCACGGGTGGAAGCAGCGACGCGCCGTAGCGCTCACACGCGCCGTCGTATTCGACGGCCGCGTGTTGCGTGATGGCGTACATGTCACGGAAGTGCTGCTGCAGCGCACTCGTGGTTCGGATCGCGGCTCCGCCACCGCCGCGAAACGCGCGCTCCACGGCACGAGCGGAGCAATCAACGATCTCGGCCGCGTCGAAGATGATCCGCTCGGCGACGTCTGCCGATAAGGGAGAACCGGCGTCGGCGCAGCGTTGGAGATCGGCCACATCGCGCTGCAGTCGCAGTGTGGCGGCGTCCACGTCACTGACCGTGCGGGCGAGGCGAGCCACCGACAGCGGACTGTCGCGGAGCGGTTTTCCGGCATACGCGGAACGCTTGACCGCGAGCAGCTCGCGCAGCCGTTTCGTGGCCGCCGCCGCCGTACCAATCGCGGCTGGAGCAAAGGCCAGGCTGAACAGGCTCTGCCAGGGGATTCGCGCGAGCGGCGAGAAGACCGCGGCATCGGCGCACTGACCGTCGAGGTGCGCGAGATACCGTGTGCGGTGTGCGGGCACGAACAGTGGCGACTCGATCCGAATCGTCTTGCTGCCGGTACCTTGCAGACCGGACACGAACCAGTCGTCCTCGATGCGGTAGTCCCTGGCCGGCACGGCGAACAGGCACGCAGCCGCGGGATGCTGCGCTTGTCGTACCAGCGACGTCAGGATCGCCCATTGCGCATGATCGACGCCGCTCGCGTAGGACCAGGTGCCGTGAATGCGAAAACCATCGGGCACGACGGCCGCTTCGCCGCGTGGCGCCACCGAGGAGGCGACGAGCGCGTCGGGCGTCGCTGCCCAGACTTCATCCTGCAGCGGTTCGGGAAAGCGTCCAATGAGAAACGCGTGCAGCGAAAAGAGGCTGCCGACCCAAGCGCTGGACGCGCACGCCTCCGCGACATGGACGAGCGATTCGAACAGCGGCACGATCGCCGCTGCCGCGCCGCCGTACCGCGCCGGCGTCAGCGCGCGGAATACGCCCAGACGCCGCAGGTCGTCGATCGACTCGGTCGGCAGACACCGCTCGGCTGCCGCTCGCGTCGCGCGGGCCCTCAGCCGCTCGACGACGCTGGTCACACTGACCTCCGCCAGAACACCGGCGCTCATGCGCTCGCTCGCTTTCGAACGATCGTCAGGCCGTCGCCGACTGGAAGGAGGCACTGTTCGGTACGGTCGTCGCTCCGCACCCGCTGATTGAAGGCGACGATCGCCGCGCAATCTTTCCGGAATCGCGGCGGCAGCGACGCAATGCCCGACGCGTCGAGCAGCACACTTCCCAGCAGGAGCGTGTTGTCGATGACGATCAGGCCGTCGGGCGCGAGCCGAGGCACGAGGAGGTCGTAGCAGGGCCAATACGCTTGCTTGTCGGCGTCGATGAACGCGAGGTCGATCGGCCGGTCGATCGATTCGATGACCGCCTCGGCAGACGCCACGCGCAGATCGATACGATCGCCGTACGCGCTGGCGGCAAAGTGCGTGGCGGCAGCCGCCGCGCGGGCCGGATCGATCTCGCACGTGACGACGCGTCCCTCCGGCGGCAGCTCTTCCGCGATGCACAAAGTGCTGTACCCCGTGAACGTGCCGATGTCGAGTGCCAGCGCCGGTCTCATCAGTGCCGTGAGGAACGCCAGCAGACGGCCGG
Organism: Vicinamibacterales bacterium; assembly: GCA_050742535.1. GTDB lineage: Bacteria > Acidobacteriota > Vicinamibacteria > Vicinamibacterales > UBA2999 > Gp6-AA40. Next base: position 16,856 of record JBOGIQ010000061.1, on the reverse strand, counting down.
CGAGCGGATCGAGCAGCATCATGCCGGGAATGCCCATCGAGCGCGTCAGACGCTCGACGTTCTGCAACGCGGGCGACGACGGCGACGACTGTTGCTGCAGATATTCGAGCAATTCCGCCGTGAGCAGCGGCCGCTGCTGCGGGAACATCTGATACTCACCGGGACGGTTCGTCATCATCCACGTCTTCGATCGGGCGCGAGAAAAATACGCGGCAAGTTAGACGCGAGTGGCGACCCATGCGCCATCGGTCTTGTTCCTACACCATGTCGGACGAAAGCGGACATCACCCGCAAGTTTCATCATGCTAGTCTCGCGGCGAGTTCCAGCGCGGTGGGATCGGAATGCCCTGAGGGAAAGGTTACACAAGGGATGTTCGACGTCGGTGTCATTCATGCTGATGCTCCGACGCGGGAACGGTTGACCGCGATCGTCGGCGAGATGGGTTATCGTGCGCGCTCGGCGGCGACGCCATCGTCATTGTCGGCCGCACCCTGTCGGGTCATCGTGGCCGGCATGCCGGCCAATCCGGACGCGGTCCGGGATTCACTGCACGAGCTGAGCGTTACGTGGCCGGCGGCGCGCCTGATTGCCGTAGGCCCGTCGGCCGACATCGCGCTGGCGACGGACGCAGTCAGGTCCGGCGCGTACGACTATCTGCCTGAACCAGTTGAGCCGCATCGCCTTGAGAGCGTTCTTCGCACGCTCCTCTCGACGGTGGAGCCGCCGGCGGCGACCCAGGCGGGGGAGGACGGCATCTTCGTCGATCCGGTCACGTGCGCCCTGTTGGCCAAGGCGGATCGTGCGGCTGCCGTCGACAGCACGGTGCTGATTACCGGCGAGACTGGAACCGGTAAGGAGGTGCTCGCGCGCCGCATCCAACGGACGAGCCCGAACCGTCGCAAGTTCGTCCCCGTGAACTGCGGCAGCCTCCCCGCCTCGCTCATCGAGGCCGAGCTCTTCGGGCACCGCCGCGGTGCCTTCACCGGGGCGGTTGCGGATGCGAAAGGCCTCATCGAGGAAGCGGATGGCGGCGTGCTCTTTCTCGACGAGATCGGCGAGATGCCGCTGTCGCTCCAGGTCAGCTTGTTGCGGTTCCTCGACACCGGAGAGATTCGCGCTGTGGGAGGGACGCGTGTTCGGCACGTGAACGTGCGGGTCGTGGCCGCCACCAATCGGTGCCTCGAGGACGAAGTGCACGAGAGGCGTTTCCGCGAAGATCTGTTCTTCCGGCTGAGCGTGGTGCGTCTGCATGCACCTCCCCTGCGCGAGCGCCGGGGCGACATCCTGCCGTTGCTTCACTATCACCTCCGGCGCGGTGCGGCGAAAGTGGGGCTACCACCGCCTGCCATCGCGGACGACGCCGTTGCCGCCCTGATGCGGTACCGGTGGCCGGGCAACATCCGTGAGCTTCAGAACACGCTGGAACATGCGATCGTGCAACAGACGGGCGGTGTCATCACCATTGATGACTTGCCGCCCGCGCTCGCCTGTTCCGAATCGGTCGCGAGCTCGCCGCGGCCGAATGCCGCTGAGGAACTGGCCGCGGCGCTCCAGGCGCACGACGGCAATCAGCGCCGCACGGCGGCGGCCCTTGGCATCAGCCGCACGACATTATGGAGACGGCTGCGCCAGCTCAACATGGCGCGTGCCGGCCTCGAGTCGCGGCTCGACGACGAGTCGGCGTGAGCCAACCTGCCGCCGGGCCTCCCGGACAGCGGTTCTTCTTTTGCCACCTGCAGAAGACGGGCGGGACGAGCCTGCTGCTGCGGCTGCGGCGTTTCTTCGGGGCACGCCACGTCTATCCGACGCGGGCGGATGGCGATCGCTTCGCCCGCGTGTTCTCGGTGCCGTTGCTCCAGCAGCGGTGGCAGGAGCGCGGCTCACAGATTCGCCTCGTGACCGGCCACTTTCCACTGTGCACCCAGGACTTGCTTGGCGGCGGTTTTCGTACGTTCACGATCCTTCGTGAGCCAGTCACGCGCACATTGTCGTATCTGCGGCATTGTCAGGTCCTGATTCCCGCGGATCGCGGGAAGAGCCTCGAGGCGCTGTACGCGGAGCAACCGCGATTCGAGGCGCTGGTGCACAACCACATGGTGAAGATGCTGTCGCTGACGCCGGAGGAGATGACGCGCGGGATGCTGACGCGCGTCGCCTTCGACGAGGCCCGTCTGGCGGCGGCGAAACGACGCCTGCAAAGTATCGACGTGCTCGGGGTCCAGGAGCGTTTCGACGAGTTTTGCGCGTCGCTCGAATCGACGTTCGGCTTCGACCTCGGGCCGCCGGTGTTCGTCAACCACACGCTCGGCGCGCCGGCGTCGCCAGCCTTCTGCCAGCGCATCAGTGAAGACAATGCCCTCGACGTGGAACTCTACCGCTTTGCACTGACGCTGCTCGAGACGGCGTCGCCGCGGCCGTTCGTCTGCAGCGGGCCACCGCCTGCCGAGCCGTCGGAGGCCTAGGCACATGTTGTCGCGCACGGTGTTTCAGTGTTGCAGCGGATCGGTTGCAGCGGAACATCGAGCTGCAGCAGCGTCTCCCGACGCACGCGCGCTTCGCGCGACTTCCTGACCACTCGTCGAGGCACGTCATTTGCTCCCTGCGCTGCCCCGTGCAGGATTCCAGCGACGTGACGACGATCGCGCCGGCGCGCCAGCACCAGTCGGTCACTGATGGGAGCGAGAACGGGCAGCCGCTCTGGTACGCAGTACAGACGAAGCCGCTTCAGGAAGATCGCGCCCGCGCGAACCTCGGGGCGGTTGGATTCGAAACCTTTCTGCCGAACCTGAGGCGCCTCGTCGATCGCGGCGGCCGACGCGCGGTGCGCGTCGAGCCGCTGTTTCCCAGATATCTGTTTGCAAAATTCGACGATACGGTCGGGCTGCACCGTGTGCGGAATACGCGCGGCGTCGTCAGAGTGCTCGGCAGCGGATCGTCCGCAGTACCGGTTGACGAGTCGATCATCGACGGAATCCGCGCGCGCGTCGGGCCTGACGGCTACGTGCAGCTGACGCCGCCACGCAAGGGCGATCACGTTCGGATCACCGGTGGCCCCTGGCGCGGCTTCGTCGGCGTGTTCGAAGCGAGTCGCGGATCGGCGGAGCGCGTGGCGCTGCTGCTGAGCGCGGTGCACGGCAAGTACCGGCTGGTCATCGAGCAGGATCTCATCGAACGAATCGGGGAACGAGCGGGCTGACGCGCACGTTGCGCAGCCCTTCGCTGCGGCGCCGCCGTGGGCGACCGCAAATCGCCAGGCGCGGCCGCGCGTCAAGGGCGGCAGCCTGTCGGTTCGCCGTGAAGGGGGCGTCGTGGATTCACCACACAACCGGATGTCACCGTGGCGCTGGGCCGCCATCGTGCTCTTCGTCGTCGCGACGAGTTTGAACTACCTCGATCGGCAGTTGCTGGCCGCGGCGGCGCCGCTCATCAAAGAAGAGTACGGCTTGTCCAACCTTGGCTACGGCCAGCTCATCTCTGCGTTTTCGCTGGTCTATGCGTTTGCGACGCCCCTGGCCGGCCTGCTCGTCGATCGAATCGGCTTGCGCCTCGCGGCGATGTCGGCGGTCCTGCTGTGGTCGGTCGCGGGGGCCGCGACGGCCCTCGCCGGTTCATTCCAGGCGCTGCTGGCGTGCCGCGTCGGCCTGGCCGTGGGGGAGTCGGCCGGAATCCCCTCGTCGACGAAAGCGACGGCCACCTATCTGCGGTCCAGCGAGCTTGGCCTCGGGACCGCGGCCCAATCGATCGGGATTACCGTCGGCATGATGACGGCGCCGCTCCTCATTGCGTCGATTGCGCCGGCCTTCGGCTGGCGACCCGCGTTCGTGATCGCCGGCAGTCTCGGCGCGGTGTGGACTCTGGTGTGGTTCGCGGTCTCGCGTCGTGTCCCGGCGGTGCCCGCGCCCAACGCGGCATCGAGGCCATCGCTTGGCGACGTGCTCGCCGATCGCCGGTTGTGGGGCGTCGCGGTGGCCAACGCGCTGGTGATGACCGTGTACTCGCTCTGGACGAACTGGACGACCATCTATTTTGTCCAGGAGCATCAGCTGACCGCGGTTGCGGCCAATCAGCAGTTCGCGTGGATTCCGCCGGTCTTCGCCACGCTCGGCGGCTTCTGCGGCGGCTGGCTGGCGTACCGCCGCATCACCGCTGGAGGTGACGGGGTGTCGGCACGGCTGCGCATCTGTCAGACCGCCGCGCCGGTGCTGCTGGTCACCGCGGCAATTCCGCATCTGCCGTCGCCAGGCCTCGCCGCCGCCGCCATGGCGCTCAGCTTCTTCGGCTGCCTGGTGATCCTCAACAACATGCAGATGATCCCGATCGACGTTTTCGGCAGCTCGCGCGCGGGCTTCTGCGCGTCGATGCTGACCTGTTCGTTCGCGCTGATGCAGGCAGTGGTCTCGCCGGCGATCGGCGCGCTCATCGACAGCCGTGGCTTCGATGTCGTGTGTGCGCTCGTGTCGGGTGCCTCGCTGCTGGGTGTGCTCGTCGTGACGATGGCGTTGCGGCGATCGTCGGCCCCGGCCGCAGCCCACGCCGCCATCTGAAGTCGCGCCGCTGTGCGGGCGCGACGCCGTGCAAAGTCGAGGTGCTGATGACGAATCCGTTTGACGATCCCGAGGCCGACTACATCGTCCTCGTCAACGACGAAGAGCAACACTCGCTGTGGCCGGCGAACCTGCCGGTTCCCGGCGGCTGGACCGCCGTCGGACCGCGCGGCCGCCGCGCGGATTGCCTGGCGTGGGTCGAGTCGCATTGGACGGATCTGCGCCCGCGCAGCCTGGCGCGCGCGATGGAGGCGGCGGGCGCCCAGGACGTTCCGTAGCAGAACGTGCCGGATCCCGTGGGCGTGTGCCTGCAGACCATGTGGCGATCGTGCGGCACTTATCTGTTCAGTCGATTCAGACAGCACGACGCCTTCCATGGCTACTGGGAGCCGTGTCACGAACAGCTCGCCGACCTACGGCCGGGTGCCGCAGCGGCCGGGGTCGATCGTGACGCCCAGGCGCTGCTGCGCCACCAGGAGTTGACCGACAGCTACCTGAAGGAATTCCCGGTACGTCCGGAAGGCGGCGTCCCCTTTTATCAGAAGCGCTTCGCGTACGACGATTACGACCTGCCGGGGCACGCGGTCGATCCGGCGTTCCAGCACTATGTGGCGTTCCTCCTCTCGAACGCCCGACAGCACGGAAAGATCCCGGTGCTGAAGCCGTGCCGCTGGTCGATGCGTTCGGCGTGGCTGGCCGCACACTTCGGCGTGCGCTGCGTGTATGTGCTTCGCGATCCCGACGCCGTGTTCAGGTCGTACTGGTCGTTCAACGGTCGCCGCAGCTACTTCCTGATGGCCGCCCTGCTGATCGTGGCGAAGAACCGGCGCTCCGAGCTGTTCGCCGAGCTCGCCAGCGCGGCGTCGATCCCCGCCATCGAGGGGAAGACGACGCGCGAGGAGCTGGGCACGGCGTACCGCCTGGTCGAACACGCAACCGCCAACACGCTGCGGGACATCGTGCTGCTGCTCTGGGCCTTGAATCTCCACCACAACGTCGGCGCGGGCGCGGTCGTCGCGGATGTGGATGTCATGGTCGGGCAACCCGACCACCGCGCGGCGGTCGAGGCGCGGATCGAGCAGGCCACCGGACACCGCGTCGCGCTCGACGGTCTACGACAGACGATGACGTCCGCGGCGCCGGGGCTGATCGTTTCGCCACGCGGCGCCGCGATCGCGCGCGCCGCGCTGAGCCGTCTTCCCCGGTGCGAGTGGACGGGAGTCACGGTCAGCCCGGCGTGCGAACGTGTGCTGTCGGCGTTGGTGTAAGCGTTGGTGAACGTCATGGCAGACGGACGCGACTCCTGGTTCTTCATCATCGGCTGCCAGCGCTCCGGCACCACCCTGATGCGCCTCATTCTCGAGTCGCACAGCCAGGTGGCCTGCTGCGACGAGTCGTTGGCCTACAACGTCATCCGCGGCAGTGGCGACCCGGCGCGCACGCGCCGGTTGCTTGGACTGAAAGTGCCCTGTCTGACCGAGCAGTTCGCCAACCCGTCGTTCTGGGACGAGTTTCTCCTTCGTCAGGCCATTCCCAATCCGTACGCCGGCCAGAAGCTGATCTTCATGGTCCGCGACGTGCGCGATACGGTGGCGTCCATGTTGGAGCTCCGATTGCCCGGCGAGCCGTGGAATGGAGCCCGTTGGTACGACATGAACCTGGCGCCGTCGCTGCGCGCCAAGATCGCGAATGACATGCCGTTCCGGCGGCGCTATGCGATCGAACTGAGCCGGCTGCGCACCGCCGTGAACCCGGAACTGGCCCGCGCGGCGTTCTACTGGCGCTACAAGACAGAAGCGCTGCTCGATTACTGTGCGCTCGGCTTTCCCGCGCTGCTGGTGCGGTACGAGGATCTTGTCGCGCAGCCGCAGGTGGAGCTGCTGCGCGTCTGCGGCTTCCTGCAGATGCCCTGGGAAGCGGCGCTGCTGGCGCATCACCGCGCGCCCCACCGAGACGTCGCCGAAGACGGATCGACGATTGGCGGCACCGACCCTCGCCGCGCCATCGATTTGCGCTCACGCGAGCGCTGGCGCGTCTCGTTCGCGCCCGCCGATGTCCGCACCATCCTCGAGTTCGCCGGCGATGTGCAGTCGCTGTTGTATCCCGCATCCGCATCCGCCGTCGCCGGCGAAGGTGCCGCGGCCGGCCGATGACGCGCCAGCGGCCGATCTTCATCCTGTCGCACCCGCGGACGGGATCGACGCTGCTGCGGTACCTCATCGACGCACACCCGGACGTCTGCTGCCCGTCCGAGATCGCGCTCGGCAAGCTGTGCGCGGCGCTGAGCTACACGATCGGTCTGACGCTGAACGATGCGCGCGTCCGCGACGCCGGCGGCGATCGGAAGGCCGCCATCCGCGCCGAGGTGCGCCGGCACGTCGACGCCATCATGGATGCCTACTGCGCCGCCCGGAACAAGCCGCGGTGGTGCGACAAATCGACGCACAACGTCGAGTTTCTGCGCCAACTGCCGCTCTTCTTCCCGGACGCCCAGTACGTTTCTCTGCATCGCGAATGCACCGACGTGGTCTACTCGATGCTCGAGGCGTATCGCTACGGGTTCCCCGGCAAAGTCGGCGAGCGGGTCGCCAGATATTCGTCGAACTTCATCGAAGCGCTCATGCTCGAGTGGCACGACTCGACCAGCGCGTTGCTGCAGTTCGAGGACGCGCATCGGGGCTGCTGTCTGCGGATGACCTACGAACGCCTCGTCGGTGAACCGGCGTCGACCGTCGCGAGGTTGTGCGGATTCCTCGAGCTGCGAGAGGTCCCGAGCCTGGTGCGCGATGCATTCACCACGCCGAAGGACGCGGGACCGGGCGACCCGAAGATCCGGTTCACCTCCCGGGTGATGGCCACCCGCGTCGGGAAAGGCGCCACGCTGCCGCTCGATCGCGTCTCCGTCGAGTGCCTGGACAAGGTGAACGCGCTGAACCGGCAGTTGGGCTACGCCGAGCTCGTGCGCGCCGGCGACGGTTCCGCACCGCCCGTCCGTCCAATATTCGCCTAATTGACAACTGAGGAACGGCCACATGTCTACAACTGCTCCCGCTCGCCAGACGCAGACGACCGACGACTGCGTGCACCGGCTGTTCGAGGCACAGGTCGCGCGCACTCCGACGGCGACCGCTCTCCTCTGCGCCGAGGAGTCGATCACCTTTGCAGAGCTCGACGAGCGCGCCAACGCGCTCGCCCAGCACCTGCGCCGGCTCGGGTGTGCGCCGGAAACACTGACGGCGCTGTTGTTCGAGAACTCGATCGAAGCGGTCGTCGCGATGCTCGCGGTCCTGAAGACCGGCGGCGGCTATGTCGTCCTCGACGTCGACGCGCCGACTGCGCGGCTGAAGCAGGTCCTCGATGACGCGCGTCCGCTCGTCGCCGTGAGTGTCACCGAGCTCGCCGATCGGCTCCCGAATCTCGGACTGCCGCTGGTGTTGACCGATCGAACGATATTCGATACGACCGAGAGGCCCGAGTCCGTCTGCCTGCTCGACAACCTCGCGTACGTGACCTACACCTCGGGCACGACGGGCGCCCCCAAAGGGGTGATCGCGACGCATCGCAGCATCCTCAACGGACTCAACGACGTGCCGTTCCGCAGGGACGAGGCCGAGGAGATCTGCGCTCTCACCTCGCCGCTCAGCTTCGGGTTCTCGGTCGCGTGGGTGTTTCTTCCGCTGTTGTGCGGCGTTCCCGTGCGCATCATCCCGACAGAAGACGTCAAGGACGTGCGCCGGTTCGCCACGGCCATCGATCGCGGTCGGGTAACGGCCCTCGGCATGGTGACGCCTCTGCTGCGCCAGCTGCTCGCGGCCGGACCGGCGACGATCGCGCAGCTGCGCCGGCTGCGCACCGTGACCGTCGGCGGCGCGCCGCTGACGGCCGATCTCGCACGCTCGTTTGCTGCCGCGCTGCCCAACGCACGGCTGCTCAACGGCTACGCCACGTCCGAAGCGGGTGGCGCGGTGCTCGTCACCGAGTGTTCGACCTCGCCCGATCGACCGGCGGTGGGTCGTCCATTCGTCAACACGCGCGTCGTCGTGCTCGACGCGCAACTGGCACCGGCCGCTGAGGGCGAAATCTACGTCTCGGCGGCTCACCTGTCACGGGGCTACCTCGGGCGCGCGGACCTGACCGCTGCCCGATTCGTCGCCGACCCGCTCGGCGAGCCTGGCACGCGACTGTATCGCACCGGAGATCTCGGCCGGATTGCCGAGGACGGCGGCATCGAGGTCCTCGGTCGCGTTGACGACGACGTCAAGATTCGCGGCTACCGCGTCAACCTGATCGACGTCGAGGCGATGTTGCGGTGCCACCCGCAGGTGCGCGATGTGGCGGTGTCGGTCGATACGACACGCGAAGAGCCGCGGCTGGTGGCGTATGTCGTGCCGCACGCGTCCACGGTGACGTCGATGATGTTGCGGGAGTTCGCGGAAGCGCAGGTGCCGACCTACATGGTGCCGTCCGTCTTCAGCTTTCTCGACTCGCTGCCGACGACGAGCACCGGCAAGCTGGATCGCCAGGCGCTGCCGCCGGCGGACGTCTCGCGGCAGCAGCTGGAGCGCTCGTACGTCGCGCCGCGCAGTTCCGTCGAGACGATCATCGCGCAGATATGGGCCGATGCGCTCGGACTCGATCGCGTCGGGATTCACGACGACTTCCTCGATCTCGGTGGCGACTCACTGATCGCGACGCAGATCGTCGCCCGCGTCTGGGAAACCTTTGCCACGGAAGTCGCATTCGAAACGCTTTTCGAACGTCCGACGGTGGCGGGGATGGTGGAGCAGTGTTTCCCCGATTTGGCCGAGGCGTCGGCGAGCGCCGCGCAGGTGAACCTTGAGCCGGAGGGGAAGTCCTAGAGACCGTCGGGCGATCGTCGGCGGATGCGAGCCGTTCGCCCGCGATTCACGCCGGCGGCCGCTCATCGCGGCCGCTCCTGCGGACGTGTACGGGTTTGGCAGCCTGGTTCGGTCATGCGAGCGGCGGCTGCTCGATCTCCACGCGCGGGATCTCGTCAGCGGCACCCTCCATACCTGCATCGGGCAGGAACTGTGTCAGCTTGGCGTCGCCCGGGCCCTGCGGCAACCAGGCGACGCGGTGTTTTCGAACCACCGCAACCACGGGCACTTCCTCACGTTCTGCGGAGACTTCGTCGGGCTGGTGGCGGAGATTCTCGGCCGCTCAGGTGGTGTTCGCGGAGGCGCGTCCGGCAGCCAACACATCAGCGGCGACAATTTCTACAGCACAGGTGTGCAGGCGGGGCTCGTGCCGGTCGCCGCCGGCCGCGCCTGGGCGCGGAAGCGGCAGGGCGACGCCGGGCTGACCGTCGCCATCATCGGCGATGGCACGCTGGGTCAAGGCGTGCTGTATGAAACGTTGAACCTCGCCGCCATCTGGTCCCTGCCGCTGTTGGTCGTCCTCGAAGACAACGGCATCGCACAGAGCACGCCGACACGCGGGATGATCGGCGGTGGTTCCCTCGCCTCGCGCGGTGCCGCCTTCGGCCTCCCGTACCGGGAATTCGATGACGCAGTGCCGGGATTCGTCGCCGAGGTCGAAGCGGCGATCGACGCCCTGCGCGCGTCGCACGGTCCGGGATTCTTCGTGATTCGGACGCGACGCTCCGGTCCACACAGCACCGGCCCGACGTCGTTGCAGCCGAGTGACGGCGTGGATGCGCTCGGGCAACTTCGCGAGCGGATCGCAGCCGCCGAACTCGACCGCATCGTCGAGAGCAACGAGGCGTATCTCGACGACGTGTTCGAGGCGGCGCTGACATCGCCGCCGGCCCGATATCGAAAGCGACCCGAGCGTGCGTTCCGCCGCGCGCGCGAGCCGGTGCCGCCACACCCGGCGGCCGCGGGCGCGACCGTGCGAGCCGACATCAATGCGGCGCTTCGGCACCTGATCGGCCGCAATCCGCTGGTTGTCCTTGTCGGTCAGGATTTGTCCGACCCCTATGGCGGCACCTTCAAGGTGACCGCAGGTCTGTCGAGCGATTTCCCGACGCAGGTGGTCTCCACTCCCATCAGCGAGGCCGCCGTCGTCGGTGTCGGGGTGGGACTGGCGCTCGCAGGTGCCCGGCCCGTCGTGGAGATCATGTTCGGCGATTTCCTGACGCTGGCCGTCGATCAGCTCCTCAATCAGGCGCTCAAGCTCGATGCCGCTGAACCCGAGGGCATCCCCCTCGTCATTCGGACGGCGACCGGTGGCGGTCGGGGATACGGACCGACGCACAGTCAAAGCCTCGACGGGTGGCTCGCGGCGTTGCCCGGGCTGACCGTTGTCACGCCGACGCACCGGCACGATGCAGGTGCGTTGCTCCTGCAGGCAGCGGAGCGCTGGCTCCACCCGACGTTGTTCTTCGAGCCGAAACGGCTGTATGGAACCGTCGTCGATCGCGCAGAGTACCGCAGCCTTCCGGCTGACGCCCGCGACCCTGGGGCCGATCTGTTTCCGACGCTGGTTCGCGGAGAGGAGGGGGACGTCACGCTCGTGACCTACGGCGGAATGTTGCCGGTCGTGGAGGCGGTGGCGGATCGGCTTGCCGAGGAGGAGCTGGATGTCCGAATTGTCGCCGTCTCTCAGCTCGCGCCGTTCCCGAAATACTCCTTGATGCGCGCCCTTGCCACAGGCCGCAATCACATCATCGCCGTCGTCGAGGAGTCGTGGCCGACAGGCAGCTTCGGCGCCGAGTTGGGCGCGGCGCTGCTCGAGACCGGCTATCAGGGCCGATTCGTTCGCGTTGGCCCGCCGCCAGTACCGATTCCGGCGGCACGCACCCTCGAAGCGGACGTGCTGCCGAGCGAGGAGGTCATTTTCGATCTTGTCGCGTCGCACGTGTTGAACATCTGCTGAGGGCGCCGCGCGATGAGCATGCTCGTACGGGTGCCGCGCCTGACGACCAATGACGACGTCGTTCGCGTGACACGAATCGTCGCGCACGCCGGGGCCAGCGTGGCGACAGGCGACGTGGTGGCGGAGGTGGCGAGCGAAAAGGCCCTCGTCACGGTGGAAGTCGAGGTGCCTGGCGTCGTCCGCACCGTCTATGTGGCCGAAGGTGACATGGTGGCGGTCGGCACGCCGTTGGTGGAGATCGAGGTTGCTGCACTCGAGACCCCGTTCGCGCCCACACGGCAGACGCCGCAACGGGAAACCTCGGCACGGCCGACGCTGGGTGCGCATCGGCTGCTGTGCCGGCTCGGTCTGCGGCAGGAAGACGTGACCGCGAGCGGGTCTCGGCTGAGCGCCGCGGACGTCTGGGCGCACGCGGCAAATGTTCCGTCGCCGGTCGCTCCACACGCACCCGGAAGCTTTCAACCGCTCTCTCCCGCCGAATTGGCGATGGCGCGAGCCGTGGCCTGGCATGCCGGTGCGGTCGTACCGGGCTACGTCGAAGCGGCGTTCGACGCGCTGGCGTGGCGTCGCTATGCTGATGCGTTCCGCCGCCGCCACCGGCTGCTGCTCGATCCGCTGTTGTCACTGGTGTCGTGGCGGCTGGCGCGGCTCGTTCACGAGCGCCCGCGGCTGAACGCCGTCATCGTGTCCAACCGGCGCTACGCGTACCAGGTGGTCAATCTTGGGTTCGCGGTACAGAGTGCGTCGCAGCTCTACCTTGTCGTCGTCCGCGACGCTGGAGCGGTGTCCGCGCCGGAGTTCTGCGAGCGGTTGGCCGTACTGCAGCGCCGCGCGGCAACCGACTCGGTGACGCACGACGATCTGCAGGGCGCGACCGTTGCCTTCTCGAGTATGGCGCGGTGGCAGGTGAGCCGGCACATCCCAGTGCTGCCGCCGTGGACGTCGGTGACGGTGGCGCATGGGGCGGGCCGCCGGCAGAGCGTCATCGGCGCCACGTTCGACCATCGAGCGCATACGGGGAGCGACATCGCCGAGCTGCTGGAACAACTGCGGATGCCGCCGCGCCGCACGGCCGCTGAACGGCGACAGCGGTGACGGTTGAGGAGCGGGCGCTCGTGCGTTGCTTCGAGCACGTGTTTCCGCACCTGTCGCAGGCGGAAATTGTCAGAGCGGCAATGGCGCGTCTGGGCCGATGGGACTCGATGCGGCTGGTGACGCTGCTCGGCGTGGTGGAGCGGGAGTTTCGCCTGACGCTGACGCCTGCCGAGATCAATCGGTGTACGTCGTTTCAGGCAATGCTGGAGGTCGTACGATCGGCACAAGGGCGTGCCCGTCGCGCGAAGCGATCCGATCCCCGATGACGGACGCCGCTGCGTCGCGGTGGCTCCATCGATACGCCCCGCGGGCGCGGGCCGCCGTCACTCTGCTGTGCCTGCCGCCCGCCGGGAGTTCCGCGGCAGTCTACGCGCGGTGGACCGACAGGCTGCCCGCGGATATCGAAGTGGCGGCCGTCGAGTATCCCGGCCGTGGCGCGCGGCGACGCGAGGCTTCCTTCGTGCGGCTCCATCGCCTCGTCGCTGCGATGCTCGCCGCCATCGCCCCGACGCTTGGCAGGCCCTTCGCCGTGTTCGGTCACAGCCTCGGCGGCCTTGTCGCCTTCGAGCTGGTGCGTCATCTGGCCCGTGCCCGCGGCCCGGCGCCGCTCGGCCTGTATGTCGCCGGCTGCGCTGCGCCGATGCTGGGACCGTCCAAGCCACCGCTGTTCTCTGCGGCCGAGCCTGACTTCGTTGAGGCGCTGCGGGATCTCAATGGAACCGAGGAGGCGTGGTTGCGCGACGAGACAGTCATGCGCCTGTTCCTGCCATCGCTCCGAGCGGACTTCGAGATGACCGACACGTACGTGTACGAACCTGGCCAACCGCTACGGTGCCCAGTGACCCTCATTGGCGGCGATTCGGATCGGCACACCCCACTGGCGTCGCTAGCCGGCTGGAAGTCGCTGAGCGTCGCACCAGTCGAGACGCGCCTCTATCCGGGCGATCACTTCTTCCTGCGAACGGCCGAAGCAGCGATCGTCCACGACCTGGGGATGCACCTGCAGGAAACGCTGGCCGGCGCCATCCGTTGACGAACCGGTTGATGCCACGTCCGCCGCTCGTCCGGCAGCCGCCACGCCCGCACACACCGCTGGCGTTGCCGCAGGGCCGCTTCTGGATCCTGAACCGGCTGGACGGGCCACGGCCGAACTACACCGAGTGGATCGGTCTTCGCTTCAAAGGGGCCATCGACGTGGCCGCAGTGGAAAGGGCCATTCAGGATGTTGTGGAGCGGCACGAAAGCCTGAGGACCGTCTACCCGGAGCGCGACGGTCTGCCAAGCCAGGTGATCCTCGAGGGCGCCGACACGCACGTGCCGCTGGTGCATCGGGCGATCGACGCATCGTCGTTTCGCGAGTACACACGCGCCGAGTCGCGGCGACACTTTGACCTGCGCGTCGAGTTGCCGGTGCGCGCGCAGCTGCTGAAGCTGACGCCAGAGGACCACGTGCTGCTGCTGGCGCTGCATCACATCGCCATCGACACCTGGTCCGTCCACCGACTGATCGTGCCGGACCTGCTGAAGGCCTATCACGCGAGGGCGCGAGGGGAGTCGCCGTCCCTGCGACCACCGGCGCTGCAGTTCGCTGACTGGACCATGTGGCAGTTGCAGGTGCTCGGCGATGAAGGTGACGCGGACAGCGAATTCGGACGGCAGCTGGCGTACTGGCAGCACCATCTGCAGGGCCTCCCCGAGCAGCTTCCGCTGCCGACCGATCGGCCCCGGCCACCCGTCTCGACCTACGAAGGGGCCAGCGTGCCGATTCTCATTCCGCGCCCCTTGCACGATTCGATTTTGGCGCTCGGCCGCGAGCAGCGCGCGTCCGCGTTCATGATCGTCCAGGCGGCGTTCGCAGCGGTACTGACACGGCTGGGCGCCGGCACCGACATCGCCATCGGGGTGCCGGTGTCGTGCCGGATGCCGCGCGTCAACGATGTGGTCGGCTGTTTCGTCAACACGATGGCGGTCCGCATCGACACATCCGGAAACCCGAGCTTCGTCGAGTTGCTGAAACGCGTCCGCCACGCCGTGCTCAGCGCTTGCGCTCACGCGGACGTCCCGTTCGAACGCGTCGTGGAAGCCATGAACCCACCGCGCCTGCGCTCACGGAACCCGCTGTTCCAGGTGCTCTTCGGGCTGCAGGCGGTGCCGGCGGTGGCGATGCCGACGTTGTCGGATGCGAGCGTGGTGCGCATGCCATTGCGGTTCGGCGATCACGCCCGTTTCGACCTGGCCCTCGACCTCGTCGAGCGACGGGGTCCGGGAGGGGTTGGGTGGGGTATCCGGGGCACCATCCAGTACAGCACCGATCTCTTCGAGCGTCCGACCATCGATCGTCTGTTGTGGCGCCTGATTACGTTCCTGCAGGCGGTCACCACCGCTCCTACCGCGCCGATCGAGCACGTGGATCTGCTCGAGCCGGCCGAACGCCGGCAGCTTCGACGCGGCTGGATGGGGCAGTCGCGCCGGCGCGACACGGCGGCCTGGCCCGAGAGGTTCCAACGCGTTGCCCGCGAGCATCCTGACCGTCCGGCCATCGTCGCCGGAGCCCGATCGGCAACCTACGAGGTGCTGAATCGAGACGCGAACCGTATCGCACACCACCTGCAGTCGTCGGGTGTCGGTGCGGAGCAAGTGGTGGCCGTTGCCGTGCCGTCAGCGATCGATCGCGGGACGTGCCTGTTGGCGGCGGCGAAGGCGGGCGCTGCGTTCCTGCTGCTGGATTTCGAGCAGCCGTCGAGTCGCCTCGCAGCGATCCTCCACGACGCAGCGCCAGCCGTCGTGTTGACGACGCGTGCGGCCGCGCGGGCGCTGCCCGCCTCCGCGCCGTTGCTGATCCTCGACACGGCCGAAGCGTCGGCGATGCTGGCACGGTACGCCGATTCGGATCCGCCGGAGAGGCGCCCGCTGATGCCGGATCACGCGGCCTATTTCGCCCCTGGAGGCTCCGCCTCAGGTGCGGCCGCCGCGGCGATCGTCACGCACCGTGCCGTGACGAACGCCGTCGAGAGCCTGCAGGCGGTCCATTCGATCGGGGCGGACGACCGCGTCTTTGTCGGCGAAAGCGGCGGCGACCTCGCGGGCCTGCAGATGATTCGAACGTGGCTGGCTGGAGCGGCCGCCATCATGCCAGGCGGCGACGCGATGCTGTATCCCGAGCAGTTCGCGCGCGCTATCGTCGATTCCGGGCTGACCGTGCTGCAGACGACACCCTCGCACGCAGCCGCGCTCACCGACCACCTCGATACGGCGCTGGCGAACGTCCGAATGGAGATGACGCGCGAACGTATGCGGCCGCAACTGGCGGAGTCCCTGCTGTCGGGTAGCCGCAGCACGTTCCTCAATTTGTTCGGCGCGACGGAGACGGGCGGATGGAATACGGCCGGTATCGTCTCTCAACCACAGCGTGCGGGTTGTGTTGGCCGGCCGCTCGAGAACATGCGCGTTTACGTTCTCGATTCCCACCTCCAGATCGCACCGATCGGCGTCCCGGGCGACGTGTACGTCGCCGGCGCGGGACTGGCGCGTGGCTATCTGCGGCGGCCGGGGTTGACCGCCGATCGCTTCGTCGCCGATCCCTACGGGCCCGCGGGTAGCCGCATGTGTCGCACTGGAGATACGGCACGATGGCGCCATGAGGGCGAGCTCGAATTCCTCGGGCGCGAAGATGAGGATTCCGCGCTCTGTGCGGTGGAAGAAGCGCTCATTGCCGCGCCTGGCGTCCGCGAAGCCGTCGCCGTCCGTCACGACGCTGACGACGATCGCCGATTGACGGCGTACGTCACGCCGCGGTCGGGATCGTCCATCGACTGTGACGCCGTCGAACGCTACCTCACCGGGACGCTGGCACCGCGTCTGGCGCCGGAGCAGCTCGTCGTGCTGGAGCGGCTGCCGCTCACGGCCTCCGGGGCCATCGCCCGGCACGAACTGCCGCGGCCGCCGGAAGATGACGCGACGGAGCACGAGCCCTCTGAGTTGGAACTCCAGTTCTGTGAGCTGTTCGCGCAGGTACTGGGCGTGTCGTCTGTCGCCCCTGGGGACGACTTCTTCCGGCTCGGCGGCCATTCGCTGCTCGTCGCGACGCTGGTCGATCGGGCCCGCACGACGTTCGGAATGAATCTCGAAATGAGTACGGTCTTCGACGCGCCCACCGCCGCCCGGCTTGCCGCATGCGTCACCCCGTCGCACGTGGCGCTTCGCGCATGACCACCAACAGATCAGCGGCGTCCGCCGTTTCCGGCGGATCTCCCATTGCCGACGCTGCCGCGATGCAGGCGCGCGCCGAGGCGCTGGCGTTGGCGAGGAGCGGCAGCCTCGCGGCTGCGATCGCCCTTGCGACCGAGGCGAACCGGCGC
>JBOGIQ010000060.1:18464-22258 GCA_050742535.1 Vicinamibacterales bacterium | reverse complement strand
GCGTTCGCCTGCAGCGAGATCTTCAGCTGCTTCGAGGCGGACGACGTGACGATCTGATCGGCCGTGACCGTCGGGGCAGCCGCGGCGGTGCTGATGCCGATGTTGCTCACGTTGAAGGTGACGGTCGCCGGCACCGTAATGCGTGCCTGCTCGCTCACATTGGCCGACATCGTCGTCGTCTGACTCGTATCAGGCAACGTGACGGTCGTCTGCGCGCCAGCCGGCGACGACATCGCGAGCGTGAGCAGTCCGGCGAGATATCGAGTGGGGGGCCTACCTTCATCTCGGGCTCGTTTCTGTTGTTGTGGTTATGTTCCTGTCGCTTCGAATTTCCAGGTCACTGTCAACGTGTGTGCGCCGGACCGCTTCACCGTCGCTTTCGGACCAAGCGTCAACTGAAACCCGGTCGTCGAGCATGACGAGGTATCCGCGTTACAGGTGGCCACGAGCGTGTAGGCAGCGCTGCTCAGCGTTCCGTTGTTGCGCACGGCGTTGACCCAGGCGTTGGGGCCGCCACCGGGGGCGCTCCATGACACGTCGCCGGCCGACCACGTGGCCGCCCCGGCAACCGGCGGCGTGAACGACGCCGCGTTCGCGATCAGCGAGATCGCCAGTTGCTTGGTCGCCGTCGCGAGCACGATGTTCTGGATTGAGATCGTCTGAGTGCCCGCGTTCGTGCTCGCGGAGATGTTGCTGACGGTGAACGTGACGCTCGCCGGAAGCGTGACCGACGCCTGTTCACTGACGCTGGCAGTCAGCGTCGTGGTCGTGCTGGTGTTCGGCACGCCGATGACGGTCTGTGCGGCGACCGCATGGGGCGCGCAGACGATCGCGCCCGCCAGCAGACCCGCTGTGACAGCGTGCACGTTCACACCACGCCGGTACGACATCGCCGTCAGATGCTCTCGAACTTCCAGGTCACCACGATTGTGTGACTGCCGGAGCGCCGCACCGTCGGCTTCGCGCCGAGCGTAAACACCAGACCGGTTGTCGAACACGTGGACGTATCCGCGGTGCACGTCGACACGGTGTTGTACGCCGCGTTGCTGAGGGTTCCGGACGCACCCGTGGCGTTGGTCCAGGTGGCGGCGTTCCACGTCACGTCGCCCGCGGCCCACGTCGTGGCGCCGGCCACGGGCGGTGTGAATGACGCGGCGTTAGCCTGCAGCGAAATCTTCAGCTGGTTGGTGGCCGCCGCGAGGACGATGGCGTCGATCGTGAGAGTAGCGCCGCTGGCGGCGGTGTTCGCCGAGACGTTCGTGACCGTGAACGTCACTCCGGCCGGCACGGTCACGCGAGCCTGCTCGCTGACGTTTGCCGTCAACGTCGTCGTCTGCGTGCTGTTTGGCAGGGCCACGGTGGTCTGCGCGCGCGTAACCGCGGGAGCGAAGACGGCGATGGCGGCAAGAACGGCGGCCCACGAGCATTTTTTCATTACTTCGGCCTCTTTTTTCTTCTTGGTCCTGGTCAGGACACTGGAAGGCCGAGGGGCAACCCGTGTGCCAATAGTTGAGGTAGCGACGCCAGTCAACGCATCGCCTTGATTCCAATCAAGATTGCAGTTGGCGACTGCTGGAAACGCCACCTGCAGCTAACGATCAAGAACGTATGTTCACTGACGGTTTTCGCCGCTGCAGGCCCGCGCGCGACATGCCAGAAGGGCGCATGACATGACACGAACGGACAGGATGGTGCAGATGCACGCTCGCGCAGAAACACGCACCGAGCGCCGCTTTCAGATCTGCCGCCCAGGGCGACGGAATCGTTCAGGACGGCCGTCGACCAGACAAAACGCGGATCGCGCGTATTTCGGCCGAAAATGCGCGGAACTTTTTTTCCGGAGACAGCCGGAGGTGCGCGCATTCCACTCTCGCGATTGCCTCGACGTGCAGATCACGGCACACGTGCGATGTCTCGCGATGTCTCGCCATGTCTCGCTCTATGGCGAACCTGTCGCATAGCGTGACAGTCGTAGCTGGCCGCCAGAAAGCAACACGCCGCGCCCTACAATCCTCGCTGTCATGAGAGCCGCGGATCAGCGCCGGATCGCCGTCATCGGCGCCGGCATCGGCGGACTGACTCTCGCGATCGCGCTGCGGCGTCACGGGATTGCGGTCGACATCTACGAGCAGACCGCGGAGCTGCGCGAGGTGGGGGCGGCCGTTGCGCTGTCGGCCAATGGAACCCGCTTCTTCCAACATTTCGGACTGACGGAGCAGCTCGCCCCGCACTGGTTCGAAGTCGAAGCGCTGATCTTCCGGAACGGCCGCAACGGACACCTTGTCGGCAGGCACGCCGTCGGGGCGGATTACCGGTGCCGCTTCGGAGCGCCGTACGTCGGCATCCACCGCGCGGATCTGCAAGCGGTCCTGTCCGCCGCGGCCGGGCTTGACCGTATCCATTTGCGCAAGCGGCTCGTCGACATCGACGATCGCGGAGGGCGGGTCGCGCTGCGATTCGCCGGCGGCGATGCCGTGGACGCCGACCTCGTCATCGGCGCCGACGGCGCGCGATCGTTCGTGCGGCAGTGGATGCTCGGCTACGACGATGCGTTGTATTCCGGGTGCAGCGGGTTTCGCGGCATCGTGCCGCTGGCCGACGTGCCCAGCCTCCCCGATCCGTTTGCGCTGCAGTTCTGGATGGGGCCCGGCGGGCACCTCCTGCACTACCCGATGGGCAAGGGGCACATCAACTTCCTGCTGGTCGAGCGGCATCCGGCACCGTGGCCGCATCGCGACTGGAACGCGCCGGGCGTGGAGGGTGAACAGCTCCGGCACTTCGCCGGCTGGCACCCCGCGGTGGTCGAGATGATCAGCGCGCGGCCGATCAGCAACCGCTGGGGGCTGTTCCATCGGCCGCCGCTCGGGCGATGGACGAAAGGCCGCGTGACGCTCCTGGGGGACGCCGCCCACCAGCTTGCGCCGCACCATGGACAAGGCGCCAACCAGTCGATCGAGGATGCGGTCGTGCTTGCCGCCTGCCTCGTCGAGGCAGGCTCGGGTTCGCTGGCCGGTCCGCTCGAGCGCTACGAGCGGTTGCGCCGCGGGCGCACGCGCAAGGTGCAGTACGCGTCGATCAGCGCGGTGGACGTGCTGCACCTGCCCGATGGCGATAACGCCGATCGTCGCAACGCGCGGCTCTCGTTATTCGACGGCGCGCTGCACCACCTCGGATGGATTCACGAGTTCGACGCGCTCGCCGCGGAACCGAACGAGCGGCAAGGCGGAACCTGGTTGTAGAGCCGCGCGACGCGTCAGCTCTTTTCGATGCGGCGCTCGACATCGCCGCGGCGCTGCAGCCACGCCGCCACGAGCCAGCACGTAATCGCCCAGGCGGCGCCGAGGCACCAGCCGGCCAGGACGTCCGTGGGCCAGTGGACGCCGAGGTAGACGCGGCTCACGCCGACGAGGACGGTCAATGTAATCGCCACGCCAAGGGAGTAGGCCTTCAACGTCCGCCGCGTCTGCACACGCGCGAGCAGCGCGCCCATCGTCAGGTACGTGATTGCCGACAGCGTCGCGTGGCCGCTCGGAAAGCTCTCCGTGAACACCCGTGCCGAATGCTCGACCAGGTCCGGCCGGGTCCGCGAGAATACCTGCTTGAGAAACGACATCAGCATCGCGCCGCTGCTGACGGACACGACCATCAACACGGCTGCGTGGCGCGTCCCCGACATGGCGAGGAATCCGGCCACCGTCGCGGTGATCAATACGATGAGAGACGTGCCGCCGAGGCTGGTCACGTCGCGCACCGCTTCCTCGAACCAGGGCGGTCCCAGCGGGTCGTGGGGGGGG
>JBOGIQ010000060.1:0-18454 GCA_050742535.1 Vicinamibacterales bacterium | reverse complement strand
GTTCGGACGCCCGGGCGTCCGCATCGACATCAGCACCGCGGAGTCGAACGATCGCGTGTCGCCGGCAACGACCTCGTCGGTCAGCTGGGCGAACGTGAGCAAGGCGACCGCCAGCAGAAACACACCCGCGAGCGTGGCGAACTCCGTGCGCCCGGCACGAATGAGTTTGGCGATCGTCGAGGTGGCCCACTGACGCGCGACGCGATGGATTTGGATCCGCTCCGCGATGATCAGTTTCCGCAGCCAGCCGCGCCCCTGCCCCGTCCGCCGCGTGTGTACGCCCACGTCATGCCAAGGTTACGACGCATTTAAACCTCGACAATACGATGCCGTGGCCGACCAGTTCAGCGGAGGCGCGTGATCGCGATGACCATTCCCGCTGCCGCGAGAAGAGCGATCACTCCCAGGACTGTCACCGCCAGACCGTCGGCCCCGACCAATCCCGGATTGAGCTCAAAAATAAGCACGAGCAGATAGAGCACGCTGGCCAGCAACAGCGCGCATCCGCCGAGTACGACAGCCGCGGTGAGTCTGCCCGACAATCGCTGCGGCGCGCTTACCAGCGGACCGATGCGCCGAACCCAATCACACGGCCGAGCAGGATCGTGCTCGGCACCAGATACGTGCCGGACGAGTTTGCGTAATTCCCGCTTTGATAGCCGAAGACCTTGTCCGAGTTGAGGACGTTGTAGGCCTCGAGCATCGGGGCGACGGTGAGCCGGTCGACACGAAACGTCTTCGACAGCCGAAAGTCGAGCTGCTGCAGACGCTCGCGCCGCGTGACTCCCGGCGGCTCCAGCGGAACGGTGATCGAGGTCGCCCCCAGCGGCAGGATGAACCCGCTCGGAAGCACGAACGCACCCGGCACACACCCGGCGTGTGTCGGACACGGCGGCGCAGGCTGGTTGGCAACTTTGAGCGTCGAGTTGGCGGCGCCATCCGGGTATCGCGTGGCTGCCGCAGTCGCTCCAGGCACGATGGCATAGGTCGGCTGGAACGCGCCCTCATCGTTGTTCAGATACGTGACGCCGAGCGTCACGCCGTAGCGGACCGGAATCGACGCCACGATCCGGAAGTCCTGGACGAGCGGCCGGTCGATGGTCGTCGTGTCGCAGTAGAACTCGTCATTCGGGTTGACAACGAGATCCGATCGAGAGGTACCGCAGTTGACACTGTCCAGCCGGCTCACCACCCAACCGCCGAAGACCTGTGCGCCTCGATAGGGTCGCGCGCGGAATTCGAGCGAGTACTGGTTATACGGAGCCTTCCGCTCGTCCTCGACATACTCCACATTGGCG
Source organism: Vicinamibacterales bacterium (assembly GCA_050742535.1). Classification (GTDB taxonomy): domain Bacteria; phylum Acidobacteriota; class Vicinamibacteria; order Vicinamibacterales; family UBA2999; genus Gp6-AA40. Next base: position 17,156 of record JBOGIQ010000060.1, on the reverse strand, counting down.
CCGCTCTGGGCGAGACGTGCGCGCGTGTCCGTATCCTTGATGCTGTAGATGGTGATCGGGTCACCGGTCATCGGATTGAAGATTGTGACCGGCCGGTAATCGCCGTCCAGGCGGAAGCGATTGATCGTCTTGCGCAGGTTGTAGTCGTCGCTCCTCGTCCAGCCGGCCGTCACCGAGAGCCGTGGCAGCAGTTCGTGCTGCACCTCGAGGACCGATTCAAGTGACCATTGCCGCGGGAAGCCCAGATAGACGTCAGCATCCGCCGGCGTGCCGAACCACGTCCCGTTCGTGGCACGCAGCGCCCGCATATCGATCTCGCACGCGACGCTCGGGAAGCCGACGCACGGCGCGTACGAGCCGTCCGGATTGATCACCGGATCTCCCTGCGCAATCCTGTCGCCATTCACATCGGTCCACGGCAGCGTGCGCGTCGTCGACGACAGGGTGTTGAAGGAATTGGCCAGGGCGGTGCCGGCGGCGAAGTTGTAGCGGTTCAGCGAGTACTTGAGGGCGGTCTTCGACGTGCCGAACAGGTCGTAGACCATGTTGAACCGCGGCGCCCAATCGAACCAGTTCGGCACGTCCTTGACCGCCGGGATCGACCGCTCCGGCGTGAAGCGGCCGGCAGGTACGGAGTAGGCGTCGTTTTGCGCGTTCACGTGCTCCCAACGCACGCCGTAATTCACCGTCAGCCGCTTCGTCGTCCAGGAGTCCTGTGCGTAGATGCCGACGTCACGGTTCAACCGATCGATCGACGCCACCGGCGTATTGCGCACGACGACGTCGGCGGGATTCGAAAGGATCACTTCGGTGCCGGACACCGTCACGTTCGCATAGCGCTGCGTCAGGTCGGCATTCGCGTCGACGAAGTGGTAGAACCTGCCCCACTGGTACTGGAAGCCAACCTTGATTTGGTGCGAGCCGGTGACATACGACAACGACGACTGCACGTTGTCGCGCGCCGGCCAATCGTGCGTGAACGAGGTGGTGGGCGCCGTCGTTCGCGCGTTGCCGCCGGTCTGCAGCGTTCGCGAGGCAGACGCATACCACTCCGGCGTGCCGCGCTCCTTGTAGATGCCTTCCTGCGCCTGGACGGTGCGGTATTCGCGGTTCATCGAATAGCCCCCTTCGTAGAGCAGGCGGCTGCTCAACGTCGAGGTGAATTTGACGTTGCCCGTCGAATAGTTTGGAGACGTCCAGCGTGAGGCCGCCGTTTCCGGGTCGACCCGCGCCACCATGTCGTGCGAGCGCTGCTTGTCGGTGATCTCGACATAGCCGGAGACCTTGTTCGACCGATTGAGTTGATACGTCAGACGAAGCATCGGCTGACGGATGTGCTGGTCGTCGGTTCCTCGTGCACCGTCATCGAAACGCGTGTCGGGCACCACATCGCTCGTATTGAACTGGTGATAGGAGGCAAAGAACCACAGCGTGTCGCGTTTGATCGGACCGCCCTGCGACCCGGTGAAGTCGGAGAGGTATCGGAGCGTCCCGGCGGACTGCAGTCCGCTATCGCGCAGACGCGTCGTGAAATTGTCGCCAATCCACCGCCCCGGCCGGTAGTTCGTCTTGAAGTTGCCGCTCGGGCGGTTGCCGCCTTCGCGCGGAATCATGTTCACGGTGACACCGCCGCCAGACCGATCGGCACTGGCGCCGCTCGTCTCGTAATTGACCTCCTGGTTCATGTCGGGATTGAAGTAGGCCTGAACCGTGCCGTTCAACTCGAGGCCGCTCACCGTCATCCCGTCGACCAGGACGACATTCTGTGACGCGGTCATGCCGCGCACCGACATGTAGGTCTGTGTCGCTCCTCCCTGCCCCCCAACCGTGCCGGCGTTCTGCGCCAGGACGTTGAACATGTTGATGCTGGGAATCAGCTGCGCCATCTCCCAGATGTTCTGCCCTGTCGGGATCTGGTCGAGGACGTCACGCTCGAGTCGTGTGATCACCGCCGCGCTCCGCACATCGACGGGTGGCGCCTCGGCCGTGACCGTAATCGTCTCCTGCCTGTCGCCGAGGCTCATCACGGCATCGACGGTCGCGGTGAACTCCGCCTGCAACCGTATCCCCTCGCGCCGCACGGTCTGGAACCCCGCCAGGGCGAACGTGACAACGTAGGTTCCGGGACGCAGATCGACGATGCGGTATTGCCCGGAGCCATCCGTCGTCGCGGTTTTCTGCCGTTCGATGAGTGCGTCGCTTGCCGCGTCGACGGTGACGCCAGGCACCACGGCGCCACTGGCGTCCTTGACGACGCCCACAATGGTCGATTGGGCCAGCGCGAGACCGGGGACAGAGACGAGGCAGACAAGGGTTGCGAGGACGATCAGCCGGCAGCCGTCGGGGGTGCGACGACTGGTGTGGACACGTCGCATGGTGGCGCCTCCTTGGCGGTGGCGCGGATGGTTGCACCCGTTTCAGGGAGTGTCAAGAAGCAAGTTGTGCAAATTCTTGTCTGAGATGGCGTCTGCGTCAGCCCACGCCGACGCGGTGCTCCGCGCCCTTCGGTCGGCTGATTGCAAGGCTATTTGCGTGGATTCCTTCGGAGATCGCGCGGCCGATGTCTCGTTTGCCGATTAGTTCCCGGTCGGCTCCTGCACGGACTCGATAACGAGCACGGCAAGCGGACCGCGCCGGGCCTCGAGTTTCAAACCGAGTTGTTCGTCCAGAGCCGTGGACAGGGCGGGAAGGTTCGGATCGTTGTTGGAGCGACCCGGGAACGCACGGCTGTCTTGGGAACGGAGGGTGTAATAGAAACTGTCCGTCAGCCGTGTCGCGTCGATGACCGGCGTACTCCCGATGGAGAGCAGGATCGCAAGCGTGTCGAGACCCTTGGACGAACATGCGCCGGTCAGGCCGTTCCCGGTCGAGTCGCAAAACCTGATGTGGTCGCAAGTTCTACGCGAACCACAGCAGATCTTCAACCGTTGCCAGACCCGCATAAACCGCCCGCCCGACAGAACCTGAGGGACTGCACCGGGCCGAGGGATCCGTGACGCCGTCCGTTTGACGGAAGCGACCTCGAACCGTGGCTTTGCTTCTTGCGCAGCCAGCGCTGCGCCAAGAAGCGCACCGACAACCGACGCAGCAACCGTTCGCACCACTTGTCCTCCCGACCGCAACACTCACCGTGCCCACCACGAGCCTCTCTGGTGCCCGCCGTGCGAGCAACGATCGATCACGTTGCCACCATCGAGCGAACGCTTCCTCTGCACGACTCGCCGTACGATCCGCACTCTCCCAATTCTGCGTTGACGTGAGCAACTCGACGCGTGACTTCAGCCATTCACGGCCGTAAAACGTGTGATAGGGGGATGAAATGCCCGTTTAAGATTAGGGTGAACGCGAGTACCGCCAACAAGTTGTCCGTCCGAATGAAGTATGCAGGCGCACGTCCCTGCTGATCAAAGGATGTCTAATGCATAAGAGGCGCAACCCTGCATTGTCATTGACGGTTGCCGGACTGGTAATTGCCCTTGAGGTGGGGTCCGCACAAACGATGCCCGCATTTGAAGTTGCGTCAGTAATCGAGAATCGCAGTGGGGGGATGACGCGGTTTACTCCGGGACTTCAGCCCATCTTTCCTGACGTCGTTCCGAACCCCGCTCCTGGTCAAATATCTATAACTAACGCGACGTTGCGGCATATCATCGCGCTCGCCTATGGCTTAAATCCGACGCTTGAGCAGTACGCTCTCAAGGGTGGGCCTAATAAGATATTGGAGACTCGCTTCAATATCGTCGCAAACCCCCCTGAGGGTGCACCGCCAAGTCAAACGCGCTTAATGCTCCGGGCGCTGCTAACCGACCGCTTCAAGCTGAGAACGCATACACAAACGGAGCAAATCCCCGCGTACGTTCTGAGAATCGTTACAGAAGGCAGGCTCGGCCCGCAGCTGAGACCTTCACAGGACGACTGCACGTCTGCATCAATGCCCGACAACTCCCGAGAGCGAGCACGTCTCGGTCCCAAGGACGCGAACGGCCAGCCGTTGTGCCTGAGTCCGTACGGAAACGTCTCGCAAAGTGAGACAACACTGCGTTATGTTAGTCCGCTCAAAGCGATGTTGAACTACCTCCAGGCATTTGTGGATCGACCGCTCGTAGACGAGACAGATCTTCGCGGAAGGTTTCAATGGACCATTTCGTTTTCGCTGTCTGCTTCTCTGGCACCAGCAGCGCAGCCGTCAGGGACTTCTATTTTTGTAGCTCTGCGAGAACAGCTTGGCCTAAAACTTGAGCATGGTTTACGCCCGATGGAAGTCATTGTGATCGACACGGTTGAAATGCCGACGCCGAATTGATGTCCGAGTTGGATCCCGTTCAAGATCACAGCCGGGGTAACGGACTGCAGAAAGAAAGTACGGTGATGTGGACGTGAAAGTGTCCAGTTTTCGTGCCGCCGACGTCAGACTTGACGCCCGGTTCGCACCCGCAGATTGACGAAAGCCGCGCGGCGGCGCAGCCCGGAGCCGATGACCAGCCTGACCCCTACAGCGGCAGGCGAACCACCGCTCGCACTCCACACTGGCCGGCGCGGTTTTCGACGACCAGCGATCCGCCGTGGGCCTCCGCAATCTGGCGGCTCAGGGTCAGTCCGATTCCCGACCCGCCGGACTTGGTCGTGAAGAACGGAACGAACAGGTTGGCGGTGTTCTGCAACCCCGGTCCCTCGTCCTCGATCCAGAGCTCCAGCGTGTGACTCGCGCGCCTCCATCCGGCGCGCACACTCCCATTCGTTTCGAGTGCGGCGTCAACCGCGTTTCGCAGCAGGTTGATGAGCAGCTGCTCCAGTTGATCCGGGTCCGCATGCACCGTGATCGGGGCGCTTTCTTCGAGTGCCACTGGCAGCCGCGATTCGAGCGCCGCGACGCGGCACATCAGCGCCCTGAGATCGACGGCCTTTCGCGCGGGAGGAGGAAGGCGCGCGAGCCGTGCGTAGGCGGCGGTGAAGCGGCTCAGCGCGTCCGCGCGCGACGCAATCACCGCCAGGCCGCGCTGCATATCGTCGCGCCAGTCGTCGGGCGGGGGCGTCCGTCCGAGCAGCGACTCGAGGCTTCCCGCAATCGATTTGATCGGTGCCAGCGAGTTGTTCAGCTCGTGACCGAGGACGCGAATGAGACGCTTCCAGGCGTCGTGCTCCTGCGCACGGAGCGGCTGGCTGAGATCCGACAGCACCAGGAGCTCGTGGGGAACGCCTCCCTGCCAGAACTTGGTCCGGCGCACTTCGAAGCGTCCGGCGCCGCCGGGAAACCTCAGATCGGCCAGTGGTGACGTCGACTGCAGCGCCTCCTGCAGCCCGAGGGTGTCGGCGCGTCGGTTCAACAGGTCGGCCGCGGGCTGGGCCAGCAGCCGCTCGCCGCAGCGGTTGACGAGCACGAGCTGCTGATGGGCGTCGAACGCGAAAATGCCCACGTCCATCTCGGCCATCACGGCCCGAAGCAGCGCCGTCGCCTCCTGCGCGCCGAGCCGCTGCGATCGCAGCGTATCGGCGAGGGTGTTGACCTCCGACGTCAGGTGCCCGAGCGCGTCGTCGGCGGTGGTCTCGCGCGCACGCATCGAGAAGTCGTCCTCGCGCAGCGCGGCCAGGACGTTGGAGACGGTCTGCAGCGGCCGCACGATGCGAGCGCGGAGAAGCAGCGCCAGGCCGAGCGACAGCGCAAAGACGGCCGCGCCGAGCGACACGCGGATGGTCGTGGAATAGTCCGTGGCCCACAGCAGCGCGAGCGACGTGACGATGCCCGGGGCGCTGACGGCACACGCCAGCAGCGTGATGCGTCGATCGAAGGCGATCCTCACGACGGCCGGTGGCGTTCGAGCCGCCGGTACAGCGCGGACCGGCTGAGGCCGAGCGCCCGGGCGGCGTCGGTGACAGTGCCGTATCGCGCCATCGCCTTGTGGATCAGGAACCCTTCGACCTCTTCGAGACTGAGATCCTCGAGCCGGCTCGCGACGTCGCCCTCGTCCGACCGGCGCAGCCACAGATCCGCGGCATGAATGACGTTGCCGCCGGCCATCAGCACCGCGCGCTCGACGGCGTGATCGAGCTCGCGCACGTTTCCAGGCCAGCGGTGCTGAAGGAGCGCCTGTAAGGCGGCCGGGTCGAAGCCGGTAATCGACTTTCGATACCGCTGCGCGTGGGTGGCCAGGAACTGTTTCGCCAGACGCGGGATGTCCTCGCGCCGTTCCCGCAGCGGTGGCAGGTGCACTTCCACCGTGTTCAGCCGGAACAGCAGGTCCTGCCGGAATCGCCCGGCCGCGACCTCCGCGTTCACATCCGCATTCGTTGCCGAGACGAGGCGCACGTCTGCCTTGCGTGTGCGCGACGAACCGAGCCGCTCGAACTCTCCGGTTTCGAGCACCCGCAGCAGCTTCTGCTGCTGGCTGAGCGGAACGTTGGCGATTTCATCGAGGAAGAGCGAGCTGCCATCGGCCAGCTCGAAGCGGCCGACGCGGTCCTGGCGGGCGTCGGTGAATGCGCCCTTCACGTGACCGAACAGCTCGCTCTCGAATACCCCCTCGGACACGCCGCCGGCATTGATCGTCACCATCGCGCGGGCGGCCCGCGCCGAGACGGCGTGGAGCGCCTGCGCCACCAGGCTCTTGCCGGTCCCGTTCTCGCCGGTGATGAGCACGTTCGCGTCCGACGGCCCGACGCGGTCGATAATCCGCAGCACCGGCTGCATGGCCGGCGAATCGGCGATGAGCGCCGGTCCATCGACCTGCGCGCTCTGGGTCTGGGCCTCGAGGCGGCTGGCGCGGCGCAGCGCGCGTCCGAGCTCGATCTGCGTCCGCAAGATGATGAGCAGCCGCTCGTTGTCCCAGGGCTTCTCGATGAAATCGCGGGCGCCGCGGCGCATCGCCTCCACGGCAAGGTGCACCGAGCCCCACGCCGTCATCACGATGACGGGCAGCGATTCGTCCGCGGCGTGGATGCGCGACAGCAGATCGAGCCCTTCCTCGCCCGACGTGGTGTCGCGGGCGTAGTTCAGGTCGATGAGAACGATGTCGTAGTCGCGCTGCGCTAACGCCTTGAGCACGGCCGCGGGGGTATCGACTTCGTCCGACTGATAGCCCTGGCCCTTGGCGAGCAGCCGCAGCGCCTCCAGGACATCGCGCTGGTCATCGCCGATCAGCAGCCGTGGTGTGTCGCCGCCCACAGGAACGTATTGTCGGTCAATCCGGCGGCGCGGGGGTCTGCAGATACCCGTCGCGAAGCCTGATGACGCGGTTCCCGTACGCGGCGTTCGAATCGGAGTGCGTCACCTGGACGATCGTCGTGCCCTGTTCGTTCAGTCGGGTGAACAGCTCCATGATCTCGCGACCCTGGTCGGAGTGCAGGTTGCCCGTCGGTTCGTCGGCCAGGATCACCGCCGGATTCGCCACGATCGCCCTGGCGATTCCCACGAGCTGCTGCTGGCCTCCCGAGAGCTGGCTCGGATACAGGTCCTTCTTCGCGACGATCCCGAAGCGGTCCAGCACGTCCGCCACCATACTTTGACGTTCACCTTTCGGCACGTCCCGATACGACAGCGGCAGCTCGATGTTTTCGTAGACGGTCAGCGAGTCGAGGAGGTGATAGCTCTGGAAGACGAAGCCGATGTGCCGTTTCTGCAGCGCCGCGCGCTGTTTGTGCGGCAGCCGATGCACGGGATGTCCAAGCAGCTCGTACTCACCTGACCAGTCGCTGTCGTGCAGTCCAAGGATGTGGAGCAGCGTGGACTTTCCCGCGCCCGACGGCCCCATGATCGACACGAACTCGCCCGGCTGGACGAGGAGCGAAATCCTCCGCAACGCGTAGGTCTGCCCGCTGCCGGACGGAAACGCCTTCTCCACCCGGCGGAGGGACATCAGTGGGGCGTTGGGATGGCGATCGAGCGGCTCGGTCGCCGGAGTCGCCCCCCGTTTGAACAGCATCCTTAATGCGCCGGAATCGATTCCTCGACGACGCGGCCGTCGAAGAGGTGAATGGTCCGCTCGGCATGTGAGGCGTAGCGCGCGTCGTGCGTCACCATGCAGATCGTGGCGCCGCTCTTGTGCAGTTCGCTCAGCAGGTCCATCACCGCCTCGCCGTTCTTCGAGTCGAGATTTCCCGTCGGCTCGTCCGCGAGCAGGATGGACGGCTCGCCGCAGACCGCCCGGGCGACCGCGACGCGCTGCTGCTGGCCGCCCGAGAGCTGGCTCGGCAGATGCTTCGCGCGGTGCGCCATGCCGACACGTTCCAGCGCCGCCATCACCCGCCGCTTCCGTTCGCTTCCGCGCATGCCGCGGTAGGTCAGCGGCAGCTCGACGTTCTCATAGACATTCAGGTCGCCAATCAGGTTGAAACTCTGGAAGATGAAGCCGACCTCGCGGTTGCGCACGCGGGCGCGCTCCGCCATCGACAGGTCGGTCGCCTTGCGGCTGTTGAGCACGTACCGCCCGTCCGTCGGCGTATCGAGCAGGCCGAGAATCGACAGCAGCGTCGACTTGCCGCACCCGGAGGGGCCGGCTATCGAGACGTACTCGCCCCGCTGAATCTCGATGTTGACGTTGTCGAGTGCGTGCGTCTCGACCTCGTCGGTGTAGAAGACCTTGCGGACGCTTTCGAGTTGGATGAGCGGCTCAGTCATATCGTCCCTATCGCAGTCGCACTTTATCGAAGGCATCCCAATTGGACATGTCGGACAGAATCACCTCGTCGCCTTCGCGCAGACCGCTGGTCACGACGAAGTGCGTCACCGAACTGCCGCCGAAGGTGACGCGGACACGTTCCGCGTCGCCAGCGGGAGTCACGCGGTACAGGCCCACCGTGCTGTTCTCCTGACCAAGTGACGGCCGCATCACGTAGAGCACGTTCTCGAACCGCTCGAGCTGAATCGTGCCGTCGACGCCAAGGTCGGGCACGGCGCCGCGAGGCAGCGGTTCGGTCGGCGTGACGTCAACCGTCACGGTGCCGTTGGCCGCCGCGGGATCCTTGCGCGTCACCCGGCCGGCGATGATCGCCGTGCGTGTGTCGATCTGCGCCGGCTGTCCGACTTCAATGTCCTTCGCCTGCGTCTCCGGGATCTGCAACGCGGCTTTCAGCCGGCCCGGGTCGGCCACGCGCGCGAGGTTGGTGCCGGGCCCTACCCGCTGGCCGACTTCAACCGGCACCTGCTGCAGCACACCGGCAAACCCGGCGCGCACCTTCAACGACTGCAGCCTGCTGTCGAACAGCGACGCAATCGCCTGTGCCTGGTCGACCGTAGCGCGCGGGACGCGGAGCCGCGCCTCGAGCGAACCGCGCGTCGCCTGCAGCCGCTTCTGCTCGATCTGCAGCCGCTTGCCGAGCGATTCCGCCCGCAGCTGTGTCTGGCGGCGTTCGAACTCCGAGGCGAGCTTCTGCTTGGCCAGCGCGTCGCGCGTCTCGGCATCGAGCCGCGCCTGCTCGTATTCCGACTCGAGGGCCGCAATTTGAGATTCGAGCGTCAGCAGATCGTTGTCGAACTGCACCCGCAGGCTCTCCAGCTGCGCCTGCGCCGAGTGCAGCTGGAGGCGTGCGTTCAGCGCTTCCTGCTCAACCTGCGGATTGCTCAACTCGAGAATGACGCTGTGCGCCAGGACGGTCGCGCCTGGCTGCAGCAGTATGCGCTCGACCCGTGCGTCGGTCGTCGCCGGAATCCAGCGTGTGTCCTCCGGCACGAGCGTGCCCGGCCCGCGGACCTGCCGGACGATCGCGCCGCGCTTGACCGTGTCGCGAAGCAGCGTGTCCGCCGGTACCGTCGGCGGCGCCGGTTCCATCCGCGCGAGCGCGATCGAGACGGCCGTGACCAGGATCACGGCGACCACCCCGGCGCCAATGCGCAGCAGGCGGCGCCGTTTCAGAAACGCTGGGTCCCTGGCGATATCTGGCATGCGACTACGGCCGGGACAAGGTCAAACGCCGTGCCATCAGTCCGGCCCCCGTGCTTTCATGTTTCTTTGGACGGTATTTCGCAGGGCGAGTTGGCGTTCCGAGCCGGCTGTGCGATCGCGGGACGTCGGCGTCCCATCAGCGGACACGTCAGGTCCCCTGCTACTCTGCTCGCAGTGTAACAGTCGCGTCGACCGCTGCCGCACGACGCGCCGGGACGAGGCACGCGGCGAGCGCGCCGGTGACAATCATCGTGATGACCGTCGCGTAGGTCATCACATCGCGCGACGAGATGCCGAACAGCATCGACTCGACGAGGCGGTCGATCGCCACGCTGGCAAGCAGGCCGGCTCCCAGGCCCACGATCACCGGCGCCATCCCCTGCCGTATGACGAGGCCGCGGATCGCGCGCGCGCTGGCGCCAAGTGCCACGCGAACCCCGATATCCCGGGATCGCTGACTGACGATGTAGCTGAGCGCGCCGTACAGACCGCCGATCGCGAGCAGCGCCGCCGTGGCCGCGAAAAACGCCAACAGCAGGAGTGTGAACCGCCGCGCCGACAGTGACTGTGCCACGATGTCGTCGAACGTCTGGAGGCGCGTCACCGGCTGGAGCGGATCGATGCTCCTCACGTGCCCGCGCGCCGTTGACGCGAGCGACAGCGGATCGCGTTCAGTGGCCGTGCGGACGACCATGGTCATGAACCGCTGCGGCCCGAAAGGGGGTTGCCCATGTGGCAGATAGACCTGTTTCGTCTCGGGCATGTGCAGGCCATTGTGCTTGACGTCTCCGACAATGCCGACGATGGTGCGTAGCGGACCATTCGGGTTGCCGGGGACGCGAATCCGGCGGCCGATCGGATTCTCGCCCGGCCACAACTCCTCCGCCATCGTCCTGCTGACGACGGCAACCGGCGCGGCGCCGGCGCCATCCGAGGATTCGAACGGACGACCACCGAGAACGGGGATGCCCATGACCCCGAAGTATCCGGGACGCACGATGTAGGTATCCGCCATCGGCGCAGCAGCGGGATTCGCCACTGGCCGGCCCTCGATGTTAACGGTCATCTGCGCTTGTGCAGCGGTGACCGGCAACATCGAAGTCGAGCTGACGCTGACCACACCCGGCGTCGCCCGGAACCGCGTCGTCAGCTCGTCATAGAACTGCGTGACGCTGGCCTGCTGCTGATACCGGTCTCCGCTCAAGGCCACGTCAAAGGTGAGGATCTGCTGCGGAGTGACGCCGGCATCGACGGCCAGCAGCCGCACGAAGCTGCGAACGAGCAGGCCGGAACCGACGAGCAGGAGTACGCTCAGCGCCACGTTAACCGCAACCAGGCCCGCGCGATAACGCCACGCACCGGGTCCGGACGTCGCGCGGCGCGACCCGAGGCCGCCGCCGCCCGGACGCGTAACGAGCGTCCGGGCAGGTGCAAGACCGAACAGCAATCCCGTCACCAGGCTCACCGCGATCGCATATCCGAGGACACGCGCGTTCACCGACACTTCACTCAGACGGGGGATCGATGCTGGCCCGTGCGTGGCGAGCAGCGCCGTCGCCCAGTAGGCCACGGCGGCCCCGGCCGCACCGCCAATCGCCGCCAGCACGAAAGCCTCGGTCATCAGCTGCCGCAGCATGCGTGCCATCGACACCCCGAGCGCGCGCCGCACCGCGATCTCTCCTGCACGTTCACTCGCGCGAATCAGTAAAAGATTCGCGATATTCGCGCACGCGATGACCAGCAGCACGGCCACCGCCCCCCACAGCAGGTACAACGTCGTCTTCACAGGCTCGAGAAAATAGTCGCGGAGCGGCGAGACGAGGGGGCGCGGCCGGTCGTACTCCGCCGGAAACCGCGTGGCGAGCGATTGAAAGATACGCGTAAGGTCGGCGTTCGCCGCGGCTGGCGTGACGCCGTCCCGCAGACGCGCGGCCATGGAGAGGTGCCGGCACCGCCGGCAGGTAAACATCTCTCCCTCGGCGTACTGGAGCGGCATCCAGACCTCCGCATCCGGAAATCTGCGCTCGATGATGATGTCTTCGGTGTCCGGCGGCAGCACCCCCGCGAGCGTGAAGGTCTGCTGATTGACCGTGATCGGCCGGCCGACGACGGCCGAGTCAGCGCCATAACGCCGTCGCCAGAGTGAGTCGCTGATGATGGCCACGGGCGGTCCCCCCGGGCGATCGTCGATTTGCTCGAAGTCGCGGCCGATGGCGGGACTGAGACCGACCGTCCGGAAATACTGCCACGTGACCCGCGCCGCGACGACGCGCTCGGCGTCTCCGCCATCGCCGGTGAGCGTCGCCATCCCTCCGGTGAGCGCCGCGATGGACTCGAAGGTCACGTTCTCGTTGCGGAGATCAGCGTAGGTCTGATACCCGGTGAATCCCGGGCCCACTTCCGCCTGTTGTTCCTCGACCAGCACCAGCTCGTCGGCATCGCGGTAGTCGAACGGCGCGAACAGCACTCCGTTCACGACGGAAAAGATGGCGGTGTTGGCGCCAATACCCAGTGCCAGCATCAGGACCGCGGTGAGGGTCAGCGCGGGCCGGCGCGCGAGCATGCGAACGGTGTAGGCGAGGTCGCGCCGAAGGATGTCGAGGTGCTCTGCGGGGGCCGTGCGGAACACGTCGGCGACAGTTGCGAGCCAGACGCGCGTCAGGCTGCCTCCATCGCTGGCCGATCGACGTTGCGCGCGGAAGGTCGCCACCATCTCGCCCTCGTAATCACCGCGGAACTCGGCGGGCAGCAGACGAATAAACGCCTTGAACACGCGCTCGTGCCAACTCATGGCTCATGCCTTTCGCGGCCGCAGCTTCGCGCGGGCCTGCCTGACGGTGATTTCGAGACGCCGCGCCTCGGCGTCCGCCGCTCGCCGGCCGCGCGGGGTGAGGCGGTAGTACCTGCGCCGCTCGTCGTCACGTTCGGGATCGGGGCGCGCCGTGTCTTCTGAGATGAAGCCGTTGTCGAGGAGGCGCTTGAGGACCGTGTACAGCGTTGCCGCGCGCAACTCCACCTGGTTGTCGGTGCGCGCCGCGATTTCCTTGCCGATGGCATACCCGTGTTTCTCGCCGTCGGCGAGGGCCACGAGCACCTGGAATTCCGCTGCGGTCAGTGCGGCAGATGGCTGTGTCACTCGCCGGATGATATATCAGCGATTGATATAGTCAAGTCCCTCACCCACGGCTGGCGCAGGCGAGCCTGACAAGGCTCGCCCCACGATCGACCGTTCCACGGCCCGGCTCGCTCCACGATCGATCGACCGTTCCTGTTGACATCCGATAGGTCTGTGTGCTCTCCTGACGTCATTCGATAGGAGTGTGAGGATCTGCGTATGCGTAAACAGAGTGCGGCAGTCTTCGTGATCGCGATGGTCCCCGTCGTGGCAGCGGCGCAGCAGTTCCTGCCGGCATCGGGAACGCCCGTGGACCCGAATACGCGGTTCGAAGTGGTGTCGATCAAACCGATCGACGACGCGAACACCCCGATGAGGATCATGATGACTCCAGCAGGATTCGAGTCCGCGATGCCAGTCGGGACCATCCTCCGCCAGGCGCTGCAGAAGCCGGACTATCAGATGGTCGGCGCGCCCGGCTGGATCAACACGGAGCGGTACTCGATACGAGCGAAACCACCCGCAGGCGTTCCCATCACGGCCATGCCGGTGATGCTGCTGAACCTGCTGAAGGATCGGTTCCAGCTCGCCTCGCATCTCGAAACCCGCGAGCAGCCGATCTTCCATCTGGTGCTGGCGCGCAGCGACGGGCGGCTCGGTCCCGATCTGAAACCCTCGTCGGCGGAGTGCCAGGCCACCCTCGCGGAACGGCAGGCGGCGGCGAAGCGGGGCGCCCCCCCGGCTCCATTCCAGCCGCCCACCGACCCCAACGGGCCACAACCGTGCGGTGTCGGCCGTAACTCTCCTGGTCTTTTCGCCTTCAGCGGCCGTTCCATCGCCCAGCTCGTCCCGACTCTGTCAGACCTCACCGGCCGTCCAGTCATCGACAAGACGGGACTGACCGGCCTCTACGACGTGACGCTCAAGTTCGCGTTCGAAGGCCGAATGCCTGGCGTCATGGGCCCGCTGGGAGTACCGGTCGCCGCGCCACCCGTCGATCCGGATACGCCCAGTCTCTCCGCTGCACTGCAGGAACAACTTGCACTGAAGCTCGAAAGCACCCGCGGCCCGGTGGAGGTCGTGGTCATCGACCGGTTCGAAAAGCCCACGCTCGACTAACCGGCTTGATGCGTTCGTAGGGTCCGGCTTCAGCCGGACGTCACTCGATAGGAGTCGCCAGATGGCCGATCGCAAGGACGTGGTCCAGGGAACGCTCGACCTCCTGGTGCTCAGAATCATCGCGACGCAGCCGATGCACGGGTGGGGCGTCATGCAGCGTCTGCGGCACCTGACTGAGGATGTTTTTCAGGTGACGCCCGGATCGCTGTTTCCCGCGCTCCGGCGGCTCGAGGACAACGGGTGGGCCTCCGGTTACTGGGACGTCTCCGAGAACAACCGGAAGGCGCGCTACTACGCGATCACGAAGGCTGGACAGAAACAGCTGGCCCGCGAGAAGCAGCATTGGAAGTCCATCACAACGGCCGTCGAGAGGGTCCTCGAGGGCGCATGAGACGCGCGTGGTGCCGCCTGCGGGCCCTGCTTCGCGGGTTGGTGGATGGCGGCGCGAGAGACGGCGAGCTCAGTGAGGAAATCCGAGCGTTCGTCGAGCATGACGCCGAATCGAAGATCCGATCGGGCATGACCCCGAAGGACGCACGCCGCGCGGCCCTCATCGAGTTGGGAGGGGCCGAACAGGTCAAGGAGCACGTGCGGGACGTCAGCGCGGGCGCTCGTTTGGAAGGCATCGTCCGGGACGTCCGCTACGCCCTGCGCAGTCTCGGCCGGGCACCCGGGTTTTCGTCCTCGGTGGTCGGCAACATCAGCATGGGCCTGGCGGCGACCATCGTGGCCTTCGCGTTCATCAACGGCGCGCTGCTCCGTCCGTTTCCGGGTGTCCGGGATCAGGATCGCCTCGTGGAGATCGGGATTCTGCGGAGCGGCCCCTTCGGCCAGATGATCCCGGCCCAAACCGCGTTGGCAGACCACCCTGACGTACTTCGTACTCTTCGTGAGGGGATGACGAGTCTCGACGTCGTGACCAGCTTCACCGCCGCCGACGTGGCCGTGACGCTGCCTCAACCTCGCTCCCTTCGGGCCGCCTTCGTGTCGGCGAACTACTTCGACGTGCTGGGAGTGCTGCCAGAGATCGGGCGCACCTTCGTGCCCGAGGAAGGCCGGATCGACTCGGCGTCGGCGGCCGTCATCGGTCACGCCCTCTGGACGCGCGAGTTCGGAGGGGACCCGTCCGTGATCGGGCGGCCGATCCAGGTCGGCGGGCAGATTCTCGCGGTCATCGGCATCGCACCTCAGGGATTCACAGGGACGAGGGACCCGACCCTGGGCTTCCTGGGGACGGGCGTCGAGCTCTGGCTGCCGATGGCGCTCGCGGATCGTGGTGCGATGGGCGATCCGTCTCAGGAGTCCGGCGCTCGAAGTATTCAATACGTGGGTCGGATGCGGGACGGCGTCCGCGTCGGCCGCGTCGAGACCGAGCTCGGCGTCGTGGCCTTGCGCCTCGGCATCGCTGGTTCCGGTGATGGCCCCGGCGGCGGGCGGCTCGTCACGTCCGCGGCCAACCCGTCGGAGCCGGTCGTGGCCGTGGTGTCCGCTCTGTCGAGATTCCCCAGAGCGGAGGACCAGGCCTTCCTGGTCGCCTTCATCCTGCCCGTGCCCCTGCTCGTGCTCGCGATCGCCTGTATCAACGCCGCGAATCTCCACCTGGTGCGTGCCTCACGGCGCCGCCGGGAGGTGGCGGTCCGTCTGGCGCTCGGCGCGTCCCGATTCCGGCTCGTCCGGCAACTGATCATCGAGAGCCTGGTCCTGGCCAGTGGTGCGGCACTGCTCGCGCTGCCGCTGGCGTGGGCGGTGCTGCAGGTCGTCGCGGCGTACATGGCGCTTCCGATGCCAATCGACGGAACGGTCGTGGCGGGCGCGCTGGTGGCGGCGTTCCTGACGGCTCCGGGATTCGGCCTGGTCCCCGCGTTCCACGCCACTGGACAGCACCCCTCCGCCGCGCTCGGCTCCGCTCCCGCGGGGAGCGGAGGCACGCGTGCCGAGGCCCGTGGCCGCCGGGCCCTGGTCGCCGGCCAGGTCGCGCTCTCGCTGGGTCTCCTGGCCGTCGGGTTTCAGTTGACCTCCGGGCTGGTATCGGTGGCGGAGCCGCCCGGCTCGGATCCGGACCGTCTGCTGCTGGCGTCGTTCGACCTGGAGCAGCTCCGGTTCTCATCGGTCGAAAGCGATGCGTTCTACGAGGCGCTCGTGGAGGGTGCCTCACGGATTCCAGGGGTCGAAGCCGCGGGCCTCGCGGACCGCGAGCTCTTGTGGACCTGGGAACGCGAAGGAAACAGCTCGGTCGTCGTGGACTCACGTGGGACAGCCGCTCCGGCGAGTTCCGGGCGGGACGGCGTTCTGGTTTTCCAGGAGGGGATGCGGTTCGCCATCGGCGGGTCTGTCGGTGGGGACTTGTTCGGGGCCGCGGGGCTCGACCTCCTCGAAGGCCGCGAGTTCGTCGCCGCGGACCGGCGTGCCATACCCGACGTGGCCATCGTCACCGACCGCCTGGCCTCTCAAACCTTCCAAGGTGCAGCCCTCGGCCGGACCCTGCGCGTCTCGACGTCCTCGACGGAGGCCGACGTCCGGATCGTGGGGATCGTGGAGTCTCCCGCGGAGCTCTCAGACCCGAACCTTGGGGTCATCTTCTTCCCCTCGCCCGTCCACGAAGGCAGCGCACGCACGCTCTACCTCCGCGCGGATGGTCCGGCGGGCAGGCTTGCCCCAGCCGTCCGCGATCTGGTGGCCCGGCTCGACCCCGAGGTGCCGATCCTGGATCTCGCCACGCTGGACCAGAGGATTCGCGCGGACACGGTGTTCGAGCGCACCCTTGCGAGCGCGGCGGCCGTGCTAGGGGTCGTCGCGCTCCTGCTCGCCGGCATGGGCCTCTACGGCGTGACCTCCTATAGCGTCACGATAAGACGGCGAGAGATCGCGGTTCGGATGGCGCTGGGTGCGCGGGCCGACCGCGTCGTTCGGATGGTCCTCAGGCAGGCGCTGGCCGTCGCGGCGCTCGGTGCCGCGATAGGTGGTCTCGTCGCGATCGCGGCCGGGATCGTCATTCAGTCGCAAGTGTTCGGTGCCGCCGCGCTCGATGTCACGACACTGGGAGGGGC
>JBOGIQ010000059.1:0-22276 GCA_050742535.1 Vicinamibacterales bacterium | reverse complement strand
GTCGCCGTCAACAAGATCCGGCAGTCGCTGCGCGACTCGGCGAACGCACCCCGATTCGTCGAGACGATTCCGAGGCGTGGCTATCGGTTTCTGGCGGACGTGCACCCGATCGTCCCGTCGCCGGCTCCCGTCGCTGCGCCGCTGACTCCGGCGACGACCGCGGCCGCGGTTCCAGCGGCCCGCCGTCGCGTCGCGTCAGTCTGGGTCGCGCTGGCCGGAGTAATCGCGAGTGTCGCCGCCGCCGCCATCTGGAGCGTGACTGGTGCGGGCGAATCGCCGGCCCCGATACGTTCCGTCGCCGTGCTGCCCTTCCATCCATTGGTGGCAGGGGCGGGCGACGAAGTGCTCGAAGTCGGCCTTGCCGAAGCCGTCATCATCAGACTCGGCCACATGAAACAGTTGCGCGTGCCGTCGATTCACGCCGTCCAGCGCTTTGCACGGCAGCAGCCGGACCCGCGCGCCGCCGGACGGGACCTTGGCGTGGAGTCGGTCCTTGAAGGCAGCCTGCTTCGATTGAATGGGAACGTCCGATTCTCGGCGCGGCTGCTGGACGTGGCAACGGGGACGACATTGTGGGCACAGCAGTGGGATCTTCCGTGGAGCGACATCTTCACGGTGCAGGACGCGCTGGCGCTGGAGGTGAGCCGAGCGCTGGCGCTCCGCCTGACGAACGCGGGCCCGGCGCTACCCGAACATCCGACCAATGTCGCGGCCTATGAGCGCTATCTGCGCGCCCGGTATCTGCTCCTCCGGCGCACTGTCGCAGACAGCCAGCGCGCCGCTGAACTACTGGAAGAGGCGATTGCCCTCGACCCCAACTCCGCCGCGGCGCATGCGTCGCTCGGGTTTGCCTACGTGTCCGTCACCTTCCTCGAGGGACCCAGAGACCCATTTGTCGAGAAGGCGCGCGAGGTGACACGGCGTGCGCTCAAGCTCGATCCGGCAATTGCCGAGGCGCATGCGGTGCTGGGACGAATCATGCTCCACTTCGACTTGGACGTCGAAGAGGGACACCGGGAGATGCGCCGCGCGTTCGAGCTGGATCCAACCAATCCGTTCGTGCTGCACTGCTACTCGCAGGTTCTGGCCGACGAAGGGCGGTTCAAGGAGGCACTGCAGGTGGCCGATCGGGCACTGGCACAGGATCCGACCTCGGTCCTCGCAACCAGGGATAAGGCCTTGATCCTGTACCTGGCAGGCCGCTACGAGGAAAGCGTCGCCATGAGCCAGAGGACGCTGGAGCTGGATCCGTACACCCCGCAGGTCCACAACTATCTGGGGCGGGCGTACGAGCAGTTGGGCCGGGAGCGGGAGGCCGTGGAGGCGTACGTCACGCCGCTCACGTTCTCTGAAAGGAACCGCGACGTCGTCGCGGCGATCAGAGCCGCAGCTGCCAAAGACGGGCTCAGGGGATACTGGCAGCAGCGCCTGCAGTACCTGCTCAAGGAACCGCAGCCCCGCGTGTATTCCATCGCCACGGCGTATGCGCGTCTCGGCGACCACGACCGCGCGCTGGCATGGCTGGACAGGCACTTTTCGGAACGCGGTGCATGGATCCGCGGTCTGAAGGTACATCCGCAGTGGGATTCGTTGCGCGCTGACCCGCGCTTTCAGGATCTGCTGCGGCGCGCGCGGTTCGCTCCGATCCCTTCGAACGGCTCCTGACGGAGCCGCCACCTCCTATCAATCCCACGTCCGAATTCAACTTTCGTGGCTTGACAGCCACGGATAATTGTATCAGTATACCCATACACTTGAACGCCGCCGGACAGTAGCGGTTTCCCATGGACATCACCATCAACCTGACCGACGGCGTGCCGATCTATCGACAGATCGTCAACCAGGTCAAGTACTTGGTGGCGTCAGGGCTGCTTCTGCCGGGCGAAGAGCTGCCGCCCATCCGGACGCTGGCGCTGCAGCTGAAGGTCACCCCAAACACGATCGTGAAGGCATATGGCGAGCTGGAGATCTCGGGAGTCGTGCACAAGCGCCGCGGCTCGGGCACGTTCGTCTCGGACGCGCGTCCGCAGCTGGCGCTTCGCGAACGGCGCCGCATCATCGAGCAGCGCATCGACGCCCTGCTCGCCGAAGCGCATCAGTTGAACTTCACCGGCGACGACATTCTCAGGATGCTGCACGAGCGTAAGGCGGCCATGGACGCCGGGACCGACGACGAACCGGCAGAAGTCAAGAAGAAGTAGAGGAATAGAGATGGGACAGACAACAGTTGTCGACGTCAACGACCTCTCGCGATCGTTCGGTTCGAAGCGCGCGCTCGATGGAGTGTCGTTCCACGCCACGGCGGGACAAGTCTACGGACTCGTCGGCGCCAACGGCGCCGGCAAGACGACGCTCATCAAGCACCTGCTCGGGCTGCTGCGCGCCGCGACCGGATCGGTACGCGTCTTCGGCCTCGACCCGGTGCGCGACCCGGTCGGCGTGCTGGGCCGCGTCGGCTATCTCTCCGAGGAACGCGAGCTGCCGGAGTGGATGCGCATCGACGAGCTGATGGCCTACACACACGCTTTCCATCCGACATGGGACGTGGCGTACGCGCGTGAGTTGATCGACACGTTCGGCCTGGACCCGGCCAAGAAGATCAAGGAGCTCTCGAAGGGCATGCGCGCCCAGGCCGGCCTGGTGGCCGCCGTCGCCCATCGTCCCGAGCTGCTGATTCTGGACGAGCCTTCGTCCGGCCTCGACGCTGTCGTGCGCCGCGACATCCTCGATGCCATCGTCCGCACCGTCGCTGACGACGGACGCACCGTCATCTTCTCGTCGCACCTGCTCGAAGAGGTGGAGCGGATGTCGGATCACGTGACGCTGATCCACAACGGCCGCGTGACGCTGATCGGCCCGCTCGACGAGGTGCGGCGCGGCTACCAGCGCAGCCGCGTGCGGTTCGTGGAGCACTTCGAACAGCCGCCCGTCCTCGTCGGCGCGCTCGCAATGGAAGGCGGTGGCCGCACCTGGAGCGTTGTGCACAGCGGATCGCTCGAACAGTTCCATCACTCGCTGCTCGCGCTCGGAGGCGAGGTCGTCGACTCGCGCGACGCTACGCTCGAGGAGATCTTCCTGGCCCGCGCCGGCCGCACGCGCCAGCCGGCGGAGGCTGTGTAAAAGCGGAGCGCGGAGATGCTGTGCGGAGCGCGTATGGAGCCGATGCCATGAGCTCACCCGTCGTCGCGATGCTGTGGGAGAACTGGCGTCTGATACGCGGCGAGGCCGCCGGGCGGTTGTCGCTGAGCGTTGTCCTGGGCCTTGGCGTGTTCGTCGTGGTCGCCGCCGCGGCGCCGAACCAGGCAGGGAGAGACTTCGGCGCGAGCGGCGCCCTCTTCGTCCTCATCAGCCTGAACTTCATGGTCTGGGTAGCGATCGCAAAGCTCAAGGGCGGGCGATTGATGGATGGGTACCGGCCCGGCTTTCCGCTGTATCTCCTCTACACCCGTCCGATCCGTACGACCGTGCTCGTCGGGGTCCCGATGGTGTTCCAGGCGACGTTGGGCGCGGCCGTGTACCTGGTATCGGCACTCGTCCTGCGATTGACCCTCGACTATCCGTTTCCTCTGCTGTCCGTCGCGGCGCCGATCGCGGCCGCTCACCTGGCCTACAACGCCGCGGACTGGGCGACGCGAAGCAAGGCCGTCCAGTGGCTGGCGTCGACGGCGGCTATCGGGACCCTTGGTGCGATAGCCGCGCGTCGCTGGCAAGGGTGGCCGACGCTTTTCGACTTCTCCTCCGCCGACTACGCGTTCATGGCCGCGATGAGCGCGGCGTCGTTCGGCGTGACAGTCGTCGGTGTGTCGCGCCAGCGTCATGGCAGTGCACCAGCGGCTACTCCACGGGCTACAGTCGGGGGATTCCCGGGTTGGCTCGTCGATCGGTTTCAGTTCCGCTGTCCTACCTCGTCGGCGACACGGGCGCAAGTGTGGTTCGACCTGAGGTCGAGTGGATTGCCCGTGCTGACGCTCGGAGTGGCGCTAGCCATCGTGATTCCGCTGTTGTTCGTGGCAACCACCAGGCTCGATCTCGTGCTCTCCGGATTCATCGCCGCGCCGGCCACCCGGGCGATCGCGGTGGCCGTGGCGGTGTTCTCCGTGCCGGCCGTGCTGATCCTCCTCGCGGGCAATGCCTTCGGCATCCGTGCCAGACAAGGACGCACGTACGCCAGCGCCTTCGAGTCAACCCAGGGGTGCGGAACCGCGCGAATGGCCGGCCTCAAGGTGCTCGTGCGCTCGGCCTGCCTGCTGGGCGCGCTCGTGGCAGTCGGCGCGAGCGTCTGGACATCCGCGTCCGTCATCCCGTTCGACGTGCTCGAGGGAATGGACAACGACACGCTCATCGAAAAAAGCCGCGCGCCTTTGAGCGGCTGGATGCGCGCGATCAGGAGCGGCGTCGGAGCGATGAACGCGTACGAGCTGCTCGCGCTGGCATTCGTCACGCTCATCGCGGTTGCTGTCTTCGTCGGCTGGCGCGCGGCGGACGCAGCGATCCGGGCACGCTATCAACGTCGCCAGCGGATCGCAGGATCGGTGCTGTTGATCTACGCGCTCGCGCTCGGTCTGCTGGCGCTGGCTGGTGAACGCGGGATCGGCCCGGAGATTCCGCTGAGCGCCGTTCTCGAGGCGACAAAGTGGCTCGCGGCCGCGGCGATGGTGCTTGCGACGGGCTATCTCTCCTGGAATGTCTTCGAGGAACGGTTGCTGACGCTCCGACAGGCGTCGAGCGCCATTCTCTTTTCAGCGGCGTTCGGAATGGCATGGGTGACGGTGCTCGGTGCAACCGGCGTATCGCTCGCCGGAATGCCCACGACGGATGCCGCCTGGATGCTGTCGCCGGCACTTCTGCCGCTACTCGTCAGCGTGCTGGCACCGTGGTCACTCAGCCGGATTCGCCATGCCTAGAGGACTCATGACTACGCGCTCACCGGTCATCGCGATTCTGTGGGAGACGTGGCGGGTGACACGCGTCGAGGCCGCCTGGAAGCTGGCTTTCGGGATCGTTGGGGGACTCGTCGCACTGGCCCTGGGCGCTACCGTTGGGCCAGCCGACGAATACGCCGCCCTCGCCATGACTCTCCTCGTCCTGCCGCACGGGGCGCCCTGGCTATCTCTTGCGAGGCTCAGTGGCGATCGACCCGGGTTTCCGCTCTATCTCCATTACACCCGGCCGGTTCGGACGATGGTCATCGTCGGTGCCCCGATGGTGTATCTCACCGCCATGTCGTGGGCGATATACCTCGTGTCGGCGCTTCTGCTGAGGGCTACCTCGGGCTATGCCTTCCCACTGCTGCCCATTGGCGCGTGGATGGCGGCGCTCACCGTGGTCTACGCGGCGGGGGGCTGGTCGACACGCAACCTGGGAATCTCGGTGCTGGTGTGGGCGGTTGCCACCCTATACGCCTGGACGACCGCGGTGGAGCGCCTTACCGCAGTGGAGCTCCCGGGCGGCTACGACTGGCCTCCGCGTCTGTGGCCGACGCTGTTCGACTTCCCGCGCACCGATTACGCGTGGATCGCACTGATTGTGCTGGCTTCTTTCTTCGTCACGCTCGTCATGGTGACGCGGCAGCGTCGCGGCGATGAGCTGAGCGCAGCCCCACGTGCCCTCGCCGGCGTTGTCAGCTGGACTGCAGGCGACGGATGGTGGGTGTGGCTCGTCGGTCTCTTCCGCGTCCCGTGTCCAACCGCGTCTGCAACGCGGGCGCAAGTGTGGTTGGAGCTGAAGTCCAGCGGATTGCCGGTGCTGACGATCGGGGTGGCGCTTGCGAGCGTGATTCTGCTGGTATCGGCGGTCAGCGGGCCCGTCGATGCCGCGTGGAATGCGGACCCTGGTGTGTCTTGCCCGATCGAGGAATGCTTCTGGGTCCGAGCAATGCCCCCGCTCTTTACGCCGCTCTCACTGTTTGTCATGTTGTGCCTCGGCGGAAATGCCTTCGGCATTCGCCGGAGACAAGGACGCACGTACGTCAGCGCATTCGAGGCCATTCAGGCGCACGGCGCCGCGCAGCTGGCCGCCCTCAAACTACTCGTGAAGTCGTTCTGCGTTCTGGCGGCGCTCATCGCCATCGTTGTCAGCGCATGGATATCGATGCCACTGCTGGGTGACGCGGTGTTCATCCAGATGATCGGCGTGCCTCTGAACAGTCAACGGTCTGTCTTCAACGACGCAGTCGCAGCGTTGACCGGATACGAGCAGCTCTCACTGGTGGTCGTGGCGGTGATCGGTGTCGTCATCTGGGTCGCGGCATTCGCCGTGCTTGGAGCGCTCTGGACGCGCTATTCCCGCCGCATGAACATCGCGGGATCACTGCTGTTGCTCTATGGTCTCGCCCTCGCCCTGCTGGCGCTCGCCGGACAATCCGGGATCGGACCCGAGATCCCACTCGACGCGATCCTGCGGGCGACGTCCTGGGTGGCGGCGGCAGCGATTGTGCTCGCCACGGTCTATATCTTCTGGAGCGTCCTTGCGGAGCGGCTGCTGACGGTTCGTCAGGCGTCGGTTGTCGTCTTTCTATGGACGGCGGTTGCGGCAGCATCGCTGACGGTGTTGCGCGCGGCGGGTCTGTCGCTTGCCGACATGCCGACGGCGGACGCTGTCCGAATGCTGTCGCCGGCGTTGCTGCCGCTCACCATCAGCGTGCTGGCGCCCTGGTCGTATAGCCGAATGCGTAGTTGGTAGTTGGTAGTTCGTAGTTAGGAGCTTGTCTTGACGAAACGATTTCTTGCCTTCAGCGTTGCAACGATCCTGCTTCTCGGTGCTGCCCCGAATCTCGGCGCGCAGACGCCGCCGGCTCCGGCCTTCGAGGTCGCGTCGGTCAGGCCGAGCAACCCGAACCCTGATCCCAACAACCCGCTCAGCATGATCGCGCTGATGCTGCCGCAGCCGGGCGGCCGGTTCACGGCCACGAATACGCCGCTGCAGATGCTGATCATGGTGGCCTATGAGCTGCAACAGGAGGCACAGCTCGTCGACGGGCCACCGACGCTGATGGCGGCGAAGTACGATATCACCGCTCGCGTGGCGAACACCGCGACGATCGCGATGAAGGACTTGCCGCAGCTGCTGCGGACGCTGCTGGCCGACCGTTTCAAGCTGAAGACGCACACGGAAACGCGCGAGCTGCCCGTCTACGACCTGGTGCTCGCCCGCGGCGACGGCCGCCTCGGTCCCGACATGAAGCCGTCGAAGTCCGAGTGCGCGAACGACGAGATCGTCGCCCAGCAAGGCGCGGCGCTGGCGAAGGGCGATGTGGCCAGCTTCGTGGGGAAGCCCGGGCCCTGTATGGTCACGACTGATACATCGGGCGGGCCGCTCAACCTGGTGATGCGCGGTGACGGGCAGGAGATGAAGCAGCTCGTCGAGCAGCTGTCGGTACTGACCGGCCGTACGGTGCGCGACAAGACCGGACTGACTGGCCGCTACGACTTCGCGATGAAGCTGGACCTACAGATGGTGCTGGCGCTGGCCAAGAAGATGGGCGCGCCCGTCCCGGCGGCTGCCGCGAACATCCCGCAGGCCGACGGCTCGTCCCTGATGACCGCGCTCAACGAACAACTCGGGCTCAAGCTCGAGTCAACCCGTGGCCCCGTGAACGTGGTAATCATCGAGAGTGTCGAGGCAGCAGTCGCAGACTAGAGCTCGCCGGGCTGTAGCCCAGACGGCCGCGCTCATCTTCCTCGTGAGCGCTGCCGTCGGCGCCGAGCCGCTCGCCAGTATCCCCAATCCGCGCACCCGCGACGGCACGTGGGTGACCGATATGCCCGGGGCGCTGCGCGCGGACACGATTGCCCGGCTCAACTCCACCATCGGCGAGTTCGAACGTACGAACGGCGCCGAAATGGCGGTTGTCGTGATCCGCTCGCTCGACGGCCTGACGATCGAGGAAGCTGCCGTCGAGCTCTTCGAGCTTTGGAAGATCGGCAAAGCGCGCCAGGACAACGGGCTGCTGCTGCTCTGGTCCACCGGCGATCGCCGCGTTCGCGTGGAAGTGGGCTACGGGCTCGAGGGCGCACTGCCCGACGGCAAGGTGGGGGCGATTCTCGATGCCCGCGTGATCCCGAAGTTCAAGTCTGGGGAGTTCGATGAGGGTCTGCTTGCCGGCGTCGATGCGCTGCTGAGCGCGGCGCGCGACGAACCGATGGAGCTCCCGTCTCCGCGGAGCGAGTCGTACGGGAGCGACTGGCCCGGCATCGCTGCGGTAATCGGCTTGCTTGCGGGTCTTCCGCTCAGCGTCGTGGGCTCGATCGTCGGCTTCCGGACCTGGCGCCGGCGCCACCGGCGCCGCTGCCCGCAATGTCAGACGCTGATGACGCTCGTCGACGAGTCGCACGACAACGCGCTGCTCGAGGAGGGGCAGCAGGCAGAAGAGCGCATCAAGAGCGTTGACTACGATGTGTGGAAGTGCCGGTCCTGTGGGCATCATTTCTCGCTGCGATACCCGAAGTGGTTCAGCAGTTACTCCAAGTGCACGCAGTGCCACAACCGCACCAGGTCGTCCACCGAGAAGGTCCTCGCCGCAGCGACCACGGCCAGTGAAGGCAGCGCGCTCGTCGTCGAGACGTGCGCGTTCTGCACCTTCCGTCGGGAGTACACGAAGGTTCTTCCGCGCATCGAGTCGAGCGGCTCGTCAGGCGGGTCGTCGAACGGCGGGTCGGGCGGCGGGTCCAGCAGCTTTGGCGGCGGCGGATCGGGTGGCGGCGGCGCCAGCAGGGGCTATTAGCCGGAAAGCAGAAGGGTTGCCTGGGTTGCCTGGGCTGCATAGGTTGCCTCGGTTGCCCGAGTAATACCCAGGCTACTCAGGCTACCCAGGCCACCCAGGCCACCCAGGCAACTCAGGCTATCAACGGGATGCAGGTCAATCCGGGGTGGGTCGCTCGACTGAATCGATCACGAGCATGTCGACCGGGCCGCGTGATGCCTCCAGCTTCAAGCCAAGCTGCTCCTGCACGGCGGTAAAGATCGACGGGAACTCGGGAGCGGGTGCGGACGACGAATCCGGCGTGAAGCGGAGATCGAGATCGAACTCGCCACTGAGGCCGGTGCGATTGATCACGCGTTGACTGAACACGGAACTCGTCAGCATGAGAGCGAAGGTGTCCATCGACACGCGGCCGTTGATCCTCGCCGTTCCATTGCCCGCCGAAGCGGACGGAAATCCGGACGATGATCCGCTTGCCGGCGCCGACGGTTTCAACTGCGGACCAAGCCGGCCGTCGCCGCGCAGCAGGGTGAGCGAATACACCTGCTGCTCTCTCGTTTCAACGTGCGCCACGAGCTTGAAACGCTCAGCGAGCAGTGTCCGCAGCATCGCCGGCCGCAGCCCGTCTGGCGTGCCCTCGCGGCCGCGGGCAATGATGTCGAAGCGCTCCCTCGTCAGCCAGTCCGGTCCGCCGATAATCTGAAAGATGCGCATTTCGTAGGCGTTCGCGATGACAGATTTCAATGCGACGTTCGACGCGCTGAAGCTGCCATTGGACCGCGAAGGCGGGATGGCGTTCGAAATGCCGTTCGTGTTCGGTTTGATTGAGACGACCTCGAACGAGTTCGGGGGCTGAGCCTGAAGCGGCTGGATGAGCAGTGTGGCAGCCAGAACGAGCGGCAAGCGCATGGGGTTCTCCGGCAGACGTCCGATGGCTATTGGACGATGGAAAAGCGAAACAGTTTGCTCGGCGTCCGGCCGGTTGGGAGCCAATGGGACGACAGTGTTACAGTGCCTGCAATGCCCGACGGGTGTGACCCGTATTAGAAGCGGAGAGACCTCAAGAATGCGCCGCGGCTCGATCCTCTTCTTCTGCGTGTGCTGGGCGGTCAGCGTGGCCTCTTTCGGCCTGCGCGCCGGTCACCCGTCTGCCCAGGCGCAGGCCGCGGTCCTCGACGGGCAGAGTCTCGGCCAGGGCGGCGCGCCGGGCGGGCAGCCCACGCCGGCTGAGAAGCAGGGCGCAGCGCCGCAATCCGAGCAGGCGCTGATCAAGCAATACTGTGTCACCTGCCACAACACCCGCACCTTGACCGGCGGGCTGTCGCTCGACGGGCTCGACCCAGCGGCGGCCGCCAGCCACTCGAACGTATGGGAAAAGGTGATCGT
Source organism: Vicinamibacterales bacterium (assembly GCA_050742535.1). Lineage (GTDB taxonomy): Bacteria > Acidobacteriota > Vicinamibacteria > Vicinamibacterales > UBA2999 > Gp6-AA40. Next base: position 12,189 of record JBOGIQ010000059.1, on the reverse strand, counting down.
GAAGCTGCGCGGCGGCATGATGCCGCCCGTCGGCATGCCGCGACCCGGCGAGGCCGCACTGCAAGCGTTCGCCGCGTCGCTCGAGCGCCGGATCGACGCGCAGGCACTGAAATCGCCGGATCCGGGACACAAGCCGATCCACCGCCTGAACCGCACGGAGTACGGCAACGCCGTACGGGATCTGCTGGACCTGGAGGTCGACGTCATGGACCTCCTGCCCCCGGATGACGAGAGCCACGGCTTCGACAACATTGCCGGCGTGTTGCGCGTCTCCTCGTCACTGCTCGAACAGTACTTCACGGCTGCCCGGCGTGTGAGCAGCGTGGCCGTCGGCACCGACACCGAAGTCGTGCGGCTCGCCTACCGCGTGCCACCGGACGATTCGCAGCAGGACGAAGTGGACGGCCTGGGCCTGGGCACCCGCGGCGGCATGCGCTTCCGTCACAACTTCCCGCAGAACGCCGAGTATGAGCTCGCCATCAGCCTGATGCGCAACTTCCACGGCTACATCACCGGCCTGGAGTTCGCGCACCGCGTCGAGATCGCGATCGATGGCGAGCAGGTGTTCAGTGCCCAGGTCGGCGGCCCGGCGGACAACCTCGCGAGCGACAGGAACATGTCGGCGGCGGCCGACGACATCCACAAGCGCCTGAACGCGCGCGTGCGCGTCGCAGCCGGTCCCCATGACGTCGGCGTCACCTTCTACCGGCGGAATCGCGCGCAGTCGGACGAGCCGCTGCAGCTCCACGAGCGGCATCACGATCTGCAGGACATGAATGGCCTGCCGATCGTCGATCAGGTCACGCTGACCGGCCCGTTCAACCCGACCGGTCCGGGCGACACGCCGAGCCGCCGGCGCATCTTCACTTGCCGTCCTTCAACGCCCACACAGGAAGCCTCCTGCGCGCGGACGATCCTCACCACCCTGGCCCGCATCGCGTACCGGCGGCCGGTGACTGCAAACGACCTGGACCCTCTGCTGGCGCTCTATGAAGAGGGCCGGGCGGAAGGCGCCACTTTCGACGCCGGTATCGAACAGGCGCTGCGCCTGATCCTGGCGAGCCCGAAGTTCCTGTTCCGCGTCGAGGCGCCGCCCGCGTCAGCCGCTGGAGTCGGGCGGGTCTCCGATCTGGAGCTTGCGTCGCGCCTCTCCTTCTTCCTGTGGAGCTCGATCCCCGACGACGAGCTGTTGAAGGTCGCCGAGCAGGGCCGCCTCGACCAGCCACCCGTGCTCAGGGCACAGGTCGAGCGGATGCTCAAGGATCCGAAAGCCCGGGCGCTCGTCGACAGCTTCGCGACGCAGTGGCTGCGGCTGCGGAATCTCCGCAGCCTCTCCCCCATCGCGCGCGAGTTTCCCAACTTCGACAACGAGCTGCGCGAGGCATTCCGCATCGAGACCGAGCTGTTCTTCGAGAGTATCGTCCGCGAAGACCGCAGCGTTCTCGATTTCCTGAACGCGGACTACACCTACGTGAACGAGCGGCTGGCGCGCCACTACGGCATCCCCAACGTGTACGGCAGCCACTTCCGGCGTGTGCCCGTGCAACAGGAAGTGCGCCGCGGCCTCCTCGGACAGGGCAGCATCCTGACGGTGACGTCGTACCCGAATCGCACCTCGCCCGTGCTGCGCGGCAAGTGGGTGCTCGAGAACATCCTCGGCACGCCGCCGCCGTCGCCGCCGGCGGACGTTCCCGACATCGAGGAAAATCACCCCGGCGAGGAGGCCCGGTCGCTGCGCGCGCGGCTCGAGGCGCACCGCCGGAACCCGACGTGCGCCAGCTGTCACCGCGTGATGGACCCGCTGGGCTTTGCGCTCGAGAACTTCGACGGCCTCGGCCAGTGGCGCGAGAAGGAGCCTGGCGGCGCGATCGATCCGACGGGACAGCTCGCGAACGGCACGAAGATCGACGGTCCCGTCGCGCTCCGGAACGCCGTGCTCGATCGCCCTGAGATGTTCGTCCGTGCCCTCACGGAGAAGCTGATGACCTACGCGCTCGGACGCGGCATCGAGCTCGACGACAGACCGCTCGTGCGCGAGGTGGCTCGAGAAGCCGCACGTGACTATCGCTGGTCGTCGATCGTGCTCGGCATCGTCCGGAGCGCGCCGTTCCAGATGAAGAAGGCACCAAAGGAGTGACCATGTTCGTCACCAGGAAGCATCTTCCGCGGAGAACGTTTCTGCGAGGCATGGGCGTGAGCCTGGCGCTGCCGCTGCTCGACTCCATGATTCCCGCCCGCACGCTGCTGGCGCAGACGGCGGCGCGCCCGGTGACGCGGCTCGGCTTCGTCTATTTCCCGCACGGGGCCGTCATGCGCTCGTGGACGCCGGCGACAGAAGGCGCGAACTTCGAGTTCACGCCAATCCTCAAGCCGCTCGAGCCGTTCCGTAACCAGCTCAACGTCGTCACCGGCCTCGCGCACGCGGCGGCGGACACGACGGCGGTCCACTCGCTGAGCCCGACCACCTGGCTGAGCGGCGTCCGCCCGAAGGCGACGCAGGGCGTCGATGCCTACGCAGGCGTGACGGCTGACCAGATTGCGGCGCGGGCGATTGGACAGGGCACTATCCTGCCGTCGCTGGAGCTCGCCTCGGAGGATCCGTCCGCGCTCTTCGGATCGTGCGACGTCGATTACGGCTGCATCTACCTCAACACGCTCTCGTGGGCGACGCCCGAAACGCCGCTGCCGATGGAGATCAATCCGCGCAAGGTGTTCGAGCGGCTGTTCGGGCAGGGCGGAAACGCGGCGCAACGGGAGGCGCGCTTCCGCCAGGACCGCAGCCTCCTCGACGCCGTGCGCCGCGATGCCGCGAGCCTGCAGCTCCAGCTCGGGCCGTCGGATCGCCGCGTGATGAGCCAGTACCTCGACAACGTGCGCGAGATCGAGCGCCGGATCGAGCTTGCCGGCAGGACGCAGGACGACCGGGATCTGGAACTCCCCTCACGCCCGGCCGGCGTGCCGTTCGACTACGAAGAGCACATCGAGCTGATGTACGACTTGATGATGCTGGCGTATCAGGCAGACATCACGCGGGTCATCTCGTTCATGGTGTCGCGCGAGGTCACCGCCCGTACGTATCCGCAGGTGGGCGTGTACGAGGGGCACCACTCCGTCTCCCATCACGCGAACCGCGCCGAGAAGATCGAGCAGAACGCGAAAATCCAGACCTACAACGTCGGCGCCTTCACCCACCTGCTGGAGCGGATGCGGAACACGCCGGATGGCGACGGGTCGCTGCTGGATCACTCGCTGCTGCTCTACGGCAGCAACATGAGCAACAGCAACGCGCACGATCACTTCCCGCTGCCAAACGTCCTGATCGGCGGCGCGAGCGGCCGGATGCGAGGCGGGCGGCACCTGCGCTACCCGGACCGCACGCCGATGACGAACCTGCTGATCTCGCTGCTCGACAAGGCGGGCGTCGACCTCGAGCGGCTCGGCGACAGCACGGGGCCGCTGGCGGATCTCTAGTTGGTGGTTGGTAGTGGCGCGGACCTTGTCAGGTCCGCGTTGGTAGTGGTGAAACGGGGCGACCATGCGTGATTGCCGTAGAGTCCGGCTTCAGCCGGATTGTTTGCTGCTCGTAATCGGGCTTCTCGCGACGCTCGCCGCGGACGCGGCGGCGCAGGACCTGCGGCTCGTGCAGGCGGCCAAGGCCGCCGAACACGCACAGGCGATCGCGCTGCTCGGCGGCGGTGCCGATGCGAACCAGCGGTCGGCCGACGGCACGACCGCGCTGCACTGGGCGGTCAGGAACAACGACGCGACGCTCGTCGACCGGCTGCTCCGGGCCGGCGCCGTTCCGCATTCGGCGAACCGCTACGGCGCCACCCCGATCGCGCTCGCCTGCGAGAGCGGGAGCGCGGCCATCATCGAGCGCCTGCTCAAGGCCGGCGTCAGCGCCAATGCCACCGGCCCTCTCGGCGAGACGGCGCTGCACACCTGCGCGCACGCGGGAAACACCGCCGGCGTGCGCGTGCTCGTTGCCGCCGGCGCGTCCGTCGATCCCGGCGACAACTGGCGGGGGCAGACGCCGCTGATGTGGGCCGCGGCGGAACGTCACCCCGAGACGATGCAGGCGCTGATCAAGGGGGGCGCAGACGTCAATGCCCGCTCGACGATCATCGAGTGGGAGCGGCAGCGCACGGACGAGCCGCGCGACAAGTGGCTGCCGCCTGGTGGATGGACGCCGCTGCTGCTGGCGGCACGCGAAGACTGCGTGGCGTGCGTGGACGTGCTGGCTGCGGCAGGCGCGGACCTGAACATCGTGGATCCGGAACGGCACACGCCACTCATCATCGCGCTGACCAATGGGCATTTCGACGTGGCGGGCCGCCTGCTCGACCACGGCGCCGACCTCAGTATGCAGGACAACGTCGGCCAGACGGCGCTCTGGGCGGCCGTCGACGCGCACACGATGCCCGATTCGAACCGTCCCGCGCCAACCGAAATGGACGACACGCTGACCGCCTGGGACATCGTCTCGAAGCTGGTCAAGGCGGGGGCGAAGGTCGACGTGCCGCTGCGCCAGCGCGTGCCCTATCGCACGAAGATCGACCGCGGCGCGGACGGCATCCTCGGCGCGGGCACGACGCCGCTGCTGCGCGCCGCGAAGACGGGCGACGCCAAGGTCGTCAAGCTGCTGCTCGAGCACGGGGCGAACGCGAAGGCCGTCGGCGGACGCGGGGTGACCAGCATCCTGCTGGCCGCGAACGTCGGCACGAGCGAGTCGGACCGGACCGGTCGCCGCAAGACGGACGCCGGGGCGATCGAGACGATCCGCCTGCTGATGGCGGCGGGCGCCGACATCAACGCCGCCGATGCCCAGGGACGGACCGCGGCGCATGGGGCCGCGCTCTGGGGCATGACCGGCGTCATCCGATTCCTGCACGAGAACAAGGTGGACCTGACCCGCAAGGACGGCCGGGGCTTGACGCCGCTGCAGACCGCACTCGGCCAGGCCGGCGGCTTCGGCTTCGGCGGCCGCGAGGGCGTCGTGCGCGAGGAGACCGCGCGCGTCATCGCCGAGCTGACCGGGGCCTCTCTCGCGGACGCGCGCGCGGCAGCGGCAAAGACTACCGCCGCGCCGCCGCAGGGCGGCCGCGCTCAGGACGACGACGACGATCCGAACAACAAGTGATCTGGTTACTGCGCCGCCGCGACAATCTCCAGTAGTTCGACCTCGAACACCAGCGTGGCGCCGCCGGGAATAGAAGGACGCCCCGCGTCACCGTAGGCGAGGTCCGATGGGCACACAAGTCGGGCTTTGCCGCCGACCTTCATCTTCTGCATGCCCTCGGTCCAGCACGGGATCACGCCGCCCAGCGGGAACTGCGCCGGCTCGTTACGCCGATACGAGCTGTCGAACTCCGTGCCGTTGATGAGCGTGCCGCGGTAATGAACCTTCACCGCATCGCTGGCCGTCGGAGACGGACCGGTGCCGGCAGACAGGTCTCGATAGATCAACCCGGAATCGGTTCTGACCACATCTGGATCCGCCGCTGCTTTCGCCAGATACGCAACCGATGCGGCCTTCTCACGCGCGACGACGCGTGCGGCCCTGGCACCGGCGAACGCCTCGATCTTCGGTCCCCACTCCTCGATATCGATCGCCGGCTTGTGTGCAGCGGCATCGGTCAAGGCGCGCTTGACGATGTCGAGCTCGGCGGCGCTGAGGTCGAACTGGTCCAGTGAACGCTGCATCAGGAGCCCGAGCGCGTAGATCGGCTTCTGGTCGTCGGTCAGTGGTGCGGCAGCACGGGCCGGCGCCGTTCCCGCAGGCAGCGGCTTCGCTGCAGCGGGGGCTGGCTTCGGTGCGGAAGGGGCGGACACGGGTGGCTTTCGAGGTGGTTTCTGAGTAGTGGTGGCACCCTGCGCCAGCGCGGCGGCCGGCGTCAGAAGCAGGCAGATCAGCAGACGAAGCATGCCTTCAGGCTAGCACCGTTCGCGAACACTCTGCGATACGCATGGACGCCGTTGACCGACGTGTTTGACATCGAAGCGGCGCTCCCTTGATACTGCGCGCAGTGCGCTGACAGGGCGCCACCCTCCCGCGGCAAGGGAACACTCCCACCTGTTTTGGCCTGAGTCGTGTGCGTGTGCACCTTCTTTCAGCCTGAAGTCAGCGGGTTACAGGCGATTGACGAAAGAGGGGCGCAATGACCGCGTCGAAGTCTCTCCCGGAACGTCCATCTCTCGAATCCCTCCGGAAACAGGCTAAGAAACTCGCTCGCGACACCGCCGCTGGTGATGCCGGTGCGATCGCGCGTGCGCGTGCGCATTTGCCGACTGTCGACGTGCCGCTGACGCAGCGAAACGCGCAACTCGTCATCGCCCGTGAGTACGGCTACCCTGGTTGGCAAGACCTCACCGCGGAAGTCGGGAAACGCCTTGGCAGAGGCCTGGAATGGGCGGCAGCGCAGGCTCGGCGCGTCATTCACGACAACGACGTCGATCGTTTGAAGCAGTTGCTGGCCGAGTACCCGGCGCTGCTGTCCTGGCATGGCGACGTCGACGACAGCGGCGTGCTGGGATTCGCCACCGGTTCCTATGGGGACAGCTTCGATCCGTTCGCCGAGGAGCACTTCACCCGCGCCGCCTGCGCGGAACTGCTGATCGACGCCGGCGCGGTCGTGATGCCAGCGGTGTGCGAGGGGCTCCTCCGGTCGCACGCCAGGGGGCTGCTGCAGCTGTTTCGGCGGAAAGGTCTGCTCCCGGACACGCTCCGATTCCTGGTGGCGCTCGGCGACATCGACGCCGTCCGCGCTGCGCTTCATGAGGACGAGAACAATCTGGCCCTCGTCACTGAAGCGTTCACGGTCGCGTCCGGCTTCAAGCACGACGTCATCGCGTCAGTCCTGCTGGACCGCGCCATCGCGCTCGATCCGGAGCTCGGCGCACGCGTCGAGGCGAGTGTCGGACGCCAGGCCTTCGTCACGTACTTCATCGACAACCGGCCTGGCCGCACCGCCGAGGTCGGGTTGTGGAAGGCGTTCGTGATGGAACAGGCCCGCCGCTCCGTGAGTTCCTATAGTGGGCACGAGACCTCGGCAGCCTCACCAGCCGGGGACAGCGACTTGACGGCGTTCCGTCGCCTCCTGGACCGTGAGCCGTGGCTGCTCGGTGACGCCTTCGTGGGGTTTCAAGCTCGGATCATCGAGGTCGCAACGCTGAAGAATCGTGGGGAATTCATCAGTGCGCTTCTCGATCTCGATCCCGCGATACTGCGGCGTGAGCCGCCGCCTCAATCGCAGGCCGTCGAATTCGCGTTTACCTACGCGAAGACACACCTTATTCCATTGCTCACCCGTATCTGGGCACTGCCCGACGATTTACCACATGCGGCAGGTATGGGCGATCTCCCGCGGGTGAAGCGGTGGTTCGACGCGTCCGGAGCGCCAGCGCTGGGCGACATCGAGCAGCATTACCCTTCGAGTCCGTACATGCCGATGGGCCGGATCGAGGAATACGCGCGCCAATGGAGCGCGCACAGTGTCCAGCGGGTGCTCGACACGGCGTTCGCCTGGTCCGTCATGAACAGCCACCTCGACGTGGCGGACTTTCTGTTGGCGCACGGCGCCGATATCAACACGACGTGGAGCTCGCATGAGCCCGCGAGTATCCTGCACGAGCTGGTCTTTCATGCGAACTACGAGTCGATGCAGTTCCTGATCGACCGCGGTATCGATATGACGATCAGAGACTATCGCTGGCATGGCACGGCGCAGGGCTGGGCGTTCCATGCCGCGAACGACGAGAAGATGGCTCGGTGGCTGGAGGACGCGCAACGCCAGCGGGAGCGGAGAGCGCGCTGAGCACGCTCTGGCGTACGGCGTTATCATCCTGGCGTCGTGCCATGACGCGCGCCATCAGCTTCGTCGTCGCCGCAGCGCTTCTCGCCACGGCCGCCCTGTCGGGCCAGGGCGCGGGCGGGGGGAAGACTGCACCCGTAAGCGACGCCGCGGGCGCCAGGACACTCCTCGATACGTACTGCGCGGGTTGCCACAGCCCGGCCGTGAAGGCCGGCGGACTGGTCATCGAGGCGTCCACCCTCGCCGGCGTGCGCGAGCACCGCGACGTCTGGGAAAAGTCGCTGCGCAAGCTGCGCGGCCGGCAGATGCCGCCGCCCGGAAGCCGTCAGCCGAGCCAGGCCGAGATCGACGCGTTTGTCACCTGGATGGAGGCGGCGCTCGATGCCTCCGATCCGGGACGGGCCGCCGCCGGCCATGTGCCGATGCAGCGGCTGACGCGGACCGAGTTCGCGACGGCGGTCAACGATCTGCTCGCCATCGAGCTCGACGCCGCGCAGCTGCTGCCCGCCGAGATCGAAGTCCACGGCTTCGACAACATCGCCGCGGCGCTCAGCGTCTCGCCGGCGTTCCTCGATCAATACGTCGCCGCCGCCCGGATGGCGGCGCGGCTGGCCGTCGGCGAATCGACGCCCAAGGTATCGGTGGCGGCCTTCCAGCAGCACGAATCAGGCGATCAGCCGCTGCACCTGGACGGCCTGCCGCTGGGCACACGCGGCGGGATGAAGTTCCGCCACACCTTCCCCGCCGACGGTGAGTACCGGTTCACGATTCAGGACATCGGCGTCGACGTGTACTCGCGCGTCCTGGAGACCCGCCACACGCTGATCCTGCTCGTGGACGGCCGTGAGGTATTCCGCCAGTCCGTCGGTGGCAGCGACGATCTGCGCACGGTCGATCGCCTGGGCGCGCCCGGGCGGGCCGAGGTGATGAAGCGGTTCGCCGACGTCCCGGTGCAGGTGAAGGCGGGCACCTACGACGTCGCCGTGACGTTCGTCGAGCGCGCACGCGTCGAGTCGGACGAGTTCATCGGCCTGATCGTCGGCGACGCGTTCAGCCGCGGCGACCGCGAGCCGCGCATCCAGGGCGGCGTCCAGGTGGTCGGCCCGTTCAACTCGCCGGGCGTGTCCGACACGCCCAGCCGCCAGCGGGTGTTCATCTGCCATCCCGAACGCGAGATGGTCCGTGGGCGCCGAACCGCCGTGCGCGACGTCGACTGCGCCCGCCGCATCGCGGCGAACCTGGCGCGCCGCGCCTTCCGCCGGCCGGTCAGCGATTCCGACGTTGATTCACTGATGCCGCACTTCGAAACCGGCCGCAAGGCGGGCAGCTTTGATTCGGGCGTCCAGCAACTCGTCGCGGCTGTGCTCGTCAGCCCCGACTTCCTGTTCCGCACCATCCGCACGCCAGTCCGCCTGAAGGCGGACACTACGCGCGGCGCGGTCCGCCTCAAGGCGGACACTACGTACGGCGCGTTCCCCCTGTCGGATCTCGAGCTGGCCTCGCGGCTGTCGTTCTTCCTCTGGAGCCAGGGGCCGGACGAAACGCTTCTCGACGCCGCGGCCGCCGGGAAGCTGCGTACGCCCGACGCGCTGCGCGTGCAGGCGCTGCGCATGCTCGGCGACCGGCGCGCCTCCACCCTGGTGCGCAACTTCGCGTTGAAGTGGCTCGACGTCGACAACCTGAAAGAGGTCGAGCCGGATCCGAATCTGTTCCCGGCGTTCACCGATCAACTCCGCCGCGACATGGCCGCCGAGATCGAGCAGTTCGTCGCCAGCGTGCTGCTGGAGGACCGGAGCGTCAGCGACCTCGTGACCGCCGATCACACGTTCATCAACGAACGGCTCGCCAGGCACTACGGCATCACGACCGTGCTCGGGCCGCAATTCCGTCGGGTGACGCTACTCGACCCGCGCCGCCACGGTGTGCTCGGCAAGGGGGCCGTGCTGCTGCGGACGTCGTACGGCGATCGGACGTCGCCGGTCGTCCGCGGCGCCTGGGTGATGGAGAAGCTGATGGGCACGCCGCCGACGCCGCCCCCACCCGACGTCGAAACGGATCTGTCAACGCCCAAGGGCGAGGCGCCGAAGACCCTGCGGGCGCGGCTCGAAAGCCATCGCTCGAAGCCTGGCTGCAACCAGTGTCACGGCGTCATCGACCCGATCGGGCTGGCGCTCGAGAACTTCGACGCCATCGGCCGGTGGCGTGACCGGGACGTGGACGCCAGGGCGCCGATCGACGCGAAGACGACGTTGCCGAACGGCGGCGTGGTGGACGGTCCCGCCGAGCTCCGCGCGGCGCTCTTTGGCGGTCGCGACCTGTTCGTGCGCAACTTCACGGAAAAGCTGACGATGTATGCGCTCGGCCGGGAACTCGAGGCCGACGACATGCCGCAAGTGCGGGCGATCGTGCGGCGGTCGGCAGCCCAGAATCACACGCTCTCGGCCATCGTCTCGGGTATCGTGTCCAGCGACGCGTTTCGCTTTCAAGCGCCTTCGCCGAAGGCTACGGCGCCCAGGGGCCAGAAGGACTGACCATGTACCTGACGAAACGGCATCTCTCGCGGCGGGCGGTCCTGCGCGGCGCCGGCGTGACGCTGGCGTTGCCGCTGCTCGACGCGATGGTTCCTGCGGCGACCGCGCTGGCGCAGACCGCCGCGACGCCGAAGCTGCGGATGGGGTTCTTCTACATCCCGCACGGCGCCATCATGGGCAACACGTCCCACGGTCCAGAAATGGATCGGTGGACGCCGCGCGGCGCCGGCGCTGATTTCAAGCTGAGCCCGATCCTCGCGTCGCTCGAGCCGCACAAGAAGTACGTGACGTCGTTCGGCAACCTCGAAAACAAGGCGATGATCGGCGGGGTGCACAGCCTGGCGCCGGCCACCTGGCTGAGCGGCGTCAAGCCCGAAAGGGCGGCGCGCGGCGCCAGTATGGAGACGACCCTCGACCAGATCGTGGCGCGTCAAATCGGCCAGGACACGACCTTGCCGTCGCTCGAAGTCGCCGCCGAGACGACGCAGCAGAACGCCGCGTGCAGCGGCTCGGCGTGCTTCTACAACACCACGTTGTCGTTCCGCGACGCGCACTCGCCGCTGCCGATGGAGTTCAACCCGCGCAAGGTCTTCACGCAGCTGTTCGGTGAGGGCGACACGCCGCAGGAGCGCGCCGCCATCGCCAGCCAGACGTCGAGCCTGCTCGATCGCGTCCGCGAGCGGACCAGCGCGCTGCAGCGCGACCTCGGTGCCGCCGATCGCGCGCGGCTCGGCGACTACCTCGACACCGTGCGCGAGATCGAGCGGCGCGTCCAGGTGGCGTCGAGCCGGGACCTGTCGGCGATCACCGTGCCCAAGGCGCCGATCGGCGAGCTGAACGCCTTCGCCGACCAGGTTGACCTGCTGTTCGACCTGATCGCGCTGGCTTACCGTGCCGATCTGACGCGGGTGGCCTCGTACATCATGGTGGCCGAGGGCACCCTCCGGACCTACAACCACATCGGCGTGTCGGACGCCTTCCATCCCGTGTCGCACCACGCCAACGACCTCGGCCGGCTCGAGAAGCTGGCAAAGATCCAGACGTGGCACGTGGAGCGGTTCGCCGCGTTCCTGAAGAAGCTCGCCGACGTGCCCGACGGCGACGGCACGCTGCTCGACCACGCGATGTTCCTCTACGGCTCGAACATGTCGAACAGCGATCGCCACAACGGCCACCCGCTGCCGACGATCCTCGTCGGCGGTGGCAACGGCACGCACAAAGGCGGCCAGCACCTCGAGCTGCGCGAGCCGACCCCGCTGGCCAACCTGCACCTGACGATCCTCGACAAGGTCGGCGCCGGCCGGAAGGCGTTCGGTGACAGCACGGGGACGATCGGGGGCTTCTAGTGGGTACTTGGTGCTTCGTCCTTTGTCCTTGGTCCGTTCTTGGTCCGTGGTCCCGGCTAACCAATGATCGACCGTAGAAAGTTCCTCGTCGGTGCGACATCGGGGCTGATCGGTCTCGCGCTGCCTCGGCGCGCCACGGCTCAGACAGGCATCACGCAGCTGACCGATCGTCTGTCGCTCACCGCCGCCGGCGGCACCAATGTCCTCGCCTATGCCAGCCCCGAAGGCCTGGTGCTCGTTGACAGCGGCGACCCGGCCCAGACCGCCTCAATGATAGCGGCGGTGCGTCAGGTGTGGACGCCCGCGGCAAGCCCTTCGACTCTGCTCAGGGCAGGCCCGCAGGCCGTCACGCTGTTCAACACGCACTGGCACCTCGAGCACACCGGCGGCAACGAGGCGATCCGCCAAATGGGCGCGAACGCAGCCGCGAACGCAGGCACGACCATCGTCGCGCACGAGAACACCAGGCTGTGGATGGCGACGCCGGTGTGGAGCCCCGCC
>JBOGIQ010000058.1:0-22346 GCA_050742535.1 Vicinamibacterales bacterium | reverse complement strand
CGGTGCGATGGTTGACGGCGCGATGAAGCCAGCGGTTCTCGTCATCGTGTCCACATCGCTATCAGGTTGCGGAGGTGACGGATCGCCGACTGGCCCTTCGGGCGGTTCCGACGTGCGGATTATCCTCTCAGTGCCGAGTTTCGGCAGGACGATCTCGCTCAGTGTTGGCGGCCAAACGATCTCCGCCACCGGGACTCACGAGATTCGGCTCTCGGCCGGCACTCAGACGATGAACGGTTCGTTTAACCCGAACGAGCAAGTCGTGCCTCAGCTAGCTATCAGCTTCATCGGCCATCCAGCAGGCGGGGGCGGAGTTCGCTCCGGGTCGCTGCGTAGCGTGACCGGGCCGGTGTTACAGACTCACTCGTGCACCATCGTCTACTCCACGCTTCCGGGCACGACTGAGCCGCAGAGTTTTTCGATGCAGTTCGAGGTAACGACGGCTGTGAACGGCTCCTGTCCGGCGCCGTTCTGAATTGATCTACCATTCGTGCTACTTCACCGAGCAGATGAAAGCACTGACACTCGTCGCGCTGATTCTGATCGCCAGTCTCGATACGCCTCTGGATCGACGTGTCGCGGACAACCGGTACCTCCCATTCAAACTCGTGAACCCGCATTTTCCGAACGACGTCATCACCATCCGGCATCTCGCAACGCACACGGCGTCTCTGAGAGCACCAACGAGTACTGGGCAACGATTACATCCTCTTGCCGGCCCCGCCGGCGCGCCGCCAGTTCGAAGACCTCGCGAATGTGCTCCTGGCTGGCGCTACCGCTTTGGCGAACTGATGACTTGCCAGCCCGCGAATCGGTGCGTGAGAAACGGTACCTGCATTGCTTCCGCATGAGCATGGACAATCAGACGCCGCCCAGAGACGATGACCCCTCGGACATGACTGACTTCGAGAAAAATGCCACCTCCGAAGAACTTCAGCAGCTCGCGGAGGACCGTACGGCGCCTGATCCGAATCGAATCAGACCGGAGCGGGGGGACGAGGGACCCGGCACACAGAAGACTGGCTCGCCAGCCGTGGCTCGGAGGTAGTTCGAGTGCAGCCTGCCAACCGTTGAAGCACGCTGCGCGTCCAATGGTGATGCTGTTGTCAACCACCCACACCGTCGCGCTTGTCGTCGTGATCGGCACGACGCTCGCGGCGCGACAGCCCGACCTTCGAAGTCGCGTCGGTGAGGCTGAACACCTCTGGCGAATCCGGCGGCTCCATCGGTAGACAGGGGAAACAGGTCGTCATCCGAAACCGGCCCCTTCGTGACGTCATCCTCAACGCCTACCGGCTCCAGCGATACCAGCTCGCGGGCGGCTCCGACTGGATCAACACGACACGCTTCGACATTGTTGCGAAGGAGCCGGACGGCCTCCCGCCCTCCAACCGGATGATGCACGCGTTGCTGGCCGACCGCTTCAAGCTGCGGGTCCACACCGAGACGCGACAGATGCCTGTCTACGCACTGGTGCAGGGGACGGACCGCCGCCTCGGTCCGCAACTTCAGGTTGCGGCGCCCGATTCGACACGCGGCGGAAATGCCGTGTCCGGTCGAATCCGGTTCCGGGCATATTCGCCGGCGGACCTCGCTGGCAACCTGTCGAACTGGGCAGGGAGGCTGGTCGTTGATCGCACCGGCCTCACGGAAAGATACGACGGTGAACTGTCGTGGACGCCCGACGACGCGCCCCCTGGAGTGGTCGATCCGAATGCTCCATCGCTGTTTACGGCTGTCGAGGAGCAGCTCGGACTGAAGCTGCAGTCAACGATGGGACCAGTCGATGTGCTGGTGATCGACTCAGTGGAGCGGCCCACGCCGGATTGATCGGGCCCACGTCGCTTCAGATCAACACAGTCATGGGGCTTGCCGATTCTTCTGGAAGTAAAAGTCCGCGCGACGGTCAGCGCGAAGACGGGCAGTTCCTGCTGTTCCTTGTGCGCTCGAAGGCGGAACCGCGCCGTAGCGGCCCGAGGCGAGTCATTGCACCCTCCGGCGCGGATTGTAGCGCCATCTGGGGATTTTGCAGGCTTGCTTTCGCTCTTACATTTTGTAAGACTTTCCCCCCAAAGGGGTCAGTGATGGTTCGGGAAACCGCGTTCGTCTGCGTGCGGAAACGCCTGTTCTGCACCGCCACTTTCGGATGTCTGCTCTGGGTCGCCGCAGCGCCGACGGCCCAGGGGCCATCGCCGTTGTCGTTCGAGGTTGCGTCCGTCCGCCGGAATACATCCGGCGATGAGGCGATGAGTGTGCGCGTCGGCGAAGGGGGCAGGTTCACGGCGACTAACATGCCGCTGCGGCAACTGGTCCGCTATGCCTACGAGCTGCAGGATTCGGAGCTGGTTGGCGGGTCGCGCGAGCAGCTGGCCCAGCGATTCGATGTTCTGGCCACGCCACCGCGCGCGTCATCGACCCGCGAGGTTCGGGTCATGCTGCAATCGCTGCTGGCAACGCGCTTCAATCTCCAGTTGCGCAGCGACACGCGCGAGCTGCCCGTCTACTATCTCGAGGCGGCGGACGCCGGTCGCCGCCTCGGGCCGCACCTGCGTCCCAGCGCTGCGAAGTGCGACGTCGCGGCGGCCGGGGATTTCGGAGCCGCGAACGCCGACCCGTCGCGCACGTGCGGCTATCTCGGGCCGGCGCCGGGCGCCTCGTTGGCCGCTGGTCGGTCGATGATGGCGCTGCGCGGTATCACGATGGCGGGGTTCGCTCGCCTCCTCGAGGGCCCGGTGCGCCGTCGCATAATCAACCGGACTGCCTTGGAAGGCGTGTTCGACGGCGAGTTCGACTTCAGCGCGGAGCTCGGTCCTCCCCCGCCGCCACCGGGGAGTCCTGACCCGCTCGACCGTCAGGCGCTACCGTCGATTTTCACGGCCCTGCCGGAACAGCTGGGCCTCAATCTTCAAGCGAGCACGGCGCCGGTGCCGGTGCTCGTAATCGAACGCGTCGAGGCGCCGACGCCGGACTGATCGCGAGATCGGGTGATGCAAGGAGTCCACATGCCCGTAGACATCCGACTCACGTATCTCGACGGCACCACCGAAACCCACGCCCGTCTGGATCTCGGCGAGCCAGCCAGCGGAGTCCTTCGACAACCCTTGCAGAAACTGGATGGCGAGGGATGGTGGCGCACGTTCCGCGATTCGGGCACCGTCGACGCTGAAGGCTTCGCAGTGTTTGAGGAGGATCCGACGATCCCGAGAATGCGGAACTCTGCCCCTCGCACGTTGGAGGGCACAGTCCTTGATGATCACGGGGTCCCTCTCGCGTCAGCGGACGTCGCGATCATCGACCGCCGGGACGGAAAGATTCTCGGACAAGCATCAACGAACGATGCCGGCCATTTCCAGCTCACCGCTGCCACGACCAAAGACTGCGTGAGCCACCACTACGTGATCACTGCCGGGAACGGCGTGTCCTGCGACTTGATCGATGCGGCTGTCGTGAAAGAAACGGAGGAAGCCAAGATGGTGGAGCTGCGAGTGGGGTCGTAGAACCAGCTTCGCAACTACATCGACGATGTCCGCCTTAGCGAATCTTGCTTATATCGGTTACAGGGTCACACACCGGGCAACGAATCGGCTGAGCGCCGAACGCGTCGCGGACGGACAAGGGAACACCTGGCGGGCGGACCGTTTGCATCGAATCGGTGTCCAATGCCGAGCGGAGGAGCTGTGACGATCAGCCGCGTTGCGTTGTTGGTGCTGTTCGCCCTCGTCGTGCCGGTCTCAGCCGCCGATGTGACAGGCAACTGGAAGCTGAACATCGACCTAAGATTAAACGGCGTGCCTGAACTGCTTTGTACCGTCACGCACAAGGAGCAGCGGCTCGAAGGAACGTGTAAGGCAGCAGGTGAGAAGGCTGGCGTCAGTCTGGACGACGGAATGGTCAACGGCGACCATGTGAGTTGGTCGTGGAAGGTTACGACGCCTGACGGCAATACGTGGACCTACCTGTTCACCGGCACGCTGGACGCAAATGGCAACACCATCAAGGGTCTCGCCAGGTTCTCCGTCGGCCCCGGCTCCAAACAGAATGAAGTGAGCTTCACAGCGACGAAGCAGTAACGGCCGTGCTCAGCCACCTCCGATCTGGAGCACCAACCCCTGACCCTGCGCACAACCGGAGCCTTCGTACTGCTGTTGACGGTGCCGGCGTTTGCCTCGCGAGCAGACGCGTGCACGTGTGTCCAATCGACGTGTCTGGACATCGCCACGGCCGATGCGGTTTTCGAAGCGACGGTGACGTCCATCGAGGTGACATCGTCTATAGCCTCATCGCGCGAGGTCGCGGTCGCCGCCGTCGCGCGAAAGGTGACGCTCGACGACATCCGTCCCCTGCGTGGCGAGACGGCCACTACCCTATACACCGCCGACGGCACCGCATGCGGGTACGAGTTTCAAGCTGGCACTCGTTATCTGATCGTGGCCGGTCGAATGGCCGACGGTCGTCTGAGCGTCTCGAGTTGCAGCCTGACCCGTCCCCTGGCAGATGCGGTCGACCTGCGCGAGTACGTCGACAGCCCTGCGGCGATCGGCTTCCCAGAGCCAAGTGTGGGGTCGCGTGAGCATCCCCCGGAGCTGGGCGGATTTCGTGCGAGAAATGGATGCGATTGCCGGAAGTCAGGTCACCGTCCGCGGCCCCGACACGCGATCGGTGGTGACGGGGCCGGACGGCCGATATCGGTTGACCGGCCTTCGTCCGGGAGCCTACACAGTGAGCGCAGACGTGCCGGTCGTACTTGCCGGGCGTGCCTCGATCGAGCCGCAATGATCTTCCACCCGCCGATATTCGATCGGCCTCAATACTGACAGTGGGCCGATGCCCGTGATGCCGTTCGCGCCAGTGGATGCGCGCACCGTCGACGGCCACGCGTTGGCGTCGCTGGATCTCGGCGGCAGCGTCGCGATGGCACCGATCGTGGCGGCACGGCTTACGCCGGTCGTCGTCTCTGGAGTCGTACACGATTCGAACGGCAATCCGCTGTCCGGGGTCGTGATCGCACCGACGATGCTTGCCGAGCAGGGGCGCTCCTATCGCAGCGCCCCGAGTACCAGCCGCGCCGATGGTCGCGTCGAGCTCAGATTATGGACCGGCCAACGCTACCGGATCGCGGCGGGCGCGACGACCGGCAGCACCCTCGTTGAATTCGTCGCATCGGGCGCGCCGCTCACCATCACGGTGCCACGTTAGTTTCCGGAATATCCGGCGCAGTGCGGACCCAGTCGCGCGTTTTGGGAGTGACGTTGTAGACGTAAGTTCGTTCGCGGAACAACTGCTCGAAGAGGTGACCAAGACCGCACATCGAGACACCAGATCCTTCTGATCTCACTGCCTTCACCGATGCGGCCTAACTCCTGGAGAGACCGGCTGGCCTGCCAGCCGTAGCTCACGTCAGCGAAGACTTCATGAGCGGAGGCTGGTGCGCCCAGCACGACTCGAACGTGGCATCTGAGGAGTTTCTCGGTTACGGTCGAGCCGTGGTCGGTCCTCGCGGCGGGCTGTGACGCTCTGACCGCTGTTGGTCGACTCGGTGACAGCCATCCGGCACATCGGCGCTGATCGCAGATGCTGGCCTGGGATTTCAATAGGAAGAACGTGCAATCGCAACGACACGCCGAAGCGCCCGTGACTGGCGTCCGATCTGCATCACTGGATGGTCGTTTCGGTCGAGGTGTTTGTCACACGGGAGGTCGCGATGCGCCGTTCATGGATGCGCACGTTCGGGGAGCACCTGCATGCGGTGCGACTGTTGACGAGGCGCTTCGGTCTTCACACGATGGCCAGTGGTCTCGTCATCGTCACAACCGTTTCGGCGTGTGAAGGGTGGGGACCTCACGACACGGTCACGTCGCCGTTGGCTGATCCCTCGCTCATCGCGTCGATCAGTGTTCCCATCATCTCGACGAGCGGAGAGGCCACCCAGCCGGTCCGCTTCATACCCTTTCGCTGTTCGAGTGGCGCCGAGTTTACCGGGCCGCTCGATATCACGATGACCGCGGGCAGCGATGTCGAGTTGCACGAAGTCAGGATTCGGCTGGCGGGAACATCATTCCGCGAGACGTCGGGTTCCAGCATCCAGGCGGGGAACAGTTTCGACAGTGACGACCTGGCGTCGGTGTTCGGAACGAATCAGATCCCTGGAGGAACGGTCAGAACCTTTCGCTTCCGTACGGACCTTTCGTGCGGACCGACACCTGCGGAGTTCGTCGCGGCCGACATTGAATTCACGGAGGTCTCGGGACGGCGGAACAGCATCACAGTGACGGCTCCGTTCGGGTCTGAAATCGGCTCGGACTTCTAGCCGACACGCGCTCGGCTGCGCCGCGCGTCGCTCGCGCAGGTAGCCGCAAGGTGGTGCGCCCAGCACGACTCGAACGTGCGACCTCCTGGTTCGTAGCCAGACGCTCTATCCAACTGAGCTATGGGCGCGGTCTGGAGCGGATCGACGTGCCCTGCAGCGGTCGATGCAGGGCGGACAAACACCAACTATAACAGACGACACGGCACGCCTGAAGGGGTGCTCCCTACCGGATATCCAGGCGTGAAATCAATTCGACCCGCCGATCGCGGCAACAGCGACGCGAGCCAGCTTCACGATCGCATACACCGCCACCGCCACCCGGACCAGCAGCACGGGCATACGGAAAGGCAAGGGAATGTAGTAGTCGGCGATGTGAATAACGACTCCCATGGGCGGCGATTGTAGTCGGCCAGACAGGCACCCTGAAGGGTGCCCTACGACGCAGGCGGTCCGCCTAAAGGCGGACACTACGTACGCTCAAGAAAGGAGATAGGCCCGAATCTGCGGATCTTTGAACCGCCACAGCACGTTGTCGATGAAGTAGTGGTGGACGTTGATGAACAGCATCGCCGCCGTGAAAAAGAAGAACATGTTCCACGCGGCAAACGTCCCCAGCGCGACGTCGAGCGTGTTCGGCACGAGCTCGAACGCCAGCCACCCGGCCAGCACCAGCCCGCTCACCAGCAGCGTCGCCTTCAGCTCGCGGCGCGGCTCGCCGCGCAGCCGCGTGTCCTCCATCTTGTAGACGAACGCCAGGTACTGCAGCGAGTGGAACATCGGCGTCAGCAGGAAATAGAACTCGTACTGCCGCGTCTGCGGCATCCACCACACATAGAGCGCCGCGAATGGCACCAACATGTTCACGCTCGGCACCGCCCCGCGCTCGCGGTAATTGGCGTAGAAGACTTTCCAGATCACCAGCCCGAGGCCGCCGAGCACGAGCAGCTGCGACAGCGGGCCGAAGATGTTCGGCAGGTCGAACGAGTAGTACTTGAACTGCGAGAAGACGTTCTGCGCGCCGCCGATGTTGGTGTAGACGAAGTTCATCACCCAGATCGTCAGCAGCGCCCGCTTGGTCAGATCGCGCTGCGCCTGGGTCAGCTTGTAGCCGTCGAAGTAGGCGTAGACCATCATGCAGCCGAACACCTGCTTCGTGTAGTGCCAGCCCACCGTCAGCAGCATCAGGTTGAAGACGCCGGTGAACAGCAGGTCGCCCATCCGCGGTCCTGACAGGACCGACCCGACGCCCGCCCACCCGCCAACCGCTTGCGCCAGCGGCGACACGAGCGGCACCCGCCCCACGGGTACGTTGTAGGCCGCGAAGGCAACGATGAAGATCGCCAGGAGCCCCAGCGGCACGGCAATCAGTTGGTACCAATGCGAAAGGACGAACGGCCGCCCGCGCCGGTAGGCGAGCTTGTAGGAGACGAGAAAGTGCGGGTAGTTGATGAGCAGCGAGAGGGACGCCGCTGTGTAAGTAAGGTTCTTGAAGTGCTGGTCGATGGCCCAGCTGGCCCTGAAGCCCTGCAGCGACATCATCACCAGCCAGACCAGCAGGCTGGCGCCGCCAAGCAGCCAGAAATCGAGGAATCGCGTCGTCAGCGCCCGCGGCGCCGCAACGGGCGCGGGGGCGGGGACGTCGAGAGTTCGAACAGGAGGGTCGGCGACGGCAACAGTGGTGATGCTCACGGACGGGCTCCCTTGGGGTTGCCTAGGTTGCCTAGGTTGCCTGGGTTGCCTAGGTTGCCTAGGTTGCCTGGGTAGTTACGCAGGCCACTCAGGCAACCCAGCCACTCAGGCCACCCAAAACGCGGGAGTGCTTAGCAGGAGCTGTGCCGCACGGATAAGATCGACCAACTACCAACCACTAACCACCAACCGAGGAATGAGCCACCAGGAACACAAGGCGCACGGACCAGCTTCGGTCGCCTGCTTCGTCCTCACCGTGAGCGACACGCGCACGGCGGAGACCGACACCAGCGGCCGCGCCATCCGCGAGCTGCTCGAGGCGGCCGGTCATCGCATCTCCGGCCACGCCATCGTCCGCGACGAGCCGTCGCAGGTGCGGGAGACGGTGCTCGCGCAGTGCGCGAACGGCGCCACTCAGGTGATCATCACGACCGGCGGCACAGGCGTCACCTCCCGTGACGGCACTTACGAAGCGGTGAATGGTCTGCTCGAGAAACGTCTCGACGGGTTCGGCGAGCTGTTCAGGATGCTGAGCTACGAAGAGATTGGATCCGCGGCGATGATGAGCCGGGCGACGGCGGGGAGCACCAGCGGCAAGGTCGTCTTCGTGCTGCCGGGGTCCGAGAATGCGGTGCGCCTGGCGATGACGCGGCTGATCATCCCGGAGCTCGGCCACGTGGTGCAGCAGGTCATGAAGTGAGCAGCGTGCGCGCGATGCGCCCGTTCGAAGGGACGATGCCGCTCGACGAGGCGCGGGCGATCATCGATCGGACGATCGCGCCGATCGAGCGGACCGAGCGCGTCCGCGTGCTCGAGGCCAGCGGCCGCGTGCTGGCGCGCGATGTCGCCGCCGATGCGGACGTGCCGCCGTTTTCGCGCGCCGCCATGGACGGCTACGCCGTCCGCGCCGCCGATACGACGGGCGCTTCGCGGCAGTCGCCCATCACACTGCGCTGCGTCGAGCAGACCTTTACCGGTCAGGTACCGCGCGAATCGATCGGTCCGGGTCAGTGCATCGAGGTGGCCACCGGCGCGCCGCTGCCTGCCGGTGCCGACGCGGTGGTGATCGTCGAGGACACCGTAACGGACGATGGCACCCCTAAAGGGGTGCCCTACGAACTCCAGCTGTTCGCGGCAGTGCAGCCGCAGCAGAACATCGGACGCCAGGGGGCGGACATCAGCCGCGGGCAAACGGTGCTGCACGCCGGAGCGCTCCTGAATGCCAGCCGCGCGGGAGCGCTCTCTGCTCTGGGTCTGACCGAGGTGGAGGTCTACGCGAAGCCGCGCGTCGCGATCCTGTCGACCGGCGACGAGATCGTCGATCCGGGAACGCCGCTGGCGCCGGGACAGATCTACGACATCAACAAGGTCACGCTGTCGGCGGTGGTCAGCGAGCAGGGCGGCGTGCCTGTGACGCATCGAACGGCGATGGACACGCTCGAGGACGTTTCCCGCGCGGTCGATGACTGCCTCGCCGAGGATCTGCTCGTCTTTTCCGGCGGCAGCTCCGTCGGCCGCCGCGACCTGATCATCGACGTCATCGCGGAGAAGGGCGCAGTTCTGTTTCATGGCATTGCCGTGAAGCCGGGCAAGCCGACCGCGTTCGGCCTCGTCGGCGGCAAGCCGTTCTTCGGCATGCCCGGCTATCCGACGTCCTGCCTCTCGAACGCCTACATCCTGCTGGCGCCGGCGCTGCGCCGGATCGCGCGACTACCGGCACTGCCTGTCCGGTCGCTGCGGATGCCGCTCGGCGCGCGCATCACGTCGGTCGCCGACCGGCATCAGTTCTATTCCGTGCGAATCGCGGACGGTCAGGCGATGCCGGCGTTCAAGGCGTCGGGCGACATCACCAGCATGTCGCAGGCTGATGGGTATATCGAGGTGCCGATCGGCATTAGCGTGGTGGAGAAGGGCGAGACGGTGGACGTCACGCTCTTCTAGTCCTTGGTCCTTCGTTCTTGGTGCTTGGTCCGTTCTTGGTCCTTCGTCCGTCCCTCGTCCTCAGTCCTTGGTCCACGCCGGCGCACCACGGACCAAGCACGGACCACGGACCAGGAACAAAGGACGAAGGATTAAGGACCGGTACTACCGGAACCTTGCCTGCATCTTTTGCAGCTCACTATTGCCCGGGCAGAGCTGTTCGTACGGCAGATCGACGAGCGACGAGGGCACGGTATCGCTCTGCGCGTGCATGTCCTGCGACTCGGCCGAGATGTAGAGCAGGCCGGTCACGATTTCGCCGTGATTCTGCCGCTCCCGGATGTGCGCGTACGCGCGGTCGCGATCGCTGGGGTCGTAGTCCTCCGCCACCTTGCGCAGGCGCACCCAGCTGCCGTCGTGCATCATCACGTTGCGGACGCTGCCGGCCTCGTAGCTCGCGGTGATCGCCGCGGCCGGCGGCACGAAATCGGCCTGCACGATCTCGACGTTGTGCTCGCGGGTATAGGCGTAGCTCTTCGTCGAGCCCTCGTGATCGTTGAACGTCACGCACGGCGAGATGACGTCGACGAAGGCAAAGCCGCTGTGCGCCAGACCGGCCTTGAGGATGGGCACCAGCTGCGCCTTGTCGCCGGAGAAGCTGCGCGCGACGAACGTGGCGCCCAGCGTCAGCGCCAGCAGGCAGCCGTCGATCGACTCCATCGTGTTGGCCTCGCCCTTCTTGCTCAGCGAGCCGCGGTCGGCCGAGGCGGAGAACTGCCCTTTCGTCAGGCCGTAGACGCCGTTGTTCTCAAGCAGGTAGAGCAGGTTCACGTTGCGGCGGATGGCGTGCGAGAGCTGGCCGAGGCCGATCGACAGCGAGTCGCCGTCGCCGGAGACGCCGATGTAGATCAGCTCGCTGTTGGCGGCGTTGGCGCCGGTGACCAGCGCCGGCATGCGGCCGTGGACACCGTTGAAGCCGTGCGCTTCCTTGAGGAAATACGCCGGGGTCTTCGACGAGCAGCCAATCCCGGACAGCTTGGCGACGCGATGCGGCGGAATCGACATCTCCCAGAACGCCTGCACGATGGCGGCGGTGATCGAGTCGTGGCCACAGCCGGCGCAGAGCGTGGTCATCGACCCTTCGTAGTCGCGGCGCGTGAGGCCGATCTCGTTGCGCTGCAGGCCGGAGTACACGACGGTGGGTTTTGGAATGTAAGTCATGTTCCTATCCGGCTAAAGCCGGACTCCACGATTACGCGGCCTTATCCAGCCGCGCTTTGATGCCGGAAATCACGTGGTGCGCGCTCATCGGGAACCCGCCGTAGTAGCGGACCGACTCCATCTTCTCGATCGACAGCCCGGTCTCGAGCATCAGCAGGCTGCGCAGCTGCGCGTCGCGGTTCTGCTCGACGATGAAGGTCAGGTCGTGCGACTCGATGAATTTCCCGACCTCATCGCCGATCGGGAAGCTGCGCACGCGCATGTAGTCGAGCGCGATGCCTTCCTTTGCCAGCAGGTCGAGCGCCTCGCCGCACGCGGCGTGGCAGCCGCCGACCGTCAGGATGGCGAGCTTCGCTCCGGGAGAGGTCCGCACGACCGCCGCGGGCAACACTTTGGTCGCGCGCTGAATCTTCCGGTCGATGCGGTCGACCACCTCGACGTACTCCTCCGCATCTTCGGTATAGCCACCGTACTTGTTGTGGCCTGATCCGCGCGTGAAGTACGCGCCCTTCGGATGCGTACCCGGCAGGGTGCGATACGGTATGCCGTCGCCGTCAACGTCCAGGTAGCGGTAGAAGCTCTTCACCTGCTCGAGCTGCGCGGCGGTCAGGACCTTGCCGCGATCGGGCGTGTAGCTGTCGTCCCACGTCAGCTTCGGCACCATCCAGTCGTTCATGCCGATGTCGAGATCGCTCAGGACGAACACCGGTGTCTGGAAGCGTTCGGCGTAGTCGAACGCTTTCACCGCCAGTTCGAACGCCTCGCGCGGGTCGGCCGGATACAGGCAGATGTGACGCGTGTCGCCGTGCGACGCGTAGGCGGCCATCATCAGGTCACCCTGCTGCGTCCGCGTCGGCATGCCGGTAGACGGGCCGGTGCGCTGCACGTCGAAGATCACCGCCGGCACTTCACCGTAATAGGCGAGGCCGATGAACTCGTTCATCAGCGAGATGCCCGGACCCGAGGTCGATGTGAATGCGCGGGCGCCAGCCCAGCTCGCGCCGATCACCATGCCGATCGCCGCCAGCTCGTCCTCCGCCTGGAGGATCGCGTAGCGATTCTTCCTGGTTTCGGGATCCTGGCGGTACTTCATACAGAAGCCGCGGAAGGCATCCATCAACGACGTCGACGGCGTGATCGGGTACCAGGCGGCAACGGTCGCACCGGCATAGAGACATCCGAGCGCCGCCGCCGTGTTGCCGTCGATCAGGATCGCGTCCTTCGTCCTGTCGAGCGGCTCGAGATGGATCGGCAGCGGGCACGAGAAGGTCTTCGCCGCGTACTGGTAGCCGAGATCGACCGCCTTCTGGTTCGAGTCCATCAGCGCCTGCTTCTTGCCGAACTTCTCCTTCAGCAGCTCGCGGATGACGTCCTCGTCGATGTTCATCAGCGCCGCCAGCGCGCCGACGTAGGCGATGTTCTTCATCAGAATGCGCTCGCGCACTCCCTTGAAGGTGGCATTGCACATCTCGGCCAGCGGCACGCCGAGATAGGTCACGTCTGGACGCTTCAGCCGATCATCGAGCGGCCAGGACGAGTCGAACAGCAGCCACCCGCCGGAACGCACTTCGGCCACGTCCTTGTCGTAGGTGGCGGCGTTCAGCGCCACCATCAGATCGAAGTGCGGCGTGCGCGCGGTGTAGCCGTCCTTGTTGACCCGGATCTCGTACCAGGTAGGCAGCCCCTGGATGTTCGACGGGAAGACGTTCTTGCCGGTCACCGGCACACCCATCCGGAAGATGGCCTGCATCAGCAGACCGTTGGCTGATGCGGACCCGGTTCCGTTGGCGGTGGCGATCTTGAAAGCGAAGTCGTTAACTCGATCCATGCAGTCTCTTAGCCACAACGAGCACCAGGTTTCTATGCAAAACCTTCCTGGTCTTCGTGGCTCCAGTTCTCACACGGCCACCGTGTCCGGCACGATGGCGTCCGCGTGCGGTATCAGCACCGCGAACTTGCGCATATCCCAGGCATAGGTCGGGCACCGCTCGGCGCACAGGCCGCAGTGCAGGCAGATGTTCTCGTCCTTCACCATCACCCGGCCGGTCTGCTTCAGCCCGCCCGAGGCGAACAGCGGCTGCTCGGTATTGAGCGCCGGCGCTTTGACGTTCGCGCGCAGCTGGGCCTCATCGCCGTTCGGGATGATCGCCAGGCAATCCACCGGGCAGATGTCGATGCACGCGTCGCACTCGATGCACAGCGAATCGGTGAAGTGGGTCTGCACGTCGCAGTTCAGGCACCGCTCCACCTCGTTGGCCGTCTGCTCCGCCGTGAACCCGAGCTCGACCTCCGTGGTCAGGCTCTTGAACCGCGTCGTCAGATCGACGTGCGTCATCTTCTGGCGCGCCACGGGGTCGTAGTTGTTGCTGTACGACCACTCGTGCAGCCCCATCTTGGTGCTCGTCAGCTTCATGCCCTGCGCCGGGCGCTCGGTGACGGGGATCTGCTGACAGTGGTTGTGAATGGAGATGGCAGCCTGGTGCCCGTGCTCGACGGCCCAGATGATGTTCTGCGGACCAAACGCCGCGTCGCCGCCAAAGAACACGCCCGGCAGCGTGGACATGAAGGTCGTCTTGTCCACGACCGGCATGTCCCACTTGCCGAACTCGAGGCCGATGTTCCGCTCGATGAACGGGAAGGCGTTGTCCTGGCCGATCGCCAGCACGACCGTGTCGCACGGGATGATCTCCCGGCCGACGGTCTCTTGCTGCAGCTTGCCGTCCACCTCAGTTGACTTGAACTTCTCGAACTCCATGCCCGTGAGCGTGCCGTTCTCGACGATGAAGCGGACCGGCTGGAGGTTCTCGACGATCTCGACGTGCTCTTCTTCCGCGTCCTCGAGCTCCCACGGCGACGCCTTGAAGTACTTCCGCGTCTTGCGCGCGATGACCTTGACGTCGGTCGCGCCGAGCCGCTTGGCCGAGCGGCAGCAGTCCATCGCCGTGTTGCCGACGCCGATGATCAGCACGCGCTTGCCGACCGACGTGACGTGCCCGAAGTGGACCGACTCGAGCCACTCGATGCCGATGAAGATCTGATCGGTGTCATGGCGGCCGGGAATCTCGAGCTCCTTCCCTTTCGGCGCGCCGCTGCCGACGAACACCGCGTCGTACTCCTTCGAGTCGAGCAGCGCCTTCAGGCTGTTGACCGGCGTGTTGTAGCGGACGTCCACCCCCATGTCGACGATGTAGCCGATTTCCTCGTCGAGCACCTGCTCGGGCAGGCGGAAAGCGGGGATGTTGATGCGCATCAGCCCGCCCGGCTTCGACAGCTTTTCGAAGATCGTCACCTGATAGCCGAGCGGCATCAGGTCGTTGGCAACGGTCAGCGACGCCGGGCCGGCGCCGATGAGCGCCACCTTCTTTCCGTTCCTCGTGGCCGGCGCTGTCGGCAGGAGATGCTTCACTTCATCGCGATGGTCCGCCGCGACTCTCTTCAGGCGGCAGATGGCGACGGGTTTGCCGTCAACGCGCGTGCGGCGGCACGCCGGCTCGCACGGTCGATCGCAGGTTCGGCCGAGAATCCCTGGGAAAACGTTTGATTCGCGATTGAGGAGGTAGGCGTCGGTGAAGCGGCCCTGGGCGATCAGTCGAATGTATTCCGGAACGTTCGTATGCGTCGGACACGCCCACTGGCAATCAACGACACGGTGATAGTACGCAGGACTTCCGACGTCCGTTGGATTCATCGCGGTGTGTTCATTATAGGTCACGCCGCCAAATAGCGTGGTGTTCCTACGGATGCACACCACATATGGTGCGGCGTCGTGATCGCCTCTACCAGATTCCCGGTATCAGCCGCTTCGTGTGACTCATGTAGGCGGCGTACTGATCGCCAAATGCGTCCAGCATCATCCGCTCTTCGACGCCGAGACGGAATGCAACGAGCGTCGCCATCGCGGCCAGATAGAACGGACCGGCGAACCAGTTCGGCACGACCAGCGCCTGGCCAACGCCGTAGAGAAGGAGCGACGTGTACATCGGGTGCCGAATCGCCCGATAGATTCCGCGCGTGACGAGCTGATGACTTTCACGCAGTTCGAGTGTCGGTGACCAGTTCAGGCCGAGGTCAACGTGCGATCGGTGGAACAGCCACAGGCTGATGACGAGGCAGGCGACTCCCGCAGTGAACGGCAGCGGGCGCAACGGGAAGTCCGCAAATGCGAGTGCCGGCGAGACGACCCAGATCAGCAGGATGATGAGGCCGATCACCGCTGCGCCCATCAGCGCCCGCTCGCGGCCGGTCCTGAGGCTGCGTGTGACCCTGACCGAATATCGGCGTGCGCCATGCGGCCAGCGAATGGCAATGGTCGCGATTGTCGCCGCCAGCATGACGGCCCGGGAGATCGACGGATTCATTCGTCCGCTACTTCTTCGGCGGGTACTCCTTGATCGCCTTCTTCACCATGTCGTCGAGCTTGTCGGCAAGCTTCGCGGGGTTGGGCTCGTCTTCGTTGACGACCGCGCGCCAGACCAGTGAGCGCGTGGACGGATCGCGCATGTCGATCACCATCGTGCCCTGGGCGTTGGGCACTTTGACCACCCGCCTGGCCCGGCCGCGCCAACCTGCCGGATAGACCTCGGTGTCGGTGCCACGCTGAGCGCCAAGGTTGAAGAACACGTTCAAGTCGGCGCTGCCTGTGGCCGGCTTCAATCCCTTCGCGACGAGCGCTTTCTCGATCTCCGTGGCGATGCGCTTCTTCGTCAGGTCGCTGTTCAGCGCGGGGCTCTGGCTTTTCACCTCGCCCTCGCGGACGGTGAACGTCCTGAACTTCTTGAAGTCCACGGACTCGTCGAAGTCGGTGGTGACGTTCTGAGCGAGCACTGGTACCGCCAGCAGCAGCGCCGAGCCGATGGCCGCAAGATACCTGGCACGAGTACGGATCATGGTTGCCTTTCCTATGAGGTCATCGCCGCAGTATTCGCAAGACTTCGTCGAGCTTCGTGTCGATCGAGGTCACTTTCTTGTCGAGGCGCTCGAACGCAAACTCGGTGTACTGTCGCTGCTCCACAAGGGCGTCAGTCACCTCGTTGAATCGTCTGTCGACGTCGTCGAATCGTCTGTCGACGTCGTCGAATCGGCGGTCGACGTCGTCGAATCGGCGGTCGATCGACGCGGCGAGGGAATCCAGCTTCTGCTCGATGCGATCGACGCGATCCGGCAGCGCCTCGGGGTTTGTCATTTTCGGGGTCACGGGAAGCCTACCATCGTCATGGCAGGGATCAAGCACCGGCAATGCCGGGTATCGAGGCGGCGCGAAATCAACGGGTTAGGGATGGAAAGGCGGTCGCAGGTCGCAGAATCTGCGCCGGTGCAACGCCGGCCCGTACGCAGATCCTGCCAGGTGTGAACTACAGCGCTTTGTTGACCTCGGCCCAGTTCACGACATTCCACCAGGCGCCGATGTAGTCCGGACGGCGATTCTGATATTTCAGGTAGTAGGCGTGCTCCCAGACGTCGAGCCCGAGGATGGCTTTCTTTCCTTCCATCAACGGGTTGTCCTGGTTCGGCGTGCTCGCGATCGAGAGCTTGCCGCCGTCGTTGAGCAGCCACACCCAGCCGCTGCCGAAGCGGCCGGCGCCCGCCTTCGCCCACTCCTCCTTGAACTTGTCGAAGCTGCCGAACGCAGAGTTGATTGCGTCGGCAACCTTGCCGGTCGGCGCGCCGCCGGCATTGGGTGCCATCCACTTCCAGAACATACTGTGATTCCAGTGACCGCCGCCGTTGTTGCGAACCGCCGTGCGGACGGCTTCCGGAACGCTGTTGATGCCGCGGCAGAGATCCTCGACGCTCTTGGCCTGCAGGTCGGGATGGTTCTGCAGCGCGTTATTCAAATTCGTGACGTAGGTCTGGTGATGCTTCCCGTGATGAATCTGCATCGTCTGCGCGTCGATGTGCGGCTCGAGCGCGGCGTGGTCATACGGGAGCGGGGGAAGTTCGTGAGCCATTCGTCCTCCGTAGGAACGAATCGTATCTGGTTGCTGGGTCGCTGGGTAGCCTGGATTGCCTAGGTGGCCTGGGTTACCACGGCCCGGCTTGGGCCTTGACCGCACCTGAGAGGATCGCCTTCCGAACGTCCTCGATCGTCTTCAGACCGGACGGGGCGCTGCCGCCCCACTCGAACCGTGTGGCGTCCGGGGTCCAGCGAAAGAGCGCGACGTGCCAGGTGGGAGGATTACCGCCGCGCTCGTAATAAATGAGGCAGTAATTGTCGGAGGTGCACCCCGCCGCGATCATCCGGCGGAGCGGAAGCTCCGAATCAGCGGGCGCGCCGGTCCTTCGAAACTCGCCTCCCGGCTCGGCGATGTCGAGTGTGCGGCTCTGCCACATGTCCTCCAGCCGCCCGCGCACGGTGAGCGGCAGTCCGCGGACGGACGTCACAACACCGAACTGGGCGTTTTGCAGGAGAGCGCGCGGAGCGGCAGGCAGCGCCTCCGTTGACTGGCCTCCGCAAACCACGGACGACCAGAGGCTTATGCCGATCGCGCCGAGCGATAGCGCACGTCGCATAGAGATCCTTCAGGTCCGCCTGAAGGCGGACACTACGAAATGGAGAGCATACGGTCGAGCGCCACTTTATTCCAGTGCTTCTCCTCGTCCAAGACGACGATGCGGTTGTGCACGCGGCCTTCGACCAGCTCTTCGAGAATCCAGAGCAGGTGGTTCGGGGAAACGCGGAACATCGTCGAGCACAGGCAGCCGAACTGATCCAAGGAGATCACCGTCTTGTCCGGCGCGACCTCGTGCGCAAGCCGGTTCACGAGATGCACTTCGGTCCCGACGGCCCACACAGAACCCGGCGCGCTCTCGCGCACTGTCTTGAGGATGTATTCCGTGCTGCCGTTGTCGTCCGCGGCCTGCACGACGTCCCACGGCACCTCGGGATGGACGATGACGCGGATGCCGGGATGCTGCCGGCGCACGGCCTCGATCTGCTTCGCCGTGAAACGCTCGTGCACCGAGCAGTGCCCCTTCCACAAGATCATCTTCGCGCGCTGGACATCCTCGGGATCGAGCCCGCCAAAAACCTCGTTGGGATTCCACACGACCATCCGATCGAGCGGAACACCCAGCTTGCAGGCGGTGTTGCGTCCGAGGTGCTGGTCGGGCATGAAGAGGATCTTCTCGCCACGCTCGAACGCCCATTTGAGCGTAGCCGCCGCATTCGATGACGTGCAGACGGTACCGCCACGCTCGCCGACGAAGGACTTAATGGACGCCGCCGAGTTGATGTACGTCACCGGGACGACGCCCGCCAGCCCCGAGCTCTGTCGAGGGGAGATGCCCATCTGCTGCAGCTCTTCCCAGCACGTCTCGAGCTGCTCCGGCTCGACCATGTCGGCCATCGAGCAGCCGGCGGCCAGGTCAGGCAGGATGACCTGCTGATGCGGCGCCGACAGGATGTCCGCGCTTTCCGCCATGAAGTGCACGCCGCAGAACACGATGTAGTCGGCGTCGGGCCGCTGCGCCACCTGACGGGCAAGCCGGAACGAGTCGCCGGTGTAGTCGGCGAACTTAATCACTTCGTCGCGCTGATAGTGATGGCCGAGGATGACGAGCCGCTTCCCGAGTGTCGCGCGCGCGGCGGCAATACGGCGATCCATCTCCTCGTCGGGCAGACCGAGATATTTCTCGGGCAGCGCCTGGCGCTCTGAGATGTGCTCTTTTTCGAACTCGGTCAGCAGCGGAATGATCGTAGCCATCGCCCCTTATCCGGCTGAAGCCGGACTCCACGGAGATTGTGAAACATTTCTCAATCTCCGGACGTGAAAAAGCCCAAACCCCTCAGCCGGGCTTGTTGCCCGTGGGATTTGGACTGCCTCAATTATAGCGTCTGAACCAGAGGCTCCGAAACCTGAGGAATATCGACGATGTTGTAGAAGGTGTCGCGCTCGAGCGGTTCGCGGCCAGCGGCGCGGACGAGCCGGGTCAGCGCAGCCGTCGTCATGCCTTCAGGCGTCTGCGACCCGGCCATGTGGTAAATCTTTTCTTCCTGCACCGTGCCGTCGAGATCGTCGACGCCAAACCACAGCGCCGTCTGCGCGACTTCCAGCCCGGTCGCAATCCAGAAGGCCTTGACGTGCGGAATGTTGTCGAGCATCAGCCGCGATACAGCATGCACGCGCAGCGTGTCGGTGCCGCTCGGCGCCGGCAGCTTCCGCATCTGGTTGTTGTCCGGATGAAAGGCCAGCGGGATGAACGCCTGGAACCCGCCGGTCTCGTCCTGCAGCGCACGGGCACGCAGCATGTGGTCAACGCGCTCCTCCATCGTCTCGATGTGACCATAGAGCATCGTGACGTTGGTCTTCAGCCCAAGCTGATGCGCAAGACGATGGATTGAGAGGTAGCGATCGGCGTCGGCCTTGTCGTGGCAGATCTTGCGACGAACACGCTCGGCGAAGATCTCGGCGCCGCCGCCGGGGAGCGAGTCGAGTCCGGCGTCGATCAGCTCGCGCAGGACCTGCTCGTCGGTCATCTGGTACAAGTCCGCAAAGTACGCGATCTCGACGGCGGTGAAGCACTTCAGGTGAATGCCAGGACGGATTCGCTTGAAGCCGCGCAGAAGGTCCGTGTAGTAGCTGAACGGCAGGTGCGGGTTCAGGCCGTTGACGATGTGAAGCTCGGTCAGCGGCTGATTCGCGCGCTGACGAAGCTTGTCCCAGGCCTCTTCGAGCGACATCGTGTAGGCCTCGGGCATACCGGGCTTCAGCCGCGCGAACGAGCAGAACAGGCAGCTCGCCTCGCACACGTTGGTCGGCTCGAGGCGGAGGTTGTAGTTGAAGTAGGTCCGCGCGCCATGGCGTCGCTCGCGCTCGCGGTTCGCCAGCCAGCCGACGGCAAGCAGATCGGGCGCGTCGAACAGGCGCACGCCGTCCTGCAGCGTGAGCCGTTCGCCCGCCTGCAACTTGTCGTCGATCCCGGCCAGTCCGGCCGCGCGAAGGCGCGATTTCATGTGAAAAACAAACCGGGTTTGATTTTCCGGCGCAAATGGGGACAATCAAGCCCGGTTCAATTCTAGCCGGTTGAACAGGGAAGTGGGTGTGAAGCCCACGCGGTCCCGCCACTGTAAGCGGAGAGATTCGGTCGCACCACGTCACTGCGGATGGCACCCCTGAAGGGGTGCCCTACGGGAACACCGATTCGTAGGACGCCCCTTTAGGGGTGTCACGCGGGAAGACAAACCGAATCGTCAAAGACTCCGCGAGCCAGGAGACCTCTCATCCGGCGCGGTCCTGCTTTCGGCGCGAAGGACGCCGCACGGACATGACACTCTCCGCCGATCGTCTCTCGTACAGCTATTCAAATCCGGCTAAAGCCGGACACCACGATGAATTCGCGCTGCGCGATGTCAGTGTCACCGTCGCACCGCGCTCGCTGACGGGCCTGCTCGGCCCGAACGGATGCGGCAAGACGACGCTGCTCAAGCTGATGTCGGGCGTTCTGAAGCCGGAGCTCGGATCCGTGCGCCTGGGGCAGCGCGAACTGCGCGGCCTCTCGGCGCGGGCGATTGCGCAGCAGATCGCCGTCGTGCCGCAGGAAACGCATCCGGCGTTCGACTTCACAGTGCTCGAGATGGTGCTGATGGGCCGGCACCCGCACCTCGGCGCCTTTCAGCTCGAAGGGCCGGACGACCTCGCCATCGCGCGTGAATCACTCGCCGCCACCGGCACGGCTCACCTGGCGAACCGCTCCTACATGACACTCAGCGGCGGCGAGAAACAGCGCGTCGTGATCGCCAGCGCGCTGGCCCAGAAGCCCAATGTGCTCCTGCTCGACGAGCCAACCGCATCGCTCGACCTTGGCTACCAGCTGGAGATCGCCTCGCTGCTCAAGGAGCTGAATCGGGAACGCCGGGTGACGATGGTGCTGGCGACGCACGATCTGAATCTGGCCGCGTCGCTGTGCGACACGCTGGTACTCCTCAGAGAGGGACAGGTGCTGATGCAGGGGCCGACGCGCGAGGTCCTCACATCCGCCACCGTCAAGCAGCTCTATGGCGTGATCGCGGATGTCTCGTTCCACGAGCGCGCGGGCCACATCACGGTGATTCCGGTGCAGCGCCCATGAGCCCGCCTTCGCGCGTCGCGGCGTCGGCGAGGCCGGCGCTTGGGGTGGACGTGGTCGAGCAGCCAGCCCTCAAGCCGATCAGAACCCGGCTGGCCATCACGCTTGCCGGTTTTGGCGCGCTGGCCATTGCCGCGATCGTGTTAGCGCCGCTCGTCGGCAGCACGCGCATCAGCCTGGCGCGCGCGTTCGATCGATCCATCCCGTTCGGCGACAACGTCGACGCGCAGATCTTCTTCGTCGCGCGGCTGCCGCGCGTGCTGTCCGGAGCGCTCGTCGGCGCGGCGTTCGCCGCGGCCGGAGTCGTCTTCCAGGCGCTGCTGCGCAATCCGCTGGCGACGCCGTTCACCCTCGGCGTGTCTGCCGGCGCATCGCTCGGTGCGATGCTGGTCCTCATCTTCGGCGTCAGCCTCAGCGTCGGACCGTTTTCGACGGTCCCGCTGGCCAGTTTTGCCGGCGCCGCCGTTGCCACCGGAATCGTCTACCGCCTGGCCACGCCGTACCGCCGTGCGATGTCCACTGCGGTGCTGCTGCTCGCCGGCGTCACGCTGAACTCGTTCTTTTCCGCGTTGATCATGTTCGCGCAGTACTTCGCCGACTTCGCCCAGGCGTATCGCGCCTCGCGCTGGCTGATGGGCGACCTCGACGTCGGCAGCTACCAGCCGATCATCGCGGCAGTGCCGCTGGTGGCGATCGCCTTCGCGGTGTTTGCGATGCTGCCGTCGGCGCTGAACGTACTGAGCCTCGGGCCCGATGCCGCCGCGACACGCGGCGTCGACGTTGTCCGCGCGCAGCGTCTGGCCTTTTTCAGCGCCTCGCTGGCAACCAGTGCCGCGGTCTCGCTGGCCGGTCCGATCGGCTTCATCGGCATCGTCGTGCCGCATCTGGTGCGGCTGCTCGTCGGCGTCGATCATCGCATTGTGTTGCCGGCATCGACGCTCTTCGGCGCGGCGTTCCTCGTCGCCTGTGATCTCGGCGCACGGACGCTGCTGGCGCCGGTCGAACTCCCGGTCGGCGTTCTGACCGCGATGATCGGAGGTCCGTTCTTTTTATGGCTGCTGGTACGAAAAGGCTGATCGCGGCGCTGTTCATCGTCGCCTGTGGGGCGGGGCTTGTCAGCCCCGCCCGCGCGGACCTGACAAGG
>JBOGIQ010000057.1:0-22416 GCA_050742535.1 Vicinamibacterales bacterium | reverse complement strand
GACGCCTACTGTGCAGAACGCGCCAAGGCGGCAAACATTCCCACGCCGCAGGGACGAACGTGGCGGGCGTACCTGAGCGCCACCGCGCAGGGCGGACAGCCCGCCGTGAACGCACGCGATCGCATCGGTGCCGGCCCGTGGCACAACGCGCGCGGCGCGCTCATCGCCAACAACGTCGCGGATCTGCACGGCGACATCGAGCGCGACCGGAATCAGATCAACAAGACGAACGCGCTGGACGAGAACGCGATGCCGATCGCCGGCGTCGGCGACAAGCCGAACCAGCACGACATCATCACTGGCTCGGACTCGCTCGGCCGCGCACGCGCCAGCGAGACAGTGGACACGACCTGCAGCAACTACACGAGCAATCAGGATCCGCCGCAGGGTACCGCGCGCGGGCAGGGCCCGGGCGTCTGGCTGGGACATCACGATCGCACGGGCGGCGGCAACAGCTCGTGGAACGCGGCGCACAAGTCCGGTGGATGCAGCCAGCCGGCGCTGGTCGCTACGGGTGGTGCGGGTCTGTTGTACTGCTTTGCGGCGAACTGAACGGCTCGAACGATTCGAACGATTCGAACGTCTCGAACGATTTACTCTTCCTGCTCTTCGACCTGCCAGTCGGCCAGCGGCTGCGGGCCGAGCTTGATGTGAGCGATGTCCGGATCCTCGCCGCCAGTCGTCGAGGGTCCGGCCTGATGTTTCTTTTCCTTCACATCCAGACGACGCGCAGCCTTCTGCTGGCGGCGCTCGAGTAGTGCCTTTTCGCGTTCACGTTTAGCGGCCGTTGGTCTGGCGTTTCGAGCCATGGGATGGTGTTGTTAGCATACACGATCCTGCTACGATGCGGGTCTCCTTCGGGTCGGTCCGCCTGAAGGCGGACACGACATCGATGCGGCAGATTCCGCTCAGCGACATTCAATCCGCCGCGGCTTCCATCTACGGCGTTGCCGTGCGCACTCCGCTCGTCCGCATGCCGCTGCCGGACGAGGTCAGCCGGCGGCTTGGCGGATCCGAGATCTTCCTCAAGCTCGAAACGCTTCAGCCCGTTGGCTCGTTCAAGATCCGCGGCGCGTGGAACGCGATCCGGCAGTTGACGCGCGAAGAACTGCGCGACGGCGTGTGGACGGTGAGCGCCGGCAACGCCGCGCAGGGCGTCGCGCTCGCTGCGCGACATGCAGGAGTCTCCTGCTCCGTGATGGTGATGGACACGGCCCCCCAGGCAAAACTCGACGCGATCGAGCGGCTCGGCGCATCGATCGTCCCGGTCACCTACGACGAGTGCTGGGCCACGGCGCAGTCGCACTCATCGCCGCGCATGCGCGGGCGCTTCGTGCATCCGTTCGACGACGACCGGTTCATCGCGGGAAACGCTACGATCGGACTCGAGATTGTCGAGGACGTGCCCGACGTGGACGCCATCGTCGCGTCGGTCGGCGGCGGCGGGCTGATCAGCGGCGTGGCGTCGGCCATTCGTGCGCTCAAGCCCGATGTGAGGATCGTCGCCGCCGAGCCGGAGACCGGCGCGCCGCTGTCGGTGTCGCTGGCGAAGGGCGCGGCGAGCCGATTCGACGGCTGGCAGCCGACGTTCGTCGACGGCGCGGGGGCCAAGTCCGTGCTCGACACGATGTGGCCGCTGCTGTCACGGCTGGTCGACGAATCGATCGTCGTGCCGCTCGACGAGGTGAGCGCCGCGATGCGTCTCGTCGCCCAGCGGTGCCACGTGATCGCCGAGGGCGCGGCCGCGTGCGCCGTTGCCGCCGCTCTGACGGGGCGCGTCCGGGGGCGCATCGTTGCCGTCGTCTCGGGCGGCAATATAGATCTGACGAAGTTCGCTTCGCTCGTAGGAGCGTGTTGACGACCCGATATGGCTACCCAACTTCCCGATCGCATCAACCGGCTCGAAGAGCTCGCCCACGATCTCTGGTGGAGCTGGAATACGGACGCGCGGCGCGTCTTTCGGTCGCTTGATTACCCGCTGTGGCGCCAGACCGCGCATAACCCAGTACGGATGCTGCAGCTGGTACCGCCGGACAGGCTCGCCAACGCGATGAACGACGCCGAATGGCTGGCGAACTACGACCGCAGCGTCGCCCGCCTCAACGACGCCCGATCGGCGAAGCAGAC
The DNA here is from genome assembly GCA_050742535.1 of Vicinamibacterales bacterium. GTDB lineage: Bacteria > Acidobacteriota > Vicinamibacteria > Vicinamibacterales > UBA2999 > Gp6-AA40. The sequence goes on along the minus strand of JBOGIQ010000057.1, from coordinate 20,289 downwards.
ATGGTGCGAGACGGAGGTCCCCGAGCTGCACGGAAAATCAGTCGCGTACTTCTCTGCCGAGTTCGCGCTGCATCAGTCGCTGCCGATCTATGCGGGCGGCCTCGGCGCGCTGGCCGGCGATCACTGCAAGGAAGCGAGCGACCTCGGTGTGCCGCTGATCGGCGTCGGGTTCATGTACCCGCAGGGCTACTTCCATCAGGGCCTGTCGCCGGACGGCTGGCAGCAGGAGATGTACGAAAAGCTGAACTGGCAGGAGGCCGCGATCGAGCCCGCCATTACGCCCGAGGGCAAGCCGGCGATTACCGCGGTGCCGCTCGGCAACCGCACCGTGCTCGTCGCCGTGTGGCGGGTCCGCGTCGGCCGCGTCAAGCTGTACCTCCTCGACACCGATCTCGAGGAAAACGCGCCGTGGGATCGCGAGCTGTCGGCGCGGCTGTACGGCGGCGATCGCGAAACGCGCGTCCAGCAGGAAATCATCCTCGGCATCGGCGGTGTCCGCGTGCTCAAGGCCATCGGCCACCAGCCGTCGGTCTATCACCTGAACGAAGGCCACGCCGCGTTCGTGGTCCTGCAGCGGATACGCGACCTGTGCGAGAGCGGCTGGAGCTTCGACCACGCACTGGAGGAAGTGCGACGCACCACCGTGTTCACGACGCACACGCCGGTTGCGGCGGGCCACGACGCGTTTCCGTTCTCGCTGGTGGAAACGCACCTCGCCGGCGCCTGGGGCGACCTCGGCGCCTATCGCGAAAAGTTCCTCGCGCTCGGTCACTACGACAACGGCGGCGGTGCGATGTTCAACATGACGGCGCTGGCGTTGCGAACCAGCGGCGCCGTGAACGGCGTCAGCCAGCTGCACGGCGAGGTGACGAAGCAGATGTGGCGCCCGATCTGGCCGGATCGGCAGCCTGACAACCTGCCGGTGCGCTCCATTACCAACGGCGTGCACGTGCCGACATGGATCTCGGCGGAGATCGCCGGGCTGCTCGAGAAGTACCTGGGAGCGGACTGGCTCGATCGCCACGACGATCCCGCGGTCGCGGATGGCGTGATGCTGATCCCGGACGAGGAGCTGTGGGGCGCGCGGCAGGCGCTGCGCGCCTTCCTGTTCAACTTCATCCGCGAGCGGGTGCGCACGCGCTGGATGACTGAAGGGATTCCGGCGCCGCGCATCGCCGCCGCCGGGACGATGTTCGACACCAACACGCTGACGGTCGGCTTCGCGCGGCGGTTCACCGGCTACAAGCGTCCCGAGCTGGTGTTCCTCGACCCCGATCGCCTGGCGCGGATCCTGACGGCGCCGGGCCGTGCCGTGCAGCTCGTCTTCGCCGGCAAGGCACACCCCGCCGACGATGTCGGCAAGCATCACCTGCAGCAGATTTACCGTCGCGCACTCGATCCGAAGTTCGGCGGCCGCATCGGCTTCGTGGACGACTACGACCTCCATGTCGCGCACTTCCTGGTGCAGGGTTGCGACGTCTGGATGAACAACCCGCGCAAACCGCTCGAGGCAAGCGGCACCAGCGGGATGAAAGCGGCCATCAACGGCACGCCACACATGTCCATTGGTGACGGCTGGTGGGCCGAGGGATTTGCCGGCAACAACGGCTGGCTGATCGAGGGGAAGGCCGACCCGAACGACCACGGCGCCCAGGACTGGGCCGACGCCCAGGCGATTTACGACCTGCTCGAGAACCAGCTCGTCCCGGCCTTTTACGCCCGCGACACGAGTGGAATTCCGCGGCAGTGGCTGCAGATCGTCAAACATTCCATCCGCACCGTCCTCCCCCGCTTCAGCGCCCGGCGGATGGTCAAGGAATACGTCCGGAATATGTATCTGCCGGCCCTGCGGGGCGAACCGGTGGCCCGTTGACATAGTTTCTTCACAACCTGATATATCCCCCGGCGCGGTCCATCCCGTCTAAGCTTGTTAGTGGCAACCTGGCCCGTTTCGGGAGGACTGAATTGAGCGCTCATTTCCGTCGGCCAATGGCTCTGCTTTTCGTGCTGGTGGCGCTGGTCTCGATGCAGAACCGTGCATCGCTGGCGGCCGGTGCGGCAGATATTCCCAACGATCGAGCGGCGGTCGAACATGCCCTGAACCGGCTGGCATTCGGTCCGAAGCCGGGTCAGGTCGAAGCTGTCCAGCGCCTGGGTCTCTCGCGCTGGCTCGACCAGCAGCTGAACCCCTCGGGCATCGACGACGCGGCGCTCGCCGCGCGACTGACACCGCTTCCCGATCGCCCGGGCGATATCGGCCGCGTTGCGGCGCGCAACCTGTCGGAGCAGGAGCGCATGGAAGCGCAGCGGCGCGCACGTCAGTTCAGCCGCCAGTCGGTGCAGACGCTCGCGGCGCAGAAGCTCACGCGCGCGGTCTACAGCGAACGGCAGCTCGAGGAGGTCCTCGTCGACTTCTGGTTCAACCACTTCAACGTCTTTGCCGGCAAGGGGCGCACCGCGACCTACATTCCCGAGTACGAACAGGAAGCCATCCGCCCACGCATCTGGGGCAGCTTCCGCGACCTGCTCGGAGCCACCGCCAAAAGCCCAGCGATGCTCTTCTATCTCGATAACTGGCTCAGCGCCGATCCGAAGGCGGCCGAGCAGATGCAGCAGCAGGCGCAGCGTGTGCGGCGCCGTGGACGGCTGGGCGGCGCGGGCAATGACATGCCGCCGCAGAATCAGCAGGCACCGCGCCGGAACGGGCTCAACGAGAATTACGCCCGCGAGTTGATGGAGCTGCACACGCTTGGCGTCGACGGCGGCTACACGCAGCAGGACATCGTCGAAGTGGCGCGCGCGCTCACGGGATGGACGCTGGCGAACGGCATCGACGGCGGCTTCCGGTTCATGCCGGCGTTGCACGATCGCGGCGAGAAGAAGGTGCTCGGCCACACGATCCGCGGAGGCGGCGGCATCGAAGACGGCGAGCGCGTCCTCGACATCGTGGCCGCTCACCCGTCCACCGCGCGGCACATCGCGACCAAGCTGGTGCGGCGCTTCGTGAACGACGAGCCGCCGGCGGCGCTGGTCGACAAAGTGGCCGCCACGTTCACGAAGACCAAGGGCGACCTGCGCGAAGTGGTGCGGACGCTCGTGACCGCGCCGGAGTTCTACGCCGCCGAGCACCGGAACGCGAAGGTGAAGACGCCGCTCGGGTTCGTCGTCAGCGGCGTACGCGCGACTGGCCGCGAGGTGCGCGACCCGCGGCCGATGCTGAATGCGCTGCAGCAGCTCGGCATGGCGCCGTACATGTGTCAGCCGCCGACGGGCTACGACGATACGGCTGAAACGTGGGTCTCGGCGGGCGCGCTCGTCACGCGCATGAACATCGCGCAGCAGCTGGCGCCGCAGCGCGCGGCGGAAATCGGCGGTCCGGAATTCCAGAGGCATTAGCCATGACTTCCCGACGCATCTTCCTCAAGTCCGGCGCGATGACCATGCTGTCGCTTGGCTTTGCGCCGTCGTTCCTCGCACGCACGGCGGAGGCGGCAACGGGACGGCGCCGCTTGCTGATCGCTGTCTTCCAGCGCGGCGCGGTGGACGGCCTGAACATGATCGTGCCCTTCGGCGAGGCCGAGTATTACCGGCTGCGGCCGACCATCGCCGTGCCGCGGCCCGGCGGGCAGGACGGCGCCATCGCCCTCGATGAGTTCTTCGGCCTGCACCCGCGGATGCGCGCGCTGAAGCCGTTGTGGGACAACAAGTCGCTGGCCATCGTGCACGCCAGCGGCTCGCACGATCGGACGCGGTCGCACTTCGACGCGCAGGACTACATGGAAAGCGGCACGCCGGGCGTGAAAAGCACGCGCGACGGCTGGCTGAATCGCTATCTGCAGACGTCGGCGGCCGATCCGAGCCCGCTGCGCGGCGTCGCCGTGGCGCGGCAGATGCCGCGCGCGATGCAGGGCAAGGCGCCGTCGCTGACGTTTGGCAACGTGGACAGCTTCGAAGTGCGCGGCGGGATGGATTCCCGGCAGAACTTCGAGCGCGCGTTTTCAGAGGCGGACAATCCGCTGCTCCGCGGCACCGCGAAGGACGCCTTCGAAGCGATGCGCACGCTGCGGACGATCGGCACGCCATATCGCCCGTCGGCCGAGTACCCGCGCTCGCCGTTCGGGCAGGCGCTGCAGGAGATCGCCCGCGTTGCCAAGGCGGACATCGGGCTCGAGGTCGCATTTGCCGAATCGAACAACTGGGATCACCACGCCAACGAGGGCAGCACGCAGGGGCAGATCGCGCAGCGCCTCGACGACCTGGCCAGCGGCCTCGCCGCGCTGTCGGCTGATCTCGGCGAACGCATGTCCGACACCGTGATCCTGACGATGTCGGAGTTCGGCCGCACCGCCGCGGAAAACGGCAACCGCGGCACCGACCATGGTCACGGCAACGCGATGCTGATCATCGGCGGACCCGTGAAAGGCGGCCGCGTCTACGGGAAGTGGCCGGGCCTCAAACCCGACCAGCGCTTCGAGGGCCGCGACCTCGCGATCACGACCGACTTCCGCGACGTGTTCAACGAGATCGTCACCAGCCACCTCGGGCTGTCGAAGGACGGAATCGCGCGCGTGCTCCCGGGCTACACGCCGGCGCAAAGCCTCGGGATAATCTGAGATCGGCGGGTCCGCCGGAAATATAATGTCCACCATGGCCCGGAAGGCGACGGTGGCGAAATCGAAGTGCGCGCTGTGCGGCGCGAAAGAGGTGTCTGAGCCGCGCGGCGAGGAACGGTACTGCCGCGACTGCTGGGAAAAGAAGATTGCCGTCGAGGAGATCGTCGCCCGCGAGTTCGCGCTGAAGCGTTACATCCGCGCGCACAGCGCCGAGAAGTACCTGATCTACCACTCCACCATCAAGCGCCCCTGCGGCCAGATCATCGTCGTCGACGACGGGTACGACCTGTTCCTGTCGATGATTTTGTATCCGAATTTCGGCTGGGACGAGGCGGCCTACCACCTCGAAGGGGATCCCGAAGGCCGCACCTTTGCGGAGATTCTGGTGGACGTGGTCGCCACCGAAGTCATCGAGCCGTGGGGCGGCGGCAAATGGCACCTGGAGATCTTCCGGTCCGCCAACCCCGAACCCGAGGACTGGAACGGCGAGATGTAATCGAGCCTATAATGGGCGCGGTTTTGGAGGGCCCCACATCATGGGTCGAAGACAGACGCTCGTCGCCGTCATTGGCGTTCTGCTCCTGGCGTCCGTGAGTGCCGCGCAATCGCCTGCGCCGGCGAAGTTTGTTACTCCGTTCAAAGGCGAAGCGGCGGTCGAAATGACGCCCGCTGCGACGAAACGGGACGGCAACCTTGTCGTGACCACGTTCAAGGTGAAGAACACGTCACCAGGACCGCTCGTCGGCTTCAAAGTGGACGAATACTGGTACAACGCGAAGGGCGAAACGATCAGCGGCTCGCCGTCGTTCCGTGTGCTCAAGCCGTTCATGCCCGGAGACGTCGTTGACGTGACACTGAAGAGTCCGAGCCATGCTGACATGTCGGCCCCCGGGGTGCGCAAGATGACCATGTTCGCGCATTCGAACGGCAAGGTGAAGCCGAAGCAGGTGCCGAAGTTCAGCTCTTAGGGCGTAGTGTCCACCTTTAGGCGGACCGTCACACAATTCGATCCGCAAGATCAGCGGCGATTGGGATGCGCCACGCGTGTCCCGTCGCCGCTTTCCACAGCGCGACGATCCACAGGGCAATGCCGCCCGCCCACGTCGCGATCGCGGCCCAGAGAAACAGAGTGAACGCCGCCGGCAGCAGCGACAGCGACGCGAGCGCGAGCGCGCCGAAGGCCAGGATCAGAAACGCGACGATGCCGAACGCGGCGAGCGACTGCGCGGCGTGAAAGCGGATCCTCCGGTCTCGGCGTTCGACAAACCAGAGAATTGCCCCCGTCACCCACCATCCGGCGTACGCCAGCGATGCCGCCAGCCGCAGCGAAAGGCCGGTAGAACTCATCTCGGTCGCGGACACCATCGCATTTTGCTGCAATCCTGAGCCCTGAACCCTGAACCCTGAACCCAGAGCCCTGATTCCTGCGCCCAGCTCTCTTATACTGACTTAATGCCCCTGGATGTCCCTGCGATTCAACGGGCACTGGCTGCAGACCGCCTCGACGGGTGGCTGCTGTACGACTTCCACGGCTCGAATCCGATCGCGCAGCAGATGACCGGCCTGGCCGGCGGCGCGCACATGACGACACGCCGCTGGTATTACCTGATTCCAGCAGTCGGTGAACCGCGCGCGCTGGTACACGCCATCGAGCAGCACAATCTCGATCACCTGCCGGGAGCCCGGCTCGTCTACGCCGGCCGCCAGCAGCTGGACGCCGGTCTGACGACTCTGCTGGAAGACGCCAGGCGGGTGGCGATGGAGTATTCGCCCGACTGCGCCATTCCTTACGTCTCCCGGGTGGACGCCGGTACCGCTGAGGCCGTGCGGAAACGGGGGGTCGAAATCGTTTCGTCCGGAGATCTCGTCCAACAGTTCGAGGCTACCTGGTCGGCGGAGCAGCTGGCACTGCACCAGGAAGCGTCCGCGGCGCTGTATCGGATCAAGGACAAGGCGTTTGCGGAGGCCTCTAGAGCGCTGGCAGGTGGGAGCCGACAGACGGAATACGATCTGCAGCAGCTGATGGTGGGCTGGTTCCAGGATGAGGGTCTCGTCAGCGACGCCCCGCCCGTGGTCGCCGTGGGGGCAAACGCCGGGAACCCGCACTATCTGCCGACTGCCGAGCACAACCGGGTGATCACCGCCGACGAGGTCCTGCTGCTCGACTTGTGGGGGAAAAAGGCACAGCGGGGTGCTGTTTTTGCTGATATCACCTGGGTCGGAGCGACCGCGCGTCAGGTGCCGGCGGAACCGGCCGCGGCGTTTGCCGCCATCGTGAACGCGCGCGATACCGCCGTCCGGCTGGTACAGGAGCGCGCGGCGGCCGGGGAGGACTTACGCGGATGGCAGGTCGATCGTGCGGCGCGGCAGGTGCTCGAGGATAGTGGCTACGGACAATACGTGCTGCATCGTACCGGCCACAGCCTCGGCGAAAACGTCCATGGTAATGGGACGCATCTCGACGACTACGAGACGCACGACGAGCGGCGGCTCGTCCCCAGGACAGGTTTTACGATCGAACCAGGTCTTTATTTCGAACGCTTCGGCGTGCGCACCGAGATCAACGTGTATCGCGGCGAACGCGACGCGGTGGTCAGCGGCGAGCGCCAGACGGACATCGTGACACTGCTTTAAGAGACATTGCTTTAAGAGACATTGCTTTAAGAGATACCCCGTTGAGTGTGAGGAGGGTTCTTGGAGGCTCCGATGGTTAACCGTAACAAATCTACGTTCTTCTATTTTCTGCTCGCCGTGGTGGCGAGCGTGATGGTCGGGATGGTCCTGGCCTCCCGTCTCGATCTGACGTCACAGAGCTCGGCGCAGACCGCCGCACCGGCCGTAAACAGCGCGCCGATCACCGGCCCCGTCACCGCGACGACGTTCCGCGAGGTCGCCAACATGGTCTCGCCCGCCGTGGTGAACATCCGGACCGAATCGCTGCAGCAGGCGCGCGACCTCAGCGAGTTCTTCGGCGACGATCCCAACGGTCTGCTCGACCGGTTCTTTGGCGGCGGTGGCCGCGGTGGTGGTGGTAGTGGTCGCGGACAGGGCGACGACGACGCCCCGCGTCGTCAGGAGCCGCGGGAGGAGCTGGTGCGCGCCGCGGGCACCGGGTTCATCATCGACAAGGCGGGGCTCATCCTGACGAACCACCACGTCGTCGACGGTGCGATCAAGATCCGGGTGTCGCTCTACGGCGAGGACGACGATCAGGAGTACGACGCGAAAGTCATCGGCAGCGATCAGCTGACCGACAGCGCGCTCATCCAGCTGACGCAGAAGCCGTCGCACGATCTGCCGACCGTGAAGTGGGGCGACTCGGGGCAGATGCAGCCGGGTGACTGGGTGATGGCCATCGGCAACCCGTTCGGGCTCGATCACACCGTCAGCGTCGGCGTCATCAGCGGCAACCGGCCGAACCAGCTCGAGCTGGCGGATTCGCGCCGGGCGGAGGTCCTGCAGACGGACGCGGCGATCAATCCCGGCAACTCGGGCGGTCCGCTGATCAATCTGCGCGGTGAGGTCATCGGCGTGAACACGGCGATCGCGACGACCGGGCTCTCGCAGGGGAACATGGGGGTCGGGTTCGCGATTCCAAGCAATGCCATCCGCGACATCCTGCCGCAGCTGCGCTCGGCCGGAAAGGTCACCCGCGGGCGGGTCGGGGTCCAGGTGCGCGACGTTCCGCGCAAGACGCTCGAATCGTTCGGTCTGAAGGAGAAGAACGGCGCGCTGGTCACGATCATCCAGGACGGTCCGGCGCAGAAGGCCGGCGTCGAGCTCGGCGACGTGATCCTCTCGTGGAACGGACAGCCGGTGAAGAGCAGCAACGATCTCGTGCAGTCCGTCATGAAGACCAAGCCGGGAACCACGATTCCGGTGCGGGTGCTCCGCAACAAGCAGCAGCGGACGCTCAACATCACCGTCGAGGAGCTTGATCTCGATCAGGAAAGCGGGCGCGCGCCTCGCCGTGCGACCACCGAGACCAGCCGTGTGGAACCGGAAAAGCCGAAGGGCTTTGGCATCACGATCGAAAACGTCACCGCCGAGGCAGCGCGGCAGCTGCGCCTGCCGAACAACACACGCGGTGCGATCATCAGGGAAGTCGAGCCGGGAAGCGCGGCCTACAACGATCAGCTGCGGCGCGGCGACGTCATCACCCGTGTCGGGACGACGCCGGTTGCCACGGCGGCCGACGCGGAGCGCGAGCTGAAGAACATTCCGGCCGGCGGCACCGCGCACCTGCGGGTGATCCGCAACTTCCGCGAGGGTCCGCAGGAGATGTTCTTGACGGTGACCAAGGAATAGAGCCCAGGGATCAGGGCTCAGGGATCAGGCCTCAGGAGGTACGATGCCTCCTGAGGCTATTTTCTTGGTCGAGCGCGAAGTTAAACTCCTCTTCCCCACTGCAGCCGCCGCGCGCGCGGCAATCCTGGCGCTCGGCGCCGCGCCGGCGCACGCGCGGCGCCTTCAGGACGACTCCCTCTACGACACGCCCGACGAGATGCTTCGCCACAAGGGATCCGTTGTCCGCCTGCGCACCGAGCGATGGAGCGGCGCGCCGGATACGACGACGTTGACGGTCAAAGGGCCGGTGCAGCCCGGGGCGATGAAGGTGCGCGAGGAGCACGAGACGCGCGTTGAGAACGGCGACGCGGTGAAGCAGGCGTTCGACGTGCTCGGGCTGCGGCCCTGGTTCCGGTATCAGAAATACCGGGAAGAGTTTTCCGTCGCCGGTGCGGTCATCGCCATCGACGAGACGCCGGTCGGAACCTACGTCGAGCTCGAAGGCGACGAACAGGCTATCCACGCGTTGACGGCGGCGCTCGGGCGCTCGCCCGCTGATTTCATCGTCGATTCCTACTATCGTCTGTTCATGAAACACCGCCACGAGTTTGGACTTCGCGGCGATCACATGGTGTTCGGGCCGGCCTGAAGGTCGGCCTTTACCGTTCGAATTCAATGATTCCCGCTCTCGTCCTCACCGCCGGCCTCGGCACGCGTCTGCGCCCGCTCTCCTTGGTCCGCGCCAAGGGCGCGCTCCCGCTCGGCAACGAACCGCTGGCGCGCCGGATCCTGCGCTGGCTGGAGCGCGCGGGCGTCCGCGACGCGGTGTTGAACCTGCACCACCTGCCGCACACGCTGACTCGGGCGATCGGCGACGGCAGCGACATCGGCCTGCGGGTCCGATACTCGTGGGAAATGCCGGTCCTCGGATCCGCAGGCGGTCCCCGCCGTGCGCTGCCGCTGCTCAGTGATCGTGGCGCGGACCTTGTTAGGTCCGCGAGCAGCGTTGATGACTCGCGCGGGTCGTTTCTGATCGTTAACGGCGACACGCTGACCGACGTCGATCTCGCGGCTCTTGTCGCCGATCACCACTCGTCGGGTGCGCTGGTGACGATGGCCGTCATTCCGAATACCGAGCCCGGGAAATACGGCGGCGTCGCGGCAGATGCGGAAGGACGCTTCACCGGCTTCGTTCCGCGCGGATCGGCGGTGCCGTCGTTTCACTTCATCGGTGTGCAGGTCGCCGTTCCGGGCGCTTTTGCCGCAGTCCCGGCCGGGACGCCATACCAGGTCGGCGCACTGTATGCGGCGCTCGCCGCAGCGCAGCCGGGAAGCATCCGCCTGTTCCGGACCGAGGCGGACTTCCTCGATATCGGGACGCCGGCCGACTATCTGAACACCGCGCTGATCCTGGCCGATCGCGACGGTCTACCCTGCGCAGGCGTGAACAGCCGGGTGGACTTTAGTGCCAGCGTCGAACGCTCGGTGTTGTGGGACGATGTGGTCGTGCACGCGGGGGCGATGCTGAAAGAGTGCGTGGTGACCGACGGCGTCGTCGTGCCGGCGGACACCTCGTGGCACGGCGTGACGCTGCGCGTGCCGACCGAGGAGCGTGCGCCCGGTGAGCGCGTGATCGACGGTCTGGCGGTATGTTCGCTGTGAACGCCGAGCGGCGAACGGACGACGGTGCCGGGATTCGCGCGCGCATCGACGAATTCCTCGACGACCGCGGGCTGAGCGGCGCGCGCGTGGTTCCGCTGACCGGAGACGCGTCGGACCGCCGCTACTTCCGCGTCCACATCCCGGACGACGGCTCGCAGGTGCTCGCCGTGCATCCCGGGCCGATCGAGTTCCGGTCGATGACGTTCGTGCGCGTCGCCGACCTCCTCAGCCTGCTTCCCGTGCCGATTCCGGCCATCCTCTCGTATTCCAATGAGCTCGGGATCATCAGTCTCGAGGATCTCGGCGACGTCACGCTGCAGGCGCATCTCGGTGCGGCAACGCCAACGGAACACAAGGCGCTCTACCGCCAGGCCGTCACGCTGATCGAGACGCTGCAGCGGCGCGGCGCGGAGATGGCCGCGGGCGGGTATCCGCCCTTTGCGATCTCGTTCGATGTGGCGAAGCTGACGTGGGAACTGGACTTCTTCACGAAGAACTTCCTCGAAGGGTATCGCGGTATCGCATTGACCGCGGCCACGCGCGCCGCGCTGGCCGACGAGTTCACGTCGATCGTCGACGAGCTCGCCGCCGAGCCGCGCGTTCTCTGCCATCGCGATTATCACAGCCGCAATCTGATGCTGCACGAGGAGCAGCTCTACATCATCGATTTCCAGGACGCGCGCATGGGACCGGACACCTACGATCTGGTGTCGCTGCTGCGCGACTCGTACGTCGATTTGACCGAAGACGAGGTCGACGACCTGATCGCGTTTTTCCTGGCGCTGCAGCGGCAGGGAGGCGATGCCCACGGGTTCCGCCGCCGGTTCGATCTGATGGCCATCCAGCGCAACCTGAAGGCGCTGGGCACGTTCGGTTTCCAGACCATCTCGCGCCGCAATCCTGTTTACATCCAGTACATGCCGCGCACGCTCAATTACGTGCGCGCGAACCTCGAGCGCTACCCGCGCTTCGGCCGGCTGCACGAACTGCTCGCGGAGCATCTCGAGGAACTGAGACAATAGGCACATGGAGCGATTCGGCGTCTCCACCCATCTGTTCCACGAACATCGGCTCACCCGCGATCATCTCGTCCACGTTGCGGCGCACGGCTTCGAAGCGGTCGAGCTCTTCGCCACCCGGGCGCACTTCGACTATCACGACGACAGCGCGCGTGCACAACTCGCCGAGTGGCTCTCCGACACCCGCCTCGAGCTGCACTCGGTGCATGCGCCGGCCTTCGAAGCGCTCCGGAACGGAAAATGGGTCGGCGCCTTCTCCAACGCGTCGTCGGACGACGGGCGCCGCCGCGCGGCGATCGCGGAAGCCGAGGCGGCGCTCGCGCTGGCGAAACACGCGCCGTTCCGCTTCCTGGTCACGCATCTCGGCGTCCCGGCCAGCGAAGCCGTCGGCGCCGACAACCAGCGTGACGCAGCGCGCAGGAGCGTCGAAGACCTCGTGGCGCTGGCCGCGACGGTAAATGTCCGCGTGGCGATCGAGGTGATCCCCAATCCGCTCTCGAGCGCGTCGGACCTGCGCGATCTCATTGAAGAGGATCTCGATGGACTGGACGTCGGCGTGTGCCTCGACTACGGCCATGCCCACCTGATGGGCGATCTTGGCGAAGCGATCGAGACGCTCTCGGGACATCTGCTGACGACGCACGTGCACGACAACGGCGGCCGCCGCGACGACCACCTCGTCCCGTTCGCCGGCACGATCGACTGGGACGCGGCGATGATGTCGACGCAGAAGATCGGCTACGACGGGATCTTCATGCTGGAAGTCGGTGACACCGGCGATCCCGTCGACGTGCTCCGGCGGTCGGTCAAAGCCCGCGCGCGGCTGGAAAAGACGTTTGTCACTTTCTAGGAGGCAGGAGATCTCCTGCCTCCTAGAAAGCCGCATGCCCCGGAGTCCGCGGGAACGGAATGACATCGCGGATATTCGCCATCCCCGTAGCGTAGATGATGGTCCGTTCCAGCCCGAGGCCGAAGCCCGCATGCGGCACCGTGCCGTAGCGCCGCAGATCGCGATACCACCAGTACGCCTTCGGATCGAGCTCCAGCTCGGCAAGCCGGCGATCGAGATGGTCGAGTCTCTCTTCGCGCTGTGAGCCGCCGATGACCTCGCCGATTCCCGGCGCCAGCACGTCCATCGCCGCCACCGTCTTCCCGTCATCGTTCATGCGCATGTAGAAGGCTTTAATGTCCTTCGGATAGTTCATGACGATGACGGGTGCTTTCAGGTGCTCTTCGGTCAGCCAGCGTTCGTGCTCCGACTGCAGATCCATTCCCCACCGGACCGGGAATTCGAACGTCTTCCCGCTCTTCTCGAGGGCGGCAACGGCGTCGGTATACGTCATGCGCTCGAACGTCGAGCTCACGAACGCTTCCACGCGCGCGATGCAGCCCTTGTCGATGCGGTCGGCGAAGAACTTCATGTCGTCGGCGCGCTCCTGCAGCAGCGCAGTGAGGATGTACTTGAGGAACGATTCGGCCAGGTCGGCATTGGCCGTGAGATCGGCAAAGGCAATCTCCGGCTCGACCATCCAGAACTCGGCGAGGTGCCGGCTGGTGTTGCTGTTCTCGGCGCGGAACGTCGGGCCGAACGTGTAGACCTTCGACAGCGCCAGACAGTACGTCTCGACGTTGAGCTGGCCGCTGACGGTCAGGAACGCTTCCTTCCCGAAGAAGTCCTGGCTGAAGTCGGTGCGTCCCTCAGAGGTCCGCGGCATCGCGGCGAGGTTCGCGATGTCGAGCGTGCTGACCCGGAACATCTCCCCTGCACCTTCGGCATCGCTGGCCGTCACGATCGGCGTGTGCACCCAGAAGAAACCGTGCTCGTGGAAGTAGCGGTGGATCGCCATGCTCAGGCAATGACGCACGCGCGCGATTGCCCCGAGCGTGTTCGTGCGCGGGCGGAGGTGCGCGACCTCGCGCAGGTACTCGAACGAGGTCTTTTTCGGCTGGATCGGATATGCCTCGGGATCGTCCACCCAGCCGATGACCTCGATGGCGTCCGCCTGCAGCTCAACCGCCTGGCCCTGACCCTGGCTCTGCGCCAGCGTGCCGGTGGCAATCACGGCGCAGCCGGACGTCAGTTTGAGAACTTCATCCTGGTAATTCGGCAACTGCGCCGGCGCGACAACCTGAATCGGGTCGAAGCAGGACCCGTCGTGCACGTGGACGAATGACAACCCCGCTTTCGAGTCGCGACGCGTGCGAACCCATCCACGAACCGTCACGCGGCCCCCAAATGGGGATTGTCCTTTCAATAACGAGGCGATGTCGGCGGTCGGCATGGCGGTACCTGTATCCTAGATCCTTATCCTCTTATGAAAATTGGCATGGTGTCCCTCGGCTGCCCGAAGAACCTCGTCGACTCAGAGGTGATGCTCGGGCTCGCCCAGCAGCAGGGACACGAGCTGACTCGCGAGGCAGCCAACGCCGAGGTGCTCATCGTCAACACCTGCGCCTTCATCGACAAGGCCAAGCAGGAGTCGATCGACACGATCCTCGAGATGGCCGAGCACAAGAAGTCCGGCGCCTGCCGCCGCCTGATCGTGACGGGCTGCATGGCGGAGCGGTACCGGGATGAGCTGCGGGCGGAGATTCCGGAGATCGACGCGGTGCTGGGGACGGGCGAGGTGCCTGAAATCGTTACTGCGCTGGACGGGATCGGAGACCGGGGAACGGGGATCGGGAATTTCGTTCCATTGCTCCGGACCAACGGCGAAGCTGTGAACCTGAGCTCCCAGATCTCCGATTCCCGATCCCCAATCCCCCTCCCCACCTACATCTACGATGCGGACACACCGCGAATGCTCGCCACCCCACGGCATTATGCCTACCTCAAGATTGCCGAAGGGTGCGACTACAAGTGCGCGTTCTGCATCATTCCGAAGCTCCGCGGAAATTACCGGAGCCGGCCGCACGAGTCGATCCTGCGCGAAGCCGAACGCCTTGCCGGCCGTGGCGTCAAGGAGCTGCTGCTGATCTCACAGGACACGAGCTTCTATGGAATCGACCGGCAGGAGCGCGGCTCGCTGGCGCGGCTGCTTCGCGCGTTGAACCGCGTGGACGGGCTCGAGTGGATCAGGATGCTGTACCTGTATCCGACCACGATCGCCGACGACGTCCTCGATGCGATGGCGGAGAGCGAGAAGGTCTGCAAGTACGTCGATCTGCCGCTGCAGCATGCATCCGATTCCGTGCTGAAGCGAATGAAGCGCCCCGGCACGCGGGCGTCGTACGAGAGGCTGCTCGACCGCATTCGCGCTCGTGTCCCTGGCGTCAGCCTGCGCACGACCTTCATTGTCGGCTTCCCCGGGGAAACCGAGGGTGACTTCGCCGAGCTCGAAGACTTCGTCAAGACCGTCGGCTTCGATCATGTGGGCGTGTTCACCTATTCACACGAGGAAGGCACGTCTGCGCATGAGCTCGCGGACGACGTGAGCGCGGCGGCGAAAACCGCGCGCCGGAACCATCTGATGAGGGTCCAGAAGCGGATTGTCGGCAAGGCGCAGAAGGCACGCGTCGGGCACGCCGTGCGGCTGCTGGTCGACGGCCCCGCGGCCGAGCACGAGCTCGTACTGCGGGCGCGCCTGGAGAGCCAGGCGCCGGATATCGACCCGCTGGTCTACCTGACCGAGTGCAATCCGGCGGAATTCACGGCCGGACAGTTCATCCAGGCCGAGGTCGTCGGCAGCCGGGGATACGACCTGCTTGCACGGCCCCTGGGGTTGCAACTGGGGTCCGCCTGAAGGCGGACACTACAGGAGCGTGATAGACTTGAACGTTACCTAGGCGGGGGAAAGTCCTAGTGGGCTCGTGCCCACTTTTTTTGTTTCTAGGTGGCTTGGTCGCTGAGCAGCTGGGTGGCCGGGACATTACCCAGGCAACTCAGGCAACTCAGCTACCCAGCAACCTAAATGCAGCCGCTGGAGCAGATTCGGGCGATTGCCGAACGTGTGGCGGCAGCGCGTGGCCTGACGGTCTGGGAGATCCAGAGCCGTCGTGAGTCATCAGGTCACGTGGTGCGCGTGTTCATCGATCGGCCGGGTCCGGCAGCAACACCGGAGGACAGCGTCAGCATCGAAGATTGCGAGCAGGTCAACCGCGAGATCAGCACCATTCTCGACGTCGAGGACCCGCTCCCCTTCGCGTACACGCTGGAGGTTTCCTCTCCGGGACTTGACCGGCCGTTGCGCGGCGAGGACGACTACCGCCGCTTTGCCGGCCGGCTGGCCAAGGTGGTCGTCAGCGAAGCGGTGGACAACCAGAAAGCGTTCGAAGGGCGGCTCCGTGGAGTGGACGGACGCGACGTGCTGCTCGAAGCGCCGAACGGACGAATGCACCGGCTGCCGCTGCGACTGATTACGCGCGGCAGGCTGGAAGTGGAGTTTTAGGGGCTATGCAAAACCCGTTGATGCAGACGATCGAGGCGCTCGCCAAGGAAAAAGGCATCGAGCCCGACACCATCATCACCGCGATCGAGGACGCCGTCCTGACCGCGTCGCGCAAGTACTACAAGACCAACGAGAACCTGAAAACGCGGTTCAACCAGGAAACGGGCCAGGTCGACCTGTTCGCCACCAAGCACATCGTCCAGGAAGTTGCCGATCCGGCGACCGAGATCTCGCTCAAGGAAGCGCAGGAGCTCTACGGCGACGAGGCTGAAGTCGACATGGAGATCGAGTTCCCGAAGCGCACGGACGTGCTCGGGCGCATCGCCGCGCAGACGGCCAAGCAGGTGATCTTCCAGAAGGTGCGCGAGGCCGAGCGCGAGAACATCTTCGCGGAATACAACGACCGCGTCGGCGAAGTGATTAACAGCACGGTCAAGCGCTTCGAGAACGGCGACCTGATCGTCGAGATCGGCCGCGTCGAAGCGGTGCTGCCGCGCAAGGAACAGTCGCGCGCCGAAAGCTACACGCCCGGCGAACGAATCCGTGCCGTCATCAAGGGCGTCAATCGCAGCGCCAAGGGCCCGCAGATTCTGCTGTCGCGAACCGACCCGGCACTGCTGATCAAGTTGTTCGAGCAGGAAGTCCCGGAGATTTACGACGGCACGGTCATGATTCGCGGCGCCGTTCGCGAGGCGGGCGACCGGGCCAAGGTCGCCGTCTACTCCCGCGAGCGCGACGTCGATCCGGTGGGCGCCTGCGTCGGCATGAAGGGAACGCGCGTCCAGGCGATCATCCGCGAGCTGCGCGGCGAAAAGATCGACATCGTCGAATGGTCCGACGACCCGGTCCTCTTCGTCACCAACGCGCTCAGCCCGGCCAAGGTCCAGCGCGTGACGATTGTCGACGACGCCGAGCGCGTCATGGAAGTGGTCGTCGAGGACAAGCAGCTCTCGCTGGCCATCGGCAAGAAGGGCCAGAACGTCCGCCTGGCGGCGAAGCTGACCGGCTGGCGCATCGACATCAAGAGCGAGGAAGAGAAGCGCCGCGAGGTCGAGGAGCAGTTCGGCGCCCTGGGAGGCGACGAGCCAGCCGCGGACGAATCCGCGATCTCCGAACCGACTGGCGACGAACCGGCGGTCGAAGCGGGCGCCGACGAGGTCCGCCTGAAGGCGGACACGACGACAGAAGACGCGACGGCCGAGGAACCGGCCGCGGACGCAGAAGAGGCGTCGGCGGAGATGGAAACGGAAAAGAGCTAAGGCGAAGGAATCAATTTGGCAACGGTCCGGATTTACAAGGTCGCGGAACTGCTCGGCACCACGAGCCAGGAAGTGCTGTCGCTGCTCAAGCGCGATCACGGCATCGAGCTGAAGAGCGCCTCGAGCACCATCGAAGAAGTGGTGGCGCGCTCGTTCGTCGAACGCGTCGCGCGGCAGCGGAACATCTCGCTGCCCGGCGGAGACATGTTCGCTGAGCACCCGGTGCCGGCAAAAGGCGGGAAGAAGCCGGCCGTCGCCAAGAAGGCGGAGCCGCCCAAGCCGACGGCTCCTGTTCTGGGGCCGCCGCGCCTTGTCAAAGTCGTCAAGCCCGCTGCTCCCGCGGCGACGCCGGCGGAAGCCGAACCGCCCGCAGTGCTGCACGTAGAACCGGCCGCTGCCGTCGAGGCACCAGTCGAGGAGGTGCAGTTCGAACCGGTGCCGCAGGAAGCTCCGCCACCTGTCGCGGAGCCCACGCCGGAAAAGCCGCGCGCCGCGGCTGCAGTCGAGGAGCCGCCGGCGGTCGCTGCGCCGCCCGCGATCGAGGAACCCGCGCCCGCGCCGGAATTGGACATACAGCCTGAGGTCGCCGCGTCAGCACCGCCGCCGCCGGCAGCGGCGGGCCGGTTCGTGCCGCCAACGATCCGGCTGCGCATCGAAGAGCCTGGGAAGACACCCCAGCCGGCGCGTCCGCTGACGCCCGCGAAGCGTCCGCAGGTTTCCCAGCCGCGCATCGTTCAGGCGCCCGCCGCGCAGACTCCGGCAACCGCGCGTCCGGCGACACCAGGCGCCGGCAAGCCCGGTGCGCTGCGTCCCGGCACAGGCGGACAGCGTCCCGGCTACCCGCCACCGCCGCGTCCGACGACGCCGGGAATGCTGGGTGGACCGCGCCCGCTTCCGGCCCAGCCCGTTCGTACGCAGCCGGGGCAGCAGGCACGGCCAGGCATGCCCGGCCAGGCACCCGGAGTGCGGCCGCCGTTCGGTCAGCGCCCGCCGATGGGCCAGCAGCGGCCTGGTCAACGGCCGGTGCAGACGAAGCGCGAGCGCCCGTCGGCCCCGGCGATGCCGATGGCGCCGGCGGCTCCACCGCCGATTACGCGCACCATCACGCTGGCCGAAGGCATGACGGTGAAGGACCTTGCCGACAAGCTCGACGTGCGCGTGAAGGACGTCCTCGCCAAGCTGTTGATGAAGCGCATGATGATGACCATCAACAGCACGCTCGACATCGAAACCGCGAAGGACATCGCCCGCGAGTTCGGCGCGGAGATCGAGATGCGGAGCTTCGAGGAGGAGCTCGTGTCGGCGCAGGGCGAAGAGTCGAAGGCCGAGGACATAAAGTCGCGCGCGCCGGTGGTCACCGTCATGGGCCACGTCGACCACGGCAAGACGTCGCTGCTCGACGCCATCCGCGAGACGCGCGTCGCTGAACGCGAAGCGGGCGGCATCACGCAGCACATCGGCGCATATCACGTGGACGTCGGCGACAGCCGCAGCGTGGTGTTCCTCGACACTCCCGGCCACGAAGCGTTCACGCTGATGCGCGCCCGCGGCGCCAAGGTCACCGACGTCGTCGTCCTCGTCGTTGCCGCGGACGACGGCGTGATGCCGCAGACGCGCGAGGCGATCGATCACGCCAAGGCGGCGAACGTCCCGATCGTCGTGGCGATCAACAAGATCGACAAGCCCGGGTCGAATCCGGAGAACGTCAAGCGTGAGCTCGCCGAGCTGAACCTCGTACCCGAAGACTGGGGCGGCCAGACGGTGATGGTGCCGGTGTCGGCGAAAAAGAAGCAGAACCTCGATCAGCTGCTCGAGATGATCCTGCTCTCCACGGACATTCTCGAGCTGAAGGCCAATCCGAAGCGCAGCGCCTCGGGCGCGGTGCTGGAAGCCAAGCTGGATCGCGGCCGAGGCCCGGTGGCGACCGTCCTCGTGCAGGACGGCACGCTGAGCGTCGGCGACAACTTCATCGCCGGTCCCGTCGTCGGCAAGGTTCGCGCGCTGATCGACGACCGCGGCCGGCCGGTCAGGTCAGCCGGCCCGGCAACGCCGGTCGAGGTGCTTGGCCTGACGAGCCTGCCGCAGCCGGGCGATTCGTTCCAGGTGGTCGCGGATGCCGCCAAGGCGCGCCAGATCGCGATGTTCCGCGAGGGACAGGCGAAGGAGCGCGCGCTCAGCTCGAAGGGCGGCCGTCTCACGCTCGAATCGCTGAAGGATCAGATCGCCGAAGGCGGCGTGAAGGAACTGCCGCTCATCGTCAAGGCCGACGTGCAGGGCTCCGCCGAAGTGCTCGCCGATACGCTGACCAAGCTCTCGGACGAGCGGGTCAAGATCCGCATCATCCGCTCCGGCGTCGGCGCCATCAACGAGTCGGACGTGCTGCTGGCGTCGGCCTCGAACGCCATCATCATCGGGTTCAACGTCCGCCCGGACCGCAACGCGCAGGACGTGGCCGAGCGCGAGCAGGTCGACGTCCGGCTCCACTCGGTCATCTACAACGTGACCGAGGAGATCAAGAAAGGCATGGCCGGCCTTCTCGAACCGACGTTCAAGGAGGTGCGCCTCGGCAGCGCCGACGTGCGCGAGGTCTTCAAGGTGCCGAAGGTCGGCGCCATTGCCGGCTGCATGGTCACCGAAGGGCGCATCACACGCGCCGGCGAAACGCAGGCCCGCCTGCTGCGCGACAACGTCGTCGTGCACGAAGGCAAGATCGGATCGCTGCGCCGCTTCAAGGACGACGTCAGCGAGGTGAAGTCGGGCTTCGAGTGCGGCATCGGCCTGGCGAATTACAACGACATCAAGGTCGGCGACATGATCGAAGTCTTCACGATGGAGCGCGTCGCCATACCGGTGTAAGTTTTGGGATTCAGACCAGATCGCGTCGGCGACCAGATCCGACAGGAGCTGAGCGGGCTGCTCAGCCGCGGCGCGGTGCACGACCCGGGCATCGGTTTCATCACGCTGACGCGCGTGAAGGTGTCCCCCGACCTGCAACAGGCGCGCGTCTATTACACCAGCCTCGGCGACGATGCCGCCCGCGTGCAGACGGCGAAGGCGCTCG
>JBOGIQ010000056.1:0-22910 GCA_050742535.1 Vicinamibacterales bacterium | reverse complement strand
GTGCCCATCTATGTAGTGCCAGGCGGAAAACGCCTCGCGGCGGCGGCGGACCTGAAAGCGACGCTCACCGCGCTGCAGTCGGCGGTGGCTGACGTCACAAAGGCGCTTCCGGCCGCCTCGGTCACGCTGGTCGATCTCTCGCGCTGCTACGTCGCGGACACGATCGACCCGGCGCAGTGCACGGCGCGAGTGCCCGACCATCAGGTGAAGGTCGTGGGGTATCCGGCCTTTGCGTATACCGGAGCACCGCCGGCGGCATCACTGGCGGAACAGAAGAAATGGGCGGACGCGTTTCAGAAGGCCATTCCGGCGCAGGAAGAGGGATGGCAGACTCTCGTGATCGCGCCGCTGCACTCGCCCGTGGGGGACCAGTGGAGCGATGCGGCCGTACGTGCCGCATGGCTCAAGGCCGCGAGCAACGCCGCGGCGGGAATCGGGATCATCGCGCCGTCGATGGTGCGGCAACGCTACGAAAGCGGCGAGCCGTGGACCGAAAACGGCCTGACAGGACGATGGTTCGCGACGCCGCCGCTGATTACGGCGTCTGCCGGCACTCATCCGATTCAGGGCGCCTCGGTGATTTCGGTGGGCGCGGATGCGACCGTGGATCAGCAGGTGTTCTGGTATTCGGCGTTCCGTCCGGGAGCACCGATGCGCACCGATCACAAGAAGGACGGCTGGTTCAGCCGGTGGGTCCGCCGTCCATTCTCATACTTGTGGCGTCTCGGCGATCTCTCGCCGCTCGCGCGCACGGCGCTCTTTGCGGTGGCTTTTCTCGCCGCCTTCCTGACAGCCGTTGCGGTGTGGCAGATTCCTCCGCCGTCGACGAATCTGGCGCCGGCGCCGGCACCAGCCGCGCCCGCCACGGGCGGAGCCGGCGCTGCGGCCGGCGGCGCCGCGCCGCAGGCGCCGCCAACAACGAAAGAGGCGATGGCAGCGTTCACCACGACGACGTTCCTATCCGGCAACTTTGCGCGAACCGTCCTCTCCGGAATCGGCGGCCTCGCCATCGTCACGTTGATTCTCGACGAGCTGTGGACCAGCTCGAAGCCACAGGCGCAGGGCTATTACGTTGTCTGGTTCGTGTTCTTCTTCGTCCTGTTCCTGTGGCTGTCCAGTTTCATCCGCGGCCTCATCGAAGGCGTCCGGGCGGTGATCGTGGCGACATCGCCGGCACCTGTCGTCGGCAAAGGGGAGAACTGGTGGCCAACGTTCACTTCATGGGTGATGCGGATCGGGCGGCGGTTCTGGTGGTTTCTGGTCGTTGCCGCGGATACCACGTTCAACGTGGTGCAGGGGCGAAACGACGTGAAGCCGTTCTTCCTGGCCGAGACGATCGTCGATCTGCAGCTGTCGGCCCTGGTGACCATCGACCGCGTGCGCGAGAGCTTGACCATGGCGATCGAACAGCTGGTCAAGAACTCGCCCACGACACCTCAACTCGCTGCCGGCGATATCCGCGTGTCGGTGAGCGTTCTGGCCGAGGACGAGAAACAGGCCTTCTATGTGTCGAAGCCGTCGCAGAACCTGTCGACACAGTTCGGCGAGAAATCGGTCGCCTGGGTCGCGGTGATGATCGGTCAGGCCCGGTGGTGGGTGGACAATCAGGTCTACAAGGACATCGAGCTGTTGGATAACACCGGGCAAATCCTTGCCGCGCCGCACCCGGTGAAGCTGATGATGAAGGACTACTACCAGCAGCGGAGGGCGGACTACGAGGCGTTCATCGTCATTCCCATCCCGCTGCGGCAGCGGGGCACCGGCGTGCGGCGCGCTGGACTGCATATCTCTTTCGCCAAGAAGGCGTACATGGACGTCGTCTGGGCGAAGTTCGCCGACGAGCCGTACGGCGTGCCTGCCGCGAATGTGTCGAATCCTCCGCCGCCCGCGTACCCAAGGGCCAGCGACATCCTGGTGGAGACGAACGCCGAGCTGCGGCCACTGCTGAAGCAGAGCATCGACGTGATTGAAGCGGCGCTGCGGCCGTTCAACGAGGTACTATTCTGGAATGACCCGAGGCTCCATCGACGTTCGTAGAAATACGTCTCCCCGGCGGCGCGCGTGAACGATCAGCAGCGGGTGTTTTCCCGTTCGCACGCCGACGAAGTCGATATCGCGCTCTCGGCCATCGATTGCGTGCTCAACGGTGAGAAGGCCGTGTATGCGAGCAGCGAGCTGACCACGGGACGCCTGGTCAGCGCAGTGCTCCGCGAAACGGGCCTCGGTACGGCGGCAGATCTGCGGCAGCACCTTGGCGACCACGAGTACACGACGCGGATCTGGGACCGGAACGTCGCCGCCGCCACGGCGTTCGCGCGGCAGCTGCATCATTCGCTCGGCGGCAACCAGATCGTGATCTCCCCGGCGCCGTTCATGGCGCGCGGCTGGAATCAGTCCGAATATCTTTCCTTCTGGAAGACGCTGATCCGCTCACGGATCAAGGCTGTCTACTTCAACGAGCACTGGGAATACAGCAACGGCTGCACCTACGAGCTGATCGAGGCGCTCGACGCAGGCCTGCCAACATTCGACGCCAGTGGGGATCCGCTCGCGCCGTCGCGCGCCGCGGCGCTCATCGAGCGCGCCATCGCCGAACTCCGCGCGCAGGGCCTCAACGTCGACGTGCTCTCGGGGCACCTCGGCAGGCTGGAAAGCGTTCGCAACAGCCGCTAGGCGCGGGCGGCCAACGCGGGCTCCAGCCGCGAAGGCACTCCCGCTTTACGCAGCACGTCGCCGACGTGACTGGTAATCCCGACGTCGCCGACGACCACGATCCCGTCGCCCGCATTCGCCGCTTCGTCGATGAGCGCGCGCAGGCGATCGAGCCCGTCGCGCACGTCGAACCGGCGGAAGGTCGCAGGGTCCCCGGGCACGATGGTGTGCCCGCTCGACACCGTGGCGCCGCAGTGGAGCTGGACGATCCACGTCCGCTTCCCGTCGTCCACCCATTCGAACCGGGCAGGGCCGAGACGCCGTTCGATGGCGACGTAGGCGGTCCGTATGCGATTCGCGATCGCAGCGGGGATCGGCTCCGGCCGCTGCTCTCCGGTCATGAACCGATCGCCGAATCCGATCACGCCTTCCACGAGCAGGTTGCCGTCGGCCTGCATGCCCGCGGCACCGGAGGCGACGGCGCCGATACCGTGCTGATGCAGGATGGACGCGATCCGCGTGCCGTCCGGATCTTCCGCGGCCATGAGCGCGAATGGATCGAGCCAGCCGCGCGCGGTGGTGAACTTGCCCGGCACCTGCTCGGTGGGACAGGTCCGAATCCACGGTTCGGGCGTCCCACCGCTGCCAAACGTAAACGGCGCGAGTCGGCGCGGGAAGACGGTGGTTTCCGGAACGTCGCATCCGATCAGCGACGCGATCAGCAGCCCGAAGGCCTTGTCGCCGGTCAGGCGGCTGAACCGGTTCGGCCAGCGGATTGGAATGGCGGCCGGAGCGAGGGCCGTCGGCTCGATCTCCCAGACGATCGTATGGTCGTGATGGTAGCCGCGGCGCAGCGGATGGATCGAGAACTCCACGCGATCGGTGAGCGACTGTGGAAGAGCCGGCCGAATCCGGTAGACGATGTCGAAGAGGCGCATCGCCAGGTCCCGCGGCAGGGCCGCGGTGCCGGGCTTTTCGACGCAGCGCGGCGTGTCGCCCGGAGCGAACTCGATCAGATCGCCGTAGGCGACGCCCGACACGCCGCCGTCGTTGACGTCCACCGTCTCGTTGACGATCGTCGTCAGTCCCTGCGAAGAAAACGCGCGCAGGCGAGCGAGCACCTCGGCGGCCGATCTCAGTCCGTAGACGAACTCGCGGCTCTTGGCATTGTGGCGTTCGAACGTACGGACGTTGACGGATTGTTCCGGCGATCGCTCGAGGATCGTCGCGATCGCCTCCTCGAGCGACTGGAACCGGTGGTTCGGCGCGTAGCCGTGGATCCTCGAGAAGCGCGGCGCGAGATGGCCGTCGAAGCTGACGAACTGGGCGACGTTTCCCGTCTCGGCGATGCGATCGAGGACCACGTCCTTGAATTCGAAATCACTCATTGAAAAGCAATATATGCCACCTCCGACGCTATCGTCCGATCTTCGCGCCAAACACGCGTTCGAGGTTGCCGCGCACCCGGCCCCCGTACAGCCACTCCATCGTCAACAGGCTTGCGCAGGTGGCGACGTAGTCGCTGCCGAACTCGTTCAGCAGCAACGCCTCTTCGTCCGGGCTGAGGCGCGCGGCCAGAATCGCCGACTTGAGCGCCTGCTTCTCGGGAACGAACTGAAACAGCCCGCCGTGACTGACGCGATCCTCGGCGAACGCATCCGCGGGCAGTGCGCCGCTCGAATCCAGGTGAATCGCAATCGCCTGCAGGATCAGGCAGTAGGCAAGGTACTCGTAGGTCGACAGCGGCGCATACGCATCGCGATCGACGGTCGATATCACCGACACGGCACCCCGGTGTTCCGCGAAGTACGCGCCACCCAGCGGCGCCGAGGTGATGCCGATGAAAGGCTCGCCACCGGAAAGCGCCAACGCGTGACAGAGCTGCGGCCGTTCATTGGCAGCGCAGCGCTCGGCCTCGGCAGACGTCAACATCTCCGGCGTGAACGCGCGGAAGTCGACATTGAAGTACCAGTGACGCTGACGCCGGTTGAGCTCGTACACCAGATACGCGAGCGCCTCGGCCGTGACATCGCCGTCGAGTGCCATGAAGCGGACGGTGATGTGGCTGACGCGATTCGGGGAATACACCCGGAAGCCGACGGCGACCGAGGCAACGATCACG
Organism: Vicinamibacterales bacterium; assembly: GCA_050742535.1. Taxonomy (GTDB): domain Bacteria; phylum Acidobacteriota; class Vicinamibacteria; order Vicinamibacterales; family UBA2999; genus Gp6-AA40. The sequence goes on along the minus strand of JBOGIQ010000056.1, from coordinate 18,136 downwards.
ATGATGGCGAGCGCGCGGCGTACCACCGAGATCCGGTTCTGCCGCCAGTATTGAGCCAGGCGGCCGACAGGGCCTGGCGCCCCGTCCTGACGTCCGAACGGCCGCATCGCCAGGATGATGGCCGCGATGCCAAGCGCGACGATGGTGATACGCGTCGAGAGATAGCTCTGGAGAAACAGCTCAATCGAAGGCTTGAACGAGCTGGATGCGGTGAGCCATTGATACACGAGCAGCTGGGCGGATCCCCAGCCGACAGCGACGATGACGAACGGCTCGATAGCTGCCCAGTACGCCCGGCCTTTCAGATAACCGAGGAGAAGATCCAGCAGCTTGTTCATCGGCCCGGCGGAGGCTTCAGTTATGCGCGCGTAACGAGTACCTGGAGCGTGACGCTGCGTCCGAGGGTCGCAATGGTCAACGTAAAGCTTGCCGGCATCGCGTTGACCTGATCGGCCGGAAAGAATCCGAACACATAGACCGGCTCATTGGGCTTGATCGCCGGAGGATATGCGAGCGTCTGCCGCATATTCAGGTCGAGCGAGTCCCAAAAGGCGCTATCCGATTTCTGGAGACTGAGCACGGCCGGCACCGTGCGCTTCTCAATGGTCATCTCCAGACGGTCGGCGGCCGACGACAGCGTCAACCCGGTCTGTTTCCCACAGCTCACGAGCATGCGAACAAGCCGGTATTTGTTGGCCACGCTCGTCAGAAGAAAACTCACGCGCTCGATTTGAATGGACACCTCGCAGCGGTCGCCATTGGCCAGATCGAGCATTCCCACATAGTTCGGGGCGCGCCCCGCGGAGCCGGATATCTCGGCACGGCCGTCCGGAGCCGCGGCCAGCAGCACACCAGCGAACACCAGCGCGATCGATGGACACGAGTAGCGAGCCATGGGTGCTCCTTTCGACGTGACGAGCGTCGCGCGACCGGCCCCGGCGGGGGGACGGTCGGCTCCAGTCGCAAAGAATAACGCCGGAACGGAGTCGGGCGAACAGGGTCCGCTAAGGGATATCCCCGATGGCGGCAGGGTCTGAGGCGCGCTACTTTGTCATCGGACCGCATGCCACCCAAACCCACCGCGGTCGTCTCAACGAGCCGCAAGCGAACGGCGGAAATGCTGCGCCGCCTGCGCCGCCTGACCAGAGAAACGAACATGCTGCGCGCCGCGATCGACACGGCGCAGCAGCAGGAAACGAAGCCGAGGTTGCGGCGCGGCCGCGGATAGACAGGAAAGGCGCGGATTCACATCCGCATTAGAACGTTGACGGCAGCCGCCAGACGAGGCCAGCGCCCAGCTCCGTCGTCGTGCCGGCGAACTGCCACTCATGGTTTCTTACCCGCAGCTCACCAGTCAGGCTGAGACGATCGGTCAGCCTCACGGCAGCGCCGCCAGCGACGGACAGCGTCGGATCCCAATCGCTGAAGAACGGCGCGGTTCTCAGCGCGGTGCCAATGCCACCACCGGCGTATGGGGACACCCGTCCGGCGTTCCAGTTGTAGTGCAGCTGCACTTCGGGCATGAACAGCGTTGACCCGCCGAACTGCTGGCTCGGCTTCGCATAGGTCCCGCCCACGTCGAGGCTGACGTTCGACCACAAATCCCGACCTGGCGCGCACCGCGAGGGCTGGCGCGTGGCCGGTGCCAGATAAGTCGTAGTCCAAGCGCGTCAGCGACGCGCCGAGCCGCCACGACGAATCCTGCGCGTGCGCGGCGGACGCGCCGGCGGCACACACGACAAACGCAAGCAGAACGATCGATGCGAACGGAACGCTCATCGGCAATCACTTCTTCTTGGAGTTGGTGCCAACGGGCTCAGGTACCACGGCGGCGAGCGAGGCAACGAAGATGGTCGCCGGCGTCGCCATCCACGAGTTGACGCACGCGCTCTACGACGCGGCACCCACGGCTGCTCACCTTGCGGTGATGCGCCAGTTCGCCGCTTCGGCAGATCCAGGGTCGCCCTCGATGTATACGCTGCTCAACGAGGCGATCGCCACGGCCGTCACGGACATCGCGCTCGAGCTTGCGCGCGGCAAGGAACCGGATGATGGACTCGGATACCGGCATCCGTACATTCCGCGACTGGGACGCGCCGCGACCGAGCCGATCCGAAGAGCGCTGGCAGCTGGAAGGGCGATCACCGAGGGGTTCGTGGACGACTACGTCCGCGCCGCGCGGACGATCCTGGGCGACGATGCCGATAGCCTCGGCTTCCGGTTCTCCGCCGTGGCGGTCATCGCCAGCGACGCTCTGCGGCCGGCCGCGGCATCATTCCGCGGCCTCATCGCTCCGACAGGCGGAACGGACTCCAGGGAGAACTGGCAGCGGATCGAGGAGCTCAGTGCGGCGTTCGTCCTCACCTTCGACGAGGCGCGCGAATTTGCCGGCCGCATTCCGGATTTTTCAACGCTCACGACCCGGCGGGGCTTCGCGGCCGTGGTGCCGCACAACAAGAAGAGTCACGTCCTGGTGCTGGCCGGGCGCAACGCGGCAGCAGTGGCCGAGGTGATCAAGCAGCTGCAGCCGTCGAAGCCGCTCCCCAGTGATGGTGTGGTTGTGGTGGTGGATTGAGCAGGGATCGGGGATCAGTCACGCCATCCGTCCGATCACGCGTGGGTACTCAGGGAAATAGCGCTCGATCACCGGCAGCGCGAACCGCGGCAGGATAGACGAGGCGGGCTCGCGCTCGAGCAGGAACTCGAACGAGGCTTCCAGCAGCCGCTCCGGCGTGGAACCGGGAGCGTAGCGCTTCACGTCCTCCGGCGTCACGGTTACCTCGTGCCTCGTCTCGTCGCGTCCCTGCGTGACGACGACGCGATACACATCGCCCGCTGAAGACTGGACTGAAATTCCCACCGGCGGTCTGCCCATCGTCTTCGAGTCTATCTTGGCTCCGAAGAAATAGGTTCGTTGACTGATCCGAATCGACGATGGCATCGTCGTCGCGCGATCAGGGAGGGACACCTGGCGCGAACACAAGACGGAGCTTTCCCTGAAGCTGAAGGTGAAGACACTGCAACAACTGGAAGCCCGGAATCGCGCAGAAACTGCACGCCCCAAGCGGTCCGCATGACGATCACCGAGGAAAGCCGCGCGGTACGCTGCTCGCACGATGCGGAGTCGGAGGACTGCGGATGGCGGAGGTAGTCGAACGTCTCGACAGCGTGGAGCGAAGGCTGACGTCGGTAGAGAAAGGGGCTGACCGAGTTACGCGAGGAGGTTGGCGGACTGCGCGGCGAGGTTCACAAGCTGCGCATCCTCGGAGAGAAGAGCGAGAGTGATATCAAACGCATCGCGGAAGTTCAGGTTCAGCACGGAAAGACATTAGACGACCACGGGCGCAAGCTCGACGACATTACCAAAGCGCTCGAGCCGCTTGCGCGCATCGATGCGTTCGTGCAGCTAGTGGCCGGGGACCACGACAAGCGAATCTCTGATCTCGAAAGACACACCAACATCTGACGCTCACGACGATCACGGGCGACGTTCGATATACATCTGCATGCCGTACCGCGGCCGAAGCGTGATCAAGGCGTACGGTTCAACGCGGTGGCCGGGCACGAGGCGCAGCGTGAACCGCTGCGCCAGTGTCGCGACGACCAGGAGCATCTCGATCATCGCAAAGTGATTGCCGATGCATTGCCGCGGTCCCGCGCCGAACGGGATGTATACGAACTTCGAGCGGTCGGCACTGCGCTCAGGCGAGAACCGTTCGGGCTCGAACCGTTCCGCGTCTTCCCAGTACGCAGGCAGCCGGTGCAGAACGTAAGGAATCATGAACGCGAGCCAACCGCGCGGCAGTTCATAGCCACCCAGGCGATCGTCAGCCAGCGCCCGGCGCGAGAATCCCCACGCCGGCGGATACAGGCGCATCGTCTCGTCGATCACCATGCGCGTGTAGGGGAGATTCGCCAGGTCCGCGAACACGGGCCTCCGCCCGCGCAGCACGCGATCGAGCTCCTCCGCCAATCGTCGCCGCGCCTGTTCGTGCTGCGACAGCAGATACCAGAGCCACGTCAGCGCCAGCGCTGTCGTTTCCTGCCCGGCGAGGAGGAACGTCGTCACTTCGACGCGGATCTGCAGATCGGTCATCGACTCGCCGGTTTCCTCGTCGCGAGCCTCGATCAGCATCGACAGCAGGTCCGCGCTGCCGGGCGACGTCCGCCGCCGTTCCCGGATGAGATGATCGACGGCGCCGTGCAGCACCGCGCGCGCGGCGTGAAAACGCCGCTTCTTCGGCGTCGGAAACCTGTCAGCAATCCCGAACGACCAGAAACTGTCGGCAATCTGCTGATTGATCGTCGCCCACGCGGCGTCGATCGTAGCGGCGTACGGGCCAAGGTCGCCGCCGAGCAGCGCCCGCAGGACGACGGTCCTGGTGAGGCGCATCATCTCGTTGCCGATCTCGACCGGATGACGCTCGGGGGAGCGCTGAGCGGCAAGCGTCTCCCAGTGCGCGGCCGTTTCGGCCGCAGCGTCCGCCATAACGCCGGCCAACACTTCAATGCGCGAGCGATGAAACGCAGGCTGTGCGATGCGCCTCTGGCGCAACCAGAATGCGCCCTCGCTGGTCAGAAGCCCGTCGCCAAGAGACGTCCGCAATTTCTGGTAGAGCGGACTCTTCTGATAGTTACGGGCGTTGTCCTGGAGCACATGTCGGATCTCCGACGGGTTCGTGATCAGATACCCGCGGCGCGATCCGATTTTGAAAAAGGCGACGTCGCCGAACCGCACGGCCGCGTCCATGAATGCGCGCAGCGGATCCCGCCGCAGCGCCGGCAGCATGCCGAGGAGCGGCATCCCACGGGGGCCAGGAGGAAGACGGGGCGTAGGATGATCGGCGGCTTCCATAGCGGCGAATATATCTCCGCTGGCTAGCCTGGGTCGCCTGGGTGGGCACGGGCGATTCGCAACCACCAGACGAGACGTGCGCAATAATCAGCGAGCGCGAAGAGGAAGCGCGCGCACACATCAGGCGACGCTGGAAACGACCTTCGACCGTGATTCTCGTCTCGTTGCGCAGTACACGGCCTGAACCGTTGCCAGGATGCTGATGGCGACAAGCGGAAAGGACAGATAGTAAGTAAGCCGCATGATTGCGCGAACGCGTGCGATGCTCGCGGACGTCCAGATTTGCTCGGCCACTCCTCCGGCGGCGAACAGCAGCTGTGTGGGATCGCTGATCTGTTCCTGCTTCGAATAGGCCACACCGTCCGGCGTGAGCTCATCGCCGACGATTTTTTGCTCGCCCTGGTACTCCGCCACGTAGGAATCCCACAGGACTGAATACTGATGGTAGGCGGTCAATGAACCGGCGAGCCCGACGACGGCAGCAACGATCCACCCAAGGAGATGGCGTCGCATCGCGTACTTGATCATTGCCACGTACACCAGACCCGATACCACGGCGGCGAGCAGACCGCCCAACGCGAGCAAGCCCGGTGCATCACCAACGGGCGGTGCCCGGAAGATTCCCGTCGCGGTCGCGACAACGGCAGCGCCAACCGCGGTGATCGCCTCCCATCGGCCGATGATTTGTTTCAGTTGCAAGGGCATCAGTTCGCCACAAGCACGTCCGCGTTGACGGCCTCGTCGAGTTTTACCTCGGGAGCTCCCAATGTGATGGTCTTCCTCGGACCCTGTCGGCGAGCATCGTTCGGGTCTTCGGCCCACACGACGTACTTTCCGGGAGCGAGGCGCCTGGTGGTGGGCGAGCTGAAATTGGGGAACGGTTCCCCTTTCGTCCGAAGGACGGCGAGCGGAGCGCTCAGATACATGACGTTCCACCGCGATACTTCGTCACTCGATTTCTCTTTGTTCATCCACGTACGGATGGTCAGCGGGATCATTGCCGCCATGCCCGCAGGATGGCGGCGACAATAGTCCGCCTTGATTTCGAGCTCCTCACGAATCAAGCTTCGCAACTCTTTACTCGCACCACTGCGCAGCGCCTGCTCGAAGGCTTCGAGCTGCTGCCCGACTTCAGCGGGTATCGTGCCTTTTTGCGGAACGGTGTCCGTCAACCACCCGACGTCCCGGGCCGCTTCAGGAAGCTGCTTCTGAATAGACGCCAACAGCTGTCGTACACGCGAGGCGTCGAAGTCATTCGGCCCCTGTGCGTGTACAGGCACGACGAGCACGGCGAGCACTGCGATCGGGACTACCTTCATAACGATCTCCGTCGCGTCTGCAAGGGTGGGTTGTTCGAGGCGTCGGAGTATATGGCGCGAGCATCGCCGCGCACAACCTTGAGCCACGCCGTCTCGCCCGGGACGGGGATCAGGGATCAGGGATCAGGGATCAGGGATCAGGGCCGAGCTCTCGAAGGAGCATCGCCTTCGCAAACCCCCAGCGAAGCTCGCCGTAATACTGCTCGCGGCGGCCCGCGTGCCCGTATTCGTAGCTGAGCGGATCGGCGCTCGCATCAATCGGCGCGCGCGGCAGAAACAGGTGCGTGAACTCGTGAATCGCCACCCGCCCGACGCCGCGGCCGATTGCGCCGATCACGTCCTGCCGGGTCGCGTTCGCCGGAGCGTACGCGGCGGCAGCGCTGGCCACGGCGTAGAAATTGACCGAGCCGCGCCCTCCGAAACCGCGCATCGCGCGGGCGTTGCCGAACACCTCGCTCGTCCGGCGCACGCGCAAGTCATACAGGTGCTGGACGACGGTAACGGCGTAACGCGCGTCGCGGCGAGGCGAGAAGCGCACGGCGACGCCGGCGAAGGCGCGCCGGATCTCATCGAGTGCGGCCGATTCGACGAGGGCAAGCTCGCCAACCGTCATCGGACCGCCCAATCCGATGAGATCGTAAGTGAGGCGTTCGATCCAGAAGCCGGCCTCGACGGAACGAGGCCGGTCAAACGTCGCGCAGGCAACCGTTCCTATCGCGACAACACCAGCGATCAACAGACGCAGTATCGAGGCCATCACGCGACCGGCAGGGACGCGAACATCAGTCCGCATCCCTGCTGATGATAAAGCGTACGGCGCCGAACTCCCTCCTACAGCGCCGCGCTGATCGCGTTGGCTGCCGTGATCAGCGTACTGGCGGTTTCGCTGCTGACTTTGCCGCTCTTCAACCACGACTCGACGGAGCTGACGAGCGCGTTGAGCTGGTTGATGGCCTGCTTGTTCGCTCCCTGCGCTATCGACGCGAGGACATTCGTGAACTTGTCGATCAGGCTGTTGGACTGGCCCGAAGTGAGCTCCAGGTCCGGGTCGGACAGCAGCTCGAGGAAGTTGTCGGTGGCCAGGTCGAACGGATCGAGCCGGAACGAGTGCAGCACCCCGCCGAGATATCCGTTCGTCCAGCCCTGGGCTGAAATCTGTCCGGAATCGTTGATGCCGGTGGCCTGCGTGAGCACCACCGTCGTTGGCCCGATCAGACTATTCAGGTCGGACATCGTTCCGTCGGTGTAGATGAACGCGTGTATCTGCGACCCGGTGGACGAAGATCCAACGACGTCGCCATCGGCGTTGATGCCGCGGGCACTGCAGAATGGGCCTGGTCCTCCCAGGCTGCCCAGACTGTCGGCCGGCAGCTGGATGCTCTGCCCCGGGGTCGTGCGGTAGCAGTGCTGCGCCGTGGGGCTGAATGCGGCACCGACGGTGACGGTGCCAACGATCTGACCGGCGCTGTTGATGTCAACGGCGATGCTGCTGTCGTACGCGCCGGCCGGGTGGATGTTTACCATCGCCGAGCCCGGCGAGGCACGGAACGCATGGTTCGGCACGCCGGTCGAAAACTGCGTCGCACTGTCGCCGACGACAACTCCCAGGTCATTGATCGCCCACCCCTGTGCCGACCGGCAGTTGCTTGGCACCAGCGTCCCCAGGTTGTCGCCGCCAGCCACCGTGCCACCCGCAGTAGTCCGGAAGGCCGAGTTGGAGAAGATGAAGAAGCATGCAGCAGTGCCGGCGACGTGCGCCGAGCCGGTGACGCGGCCAAGCGAGTCGATGCCGCTGCCAAAACTGTTGAACGTCCCATCGAATGTGCCGAGATCGGTCAGCGCGATGACCAGGTTATTGGCGCTCGATCGGAAGGCGTGAGTGTTGGTCCCGTTCGAGGAACTTCCGGCAACCTGCCCGGAGTCGTTAATCCGTTCACCCGTACTCGTCGAGCCCCCCAGCGTTCCGAGATCGTCGGCGGGCGTGATCACGCTGTTGGGAGCGGTGCGATACGCGTGGCTCGGGCCGCTGGTCGTGGCGGATGTGCCTGTCACCTGGCCGAGATTGTTGATGTCGTTGGCGGACGAGTTGACGCCGCCGAGCGTGCCGAGGTCGGTCAACACGTACTTCGCTGGCGACTGTGCGGCGGCGGGCGCCGACAGCGCGGCACCGACAACGAGGACGGCAAACAGACGACTGGTGTTCATCAAAGGCAGTCTTCGCATTTCTGGTCTCCTGAGGGCATGCGGCGGCCCTATCGGGCCGGCACGTCCGGGGTTTCCGAAAAGGGCCGTGCGAGTCCGGAACACGCACGGCCGGCACGCACGCGCGGCTTGGAATCCGCGCACACGACGCCAGATGCGAGGCTGCATTGCGGCGACGGACGATGTCCTGACGGAGTTCTCAAGAAATCTCAAGACGGTGGGAGAGACACTGAAAGGCCGACGTAAACGTCGGCCTCTACCAGGCCCAACGTTGAGAAAACCGCGGCGAGGGAGACTATCAGGGTGCGGCGGACAGCTCGCGCTCGAGTGTCTCGAGCTGCGCCCGCTGGTACTTCTCGGCGTTGGCGCGGGTGAAGACCGGCTTCACCGTCTCGAGGTGCTTCCGGGCCGCGGCGTAATCGCCCCGCCGATACGCGATCTTCGCTGCGAGCAGCGTGACGCCGGCGCCCCAGTCGGGGTCGCCCGCGAGCTGCGCCACCGCGGGGATATCGATGTCTTTCAGTAACCGAGACGACTCGTCGAGCGCGCCTTTGTCGATCAGACAGGCCGCAAGCGTCGATGCCGTGCCGCCGGTCAACCCGGCGCGCGGCCCGAAGGCCTGGGCCGACACGGTGTACGCCAGACGGGCGCGCGTCACGCCTTCCTCGGTCCGCCCGGCGCGGCACATTGCCAGCGACGCGTCGGACAGCGTCGCCACGGCGAAGAACGACTGCGGGCCCTGCTTCTTCACCGCGAGGTCGTAGATCGCCAGGTCATCACGCACCGCATCGTCCCACCGCCCGAGGCTCGCCTCGGACTGCGCCCGCGTCGTCAGCACCTGCATCGTCAGCTCGTGATCGGGGCCGAGGCGCTTCTGGAATTCGGGGTAGATCGCCGTCGTCTCGTCGATGGCCTCGGCGTGCTTGGCCTGAATCATGTACGCCTGGGCCAGGTTCAGGCGCACGCGCAGCACGTTCGGGCTGTCGGCGCCGGCAACCCGCGTGAAGCCGTCGATGAGCTCCTTGAACATCGCCTCGGCACGCGCGCCGTCGCCGAGGCGGATATAGGCGAATGCGAGCCGCTGCTGGAAGGTCAGCCGGCTCATCTCGTCGAAGGCCGGCAGCGAGCGGACGTGCGCCAGCGCACGCTCGAACTCCTCGGCGGCAGCCTTGGCGCGATTGTCGATGAGCGCCACCATTCCGCGTGCGGACGCCAGCCAGACATCGCGCTCGGCGTCGGCTGCCGGCCGCTTCGCGATGATCTGCTCCTGGGCGGCGAGAATCGACTTCGCGAGCTCGAGCGAACCCTTCTCGTAGCTGCGCGCCTCGAGCGTCACGCGCTGCAGCTGCACGACGACGGCGCCGGGCGACGGCTCGCCTTCCGCAACGCGATACAGGGCGGCGGCGCGATCGTATTCGTGGCGCGCCGCGGCGTACTCCGTGCGGTTGTCGAGCGCCCGTGCGATGGTGTGATGCAGACGCGCTGCGACGAGCGGCTCGTCGTTGAACTTTCGATCGATCGACGGCGAGGCCTGCTTGACGGCGTCGGTGATCGACTCCGCGGCGGCGCCGCTTTGAAACGGATTGCTTCGGCCGATCAGGTCGTCGCCGAGGAACTGGCTGATGGCGCCGGCAATCTGCGTCTGGCGGCGTGCCTCGTCGCGTTCACGCGCGGCACGCTGATACCAGGCAAGGCTGACCGTGAGTCCGACGGCCAGCGCCACGACAGCCGCCGCCATCCACGGCCGGCGGGCACGCGAGACGGCCAGCGACCGCTCCGCCTGTTCCGCGCGCCGGCGCGCCGCTTCGAGCGCGTCGTACTCCGTGCGGCGTGCGTCAACGGTCGACAGACGCTCCGCGAACGCCGCCGCGCTGTGCAATCGCTTCGCGGGATCGCCGCTGGCGGCGTCGGCGATGTCGCGGCACAGGATCGGATCGTCGATGCCGGCCTCCCATCCCGCCGCGAGCGGCGTGCGGAAGTCGCCAACGAGCATCTGGTAGAGCAACACGCCGAGCGCGTAGACGTCGGCCGAGGCACTCGGCGACTGGCCGGCCAGCACCTCCGGAGCCATGTACATCAACGTGCCGGTCAGCGACCCGTCCTTGTCCGACGACGTCGTGAACCCGAGGTTGGTGATGCCGAGCGCCTGCAGCCGCGACGGATCGGACAGGGCCGCACTACCGAAATCCGCGACCTTGACAGTAGCGGGGCGCGTCGGGGCCATCAGGATATTTCCGGGCTTCAGATCCTTGTGCAGGACGCCGAGGTCGTGCGCCGCGGCAACCGCCCTGGCGACGTCGACGAGAATCTGCAGTCGAACCGCCCGCGGCACGTTCGCGAGGCCGCGCTGCTCGTCCGTCCACTGCGCGAGGTTCGGGCCGGCGTATTCGCTTTCGAGGAAGAACGGCGCCGCTTCGAGATTCCATTCGAGCATTCGCACGAAATCCGGACGCTCGCCGAGCGCGTCGCGCAGCAGCCGCGAGACGGTGATCTCGCGCTTCAGGCCCTGGAGGTGAACCGCATCGGCGGCAAACTTGAACACGCGCCGCTCGCGCGTCTTACTGTGCTCGGCGACCCACACGTCGCTCGAGCCCGAGCGTTCGAGCCGTTCGACGAGCACCCACTGTTCGCGGCGCGGCACTGGATCGCCGGGCGAGAACTCCAGCGCGGGAACCGGCGGCGCGCCCACTGTGGTGCAGATCACCGGGACGGCAAGGCGATACCCGATGCGCGGGATCGTCGCGATCACCGGACGGTCGTCGTCGCCGAGCGCCTTGCGCAGCTTGGAGACGGCGGTCGCCAGCGAACCGTCCACCACCTCGACGTCGGACCAGACGGCGGTGAGGAGCTCCTCCTTCGTGAGCACCTCGCCCGGGTGGGCGAGCAGTTGAATCAGGATGTCGAGCGGCTTGGCCTCGATCGGCACGGCGCTGCCGCGCACGCGCAGCTCGCGCGAGAGCTCGTCGAACTCGCAGTCCGCAAAGCGCCAGATCCGTCCCTGGAAATCCGGTGGCAATGGCGTTACACCCCTTACCGAGCTATTGCGCAAAAACAGGGGTAAAACCGTCGTTGCCGATGATTGAGTGTGAGCGGGCGCCATTTCCCGCACGTCAGGCGCCGGCGAGGGATGTCCGGGCGGTCGGGGCCCTTTTGTGTTATTAGTAGCGCCCTCAATCTCACGGTCACGATGCCGCCACTCACCTATCGCCAACCGGATCTGGTGCTCAGGCGTCAGGGCGGTCCTGCGAGCGATCGCCAGATTCGCGACCTCCAGCGCGATTTGCGCCAGTTGGGCTATCTGAAGCGCGGCATCGACGGCCGATTCGGGAGCGGCACCGAGCGCGCCGTGAAGGCCCTCCAGCATGACCTGCTGCGGAACAACGGCACCGGCAGGGACGGCAACGCGGCGGTGTCGATCAAAGACCTCAACGCGCAGCGCGTCACGGCGATCACCGGGGAGGCGGATCAGGCCCTGGTGGAATGCATCTCGGATCTCCTCGATGATCCGCGCGTCGGCAAGCTGCCGGCGGCGGCCAATCCGAGGCAGGAAAACCAGCGCGTTCTCGACGCGCTCGCGGCGATGTCGTCCGATTCCGTGCCGATCCCGTTCCTGCTGGCGATCCTGACGCAGGAAAGCGGCCTCAAACACTTCAACGAACCGAAGCCAGGCGACGAAGACACCTTCATCACGATTGGCCTCGACGCGGTGCCGACCGACAGCGAGGTCATCACATCACGCGGCTACGGTGCCGGTCAGTTCACGCTGTTTCATCATCCCCCACGGCCGGAGGAGGTCACAGACGTCATGACCGACGTGCAGAAAAACGTCGGTCGCGCGATTGGCGAGCTGCGCGAGAAATTCAACCGCTTCGTCAACGGTCCCGCCGATCGGGCCCAGGATCGGATTGTCGAAGCGGGAGCGGGACCGCTCCGCGAATGCCGCTTCGCGCCCGGAACGCCCGAACGCTTCACCGACTGCGCGACGTGCCTGCGCAACGCCGGAACCGTCAGCATCGTCGAGAACGAAACGGCGGTGCATGCCGGATCGACGGTGCTGTTTCACTCCACATCGTTCTACGACATGCGGACGAGCCGGGCGTTCTATACCGACGTGCCACGGCGCGCCGGGTTCGAATGCGACTGGCCGTACGCGGCACGGCGGTACAACGGCGGCGGCATCAACTCGTATCACTATCAGGTCCGTATCCTGAAGCACCTCGCTGGCGGAACCGGTTGATATCACCGCGCAGATCTTCGCGGCCGGGCCTTCCGTTTTCCAGCCGCCGGCAGGACCCCGAACCGCGGATCGCCACGAGCCACGGCCTTCGCCACGCGTTCCATTGTCGATTCGAAATCGTCGTGCCGGGAGTCGATGTACAGCCACTTCCTCAGCACGTCGTGCGGTCCGACGGCGGGGAACTCCTTGACGATCGCCGGCTGGCGCTCATGGTCGGTGCCAATCAGGACGCCGTGCCAGCGCCAGCGGCCGGTTTTCGTCGGTTCGACGAGAATCAGCATCAGCCGCCCGAACAGGTAGGCGGCCAGGCCGCCGAACATCCGCTTGGTGAAGAAGGTGGGGTGATCCTCAAATGGCTCGAAAATCCACTCGTTGTCGAACTTCTTCACGGCGCAAGTGTACCCGCCAGGGACGGTAGAGGCCGACGTTTCCACCTCCGCCTCGGGTCGCAACGCGACCGACGACCAAGCAGCGCTGCTCGTCGGTCCGCGGACACGGACCGACGCGGTGGACCTCGCCGGAGCGTAGCGAAGGCGGGTACGTCGGCCTTTCAGCCTTTCAGGGCGCCGGACGGTGTAGATTGATACGCCCATGACACTCACACGCGCTCTGTCCACCGCCATGGCGGCTACCCTGGCAACGTTGTGCCTGTCGGCGTGCGGTCAGCCAACCGCCGAAACCCAGGCCGAGGTCCGCAACACCCTCGAGGCGTTTTACGCGGCAATGAAGAACGGCGACAGGGCGGCGGCGATGTCGCACATTGCCGAAGACGCGGTCTTCGTGGAGGGCGGACGGCTCGAGACGCGCCAGCAGTACGAGGAGAACCACCTGCCCAACGACATCGGCTTCGAGAAGCAGGTCACCGGCAAGCGTGGGGAGTGGAAGATCACCATCGAGGACAACACGGCGTGGGCCATCGCCACCACGGAGTACGATGGCATCTTCGACGGCGCGCCGGTCGCGTTCACGAGCGCTCAGCTCGCGGTGCTGTCGCGCGACGCCGGCGCATGGCGCATCCGGTCGATCCATTGGTCCTCGCGACGGCGGTGAGGTTTTGTGAAGCGAGCCTTGCAGGCTCGCTTCGCGAACCCGAAGGGTTCGCGCCACGGAATCCGCCGCTAGTTGAACGTGACGACGTGTGAGTGCGTTCCGAAGGCCGCCGACGCGTCCGTCGTTGACGTCGTCGTCACACGCTGACCATCGCGAATCTGCACGATTTCCGTCGCGCTGAGGCTGACGATGTGCGGGTGGTCGGCGCTGCCACGGATGTCACGCGTAATGGCATTTCCTGCGGTGAGCTCCCCGCTGGACACGATCGCCTCGTGGCCGTGATTCGCGGATATGGCGCCAGTTTCGGATCCACTTCCGCCTGGTCCGACGATAACCGAGCCGCCGCCGTCATCGTCACAGGCCGTGACGGTGATGGCCACGCCTGCGAACAGAACCGAGAGAGCCTCGAGGGAGAACTCGCGGCGCGAGAGCTCCCGTTCGTCCGTGCGACTGTTTGGCATGTCGCGAGCCCGTGCAAACCGGGTGCTAACGGCGCACGAGTGATTTTGCTCGAATGCGGGCGCACACCGCGTTCGTCCCGTTCGCGTTTTGCGGGCATTTACGGGTGCGGTAACTCGGCCATGAAAGGTGCGATATGGATCTGGGTCGGTGCGAGACGGCACCTGGTCGGTGCGAGGTGGACGCTGGTCGGTGCGAGGCGGCACGTCGTCGGTGCGACAGGTGCAGCGCTCAGGTAGGTTGGGCCACCGAGTGCGAGCGGTAGAACGCCGCGAACTCCTCGGGCGGAACCGGCCGGCTGAAATAGAACCCCTGCATTTCGTGGCAGGAGTGCCGCATGAGAAACGCCTCCTGCTCGCCGGTCTCGACACCTTCGGCAACGATGGTCACGCCGAGCGTTCTGCCGAGCATCAGGATCGCCTCGGTGATCGCCATATCGTCCTTGTCCGTCGGGATACCGCGGATGAACGAGCGGTCGATCTTCACGGTGTCGATCGGAAAGCGCTTGAGTTGCGAGAGCGATGAATACCCGGTGCCGAAATCGTCGATGGCGAGCCGTACGCCGAGGTCGCGGATCGCCGTCAGCTTCGCCGCCGCCTCCTCCATGTCCTGCAGCATCACGCCCTCGGTGATCTCCAGCTCGAGCAGCTCGGGGGGCATGCCGGTTTCCTGAAGTACGCGCGCAAGCGTCTCCACGAGGTTCGGTTCCTGAAACTGCAGCGGCGACAGGTTCACCGCCATGCGGAGCGGCGGCAGCCCCTGCCGGATCCAGGCGACAGCCTGCGTGCACGCGGTGGTGATCACCCAGTGACCAATCGGGACGATGAGGCCGCTTTCCTCGGCAACGGGGATGAACTGCGCCGGCGAGAGCGCACCGAACTCAGGATGCGACCAGCGCAGCAGCGCCTCGACGCCGCGAATCTCGCCGCCGCGCATGTCCACTTTGGCCTGGTAATGCAGCGACAGCTCGTCGTTGAGCATCGCGTTGCGCAGGGCGGTTTCAATCCGCAGCCGCTTCTCGGTCACGGCGCCGATGTCGGCGGAGTAGAACTGGTGGCCGTTCTTCCCCTCCTCCTTGGCACGGTACATCGCCATGTCCGCGGCCTTCATCAGCGCGGTGGCATCGGTGGCATCGTCCGGAAACATGGCGATGCCGATGCTCGCCGTCACCCGGCACTGCTGTCCCGCGATCTCCACGGGCTGGAGCGCCAGCAGCAGGAGCTTCCGCGCGATCAACGCCGCCGTCGGCCGATCGGGGACCTGCGTGGCCATCAGCACGAATTCGTCGCCGCCCAGCCGCGCCAGGACGTCGCTGCCGCGTACGTTCGCCTTCAGGCGCGACGCCATGGTTTTCAGCAGCTGGTCGCCGGCTTCGTGTCCCAGCGTATCGTTGATGATCTTGAAGCGATCGAGATCGATGTAGAGGACGGCGAACCGCCCGTTTTCCCGGCGCTCGCGCGCCACGGCGTGTTCGATCAGCTCGTTGAACAGGGTCCTGTTCGCCAGTCCGGTCATCTCGTCGTGGGTGGCGAGGTACTGGACGCGTGACTGCGCCTCTTTACGCTCCGTAATGTCTTCGATGATCGAGATGTCGTGAAGCCGGCGACCGTCACCGCCGCGTCTGGAGGCCACCGTCAGGTGCACCCAGATCGGCGTGCCGTTCTTGCGCAGATAGCGCTTCTCGGCCGTGAACGAATCGATGTCGCCCCTGCTCAGGCGCTGCATGTTCTTTTCGGTGGCGAGGATGTCTTCGGGATGCGAGACCTGGCGGACGCTCAACTGGAGCAGCTCGTCGCGCGTGTAGCCGAGCATGTCGCAGAGACGACGGTTGACGTGGACGAAGCGGCCGTCGAGATCCACGTGGCTGATACCGATGGCCGCGAGCTCGACCATGTTCGCGTATCTCTGTTCGCTTTCGCGCAGGCGATCGAGCGTCAGGGCGCGCGCGTAGAAGCCGCCGATCTGGGCGCCGAGCGCGCGGATGAACCCGAGCAGCTGGGCATCGGGCTCCGGCATGCGTTCGGCGAGGAACTCGATCACGCCAATCGCGCAGCCGTGGCCGACAACGGGCGCGAACAGCGCACTGTCGTGAACCCACAGCGGCGCACCGGTGCGAAGGACTTCACCGGCGATTCCCTCACCCGGTCCCGTCGGAGTCGCGCGCTGCGTGACCGTTCGCAGACGTTCCTGGTCGGCGCTCCATCCGGCATGGATGCGCAGAACGCCGGTGACGGGATCGAGGCGCCAGTACTGCGCGGCGGCCCAGTCCCGAGCGTCGCAGACGCGGTGGAGCGCGGCGATGAGGGTGGCTTCGGTCTCGCCGCCGTCAAGGAGGATTCGGGTGATGTCGCGCTCGAGGCGGAGCAATTCCAGCTCGCTCTGCCCCGCCCGCTTCTGGCGACGCACCTCGAGCGACGGGCCACGGTCCGCGAGTTGAGGCTGAATTCCGACGCGGCGTGTCTTTCTCACCGCTCCTCACTGGTGACCCTTGACGAGGATCAATTAAGGTGTCCGTCACAGCTATCGGCCGGGGTGGATCGGGGCGTTACAGCCCCGCGCGCCGGTTAACAGTTCTGCACGCTCCAAGGGACTCCGTTGACTCGTCGAGGCACGGTCAGAATCTGCACGCGCACCACCTGAATGCTCTTCGTACTTTTGGCGTGGGCTCCTCATATCACCCCGATTCTGGCCTCTGACATCACGGCACGTCCGTTGCGATATCGGGGGCTACAATGAGCGCATGCCGAGGGGCGAGGAGATGAAGCCGGCGGCTCCGGGCGTGAAGCTCACCTACGACGACTTCCTGCTGTTCCCCGACGACGGGCAGCGGCACGAGTTGATCGACGGGGAGCACTACGTGACGCCTTCACCCGCCAGTGTTCACCAGCGCATCGTGGGAAATATCTATTTCAGGATGCGGCAATTCCTCGAGGCGCATCCGGCCGGTGAAGTGTTCCTGGCGCCGTTCGACGTCGTCTTCGGCGAGCACGACGTGGTCGAGCCCGATCTCCTGTACATCGCGGCATCGCGCCGGGACGAGATTCTGACGAAGCTGCACGTGCGGGGTGTCCCGGACCTCGCCATCGAGGTCGGATCTCCGGGCACACGGAAGCGCGACGAGACGATCAAGCGCCGTCTGTACGAGCGGACCGGCGTTCGCGAGTACTGGGTGGTCGATCCGGAGCTGGAGGCTGTCCGGGTCTATCGGCGAGACGGGGACAACTATGGCCGGCCGATCGAGTTGACGCGGGAATCCGGCGACACACTCGCCAACACCGTGATCGACGGCTTCACACTCCCGCTGGCTGAGGTCTTTCGAACGCCCGTTTGATTGAGGCACCCCTAATTGAGGCACCCCTAAAGGGGTGCCCTACGTAGCTCTTCATCCCCAGAACACGCGGTGACCGCGGCGCTTCAGCGCGGCAGCCACCGCCTTCTCTGCCTGCTCCGCGTCTGACCGCGACGTGAACGGGCCGATGCCTTTCATCAGGTCGTAGCGCAGCCGCACACCGTAGCGATGCGCCTTCCCTGCCGCGAGCATCCCTCCGGCCTTGTGCTGTGCGAAGCGCTCTTCCGCCGTGTGCGCTGTCTGCCCGACGTAGAGCGGCGCCAGCGCGCACGGCGTCTTCACGCACGCGCGAGCGAGCTCGATGATGTAGATGCAGTATGTGCGCGGCGTGCGCTTGCGAGGCATGGATGCGCTGAAAGTATGCCCCTGAAAGGCCGACGTTTACGTCGGCCTTCCAGCGTCGGGTCGACGATCAAGCTCGAGCGTAGCAATCATCGCGAACGTTGCAGTGCGCGCGCGAGGAATAATGAACCGATGGGGCGGGTTGCGTTCTCCACACCACGCGGACTGGGCAGCAACGAAGAGCTGCTCAGCATTGAGCTGCTGGAAGAACACGCCCGCCGGCTTGCCGCGCTGTTGACGATTGCGCCCGAGCGTCGCGGCAGCGGCCGCGCACATCTGCGCCAGCTCAAGCAGCACATGCGCGCGCTGCGCGAGGTCTACGT
>JBOGIQ010000055.1:0-22976 GCA_050742535.1 Vicinamibacterales bacterium | reverse complement strand
GTCCGCACGCGACGATGAGGATTCGCGCGGAGGGGCAGGTGTGGAACATCGTGCTGTCAGCCGGCAACCGCGTGGCGGCAGCCGGACTGAAGGAAGGCATGATTCCGGTCGGCGCCCAGGTCACGGCGGAGGGCCACCGGCATCGCGACGCGAAGGTCTATGAAGTGAAGACCGAGCGTCTCAAGTGGAACGGCAGAACGTTCAACGTGTATCCGGATAGAAGTTAGGGATCAGGGATCAGGGATCAGGGATCAGCCTTTCAGGCCTTTCAGATCGTCTTAATCCGGCCTCCAGGTGCGCTTTCGAGTGCCGCCTGGAGGTCTTTTACTTTGTCCGGATCGGGGTTCTCGACGCCGACGAGGATGCTCCCGTCGGTCACCTCGGGATCGTAGAAGCCAGTCCGCCGCCCTAACCCCGCGGTCACCACCAGTCCGATCACCGTCGCCAGGATCGCCCCGAGCATTGTCATCTCGAAAATGATGATCAGGTTCGGCCACCACGCGTAGGTCGGCAGGCCGCCGACGTCGATCGGCCACGACATCTCGGTCAGCCACGTCAGACCGAACGCGGCGGACATGCCCAGCAGCCCGCCGGCGCAGGCGATCCACCACAGCCGGTTCTTCCGGTCGATGTGGCCGAATTCGAAGTCCTCCATCGGCTGCGCGGACATGATGGTGATCTGACGATCGGCCAGACCGGCCGCGCGCAGGCGATTGACCGCCTGCTGGGCCGACGCGCCATCGGCGTAGAGGCCGTAGAGCGCCCTCACAGCCGCAACTCCCCGACCGGATGTTCTTCAGTGGCCGGCGGAATCAGGTCCGGCGGCGGATGGTCACCAGCCTTCAATTCCCACATCGAGATGATCGGCACGACCTTCGAGAAGAGCGCGTAGAGCAGGATCATCGCCGCGAAGGTCGCGATGGTGATGATGATCTCGACCGGCTGCGGCCGGTAGGTGCCGAAGCTGTA
The DNA here is from genome assembly GCA_050742535.1 of Vicinamibacterales bacterium. Taxonomy (GTDB): domain Bacteria; phylum Acidobacteriota; class Vicinamibacteria; order Vicinamibacterales; family UBA2999; genus Gp6-AA40. The sequence goes on along the minus strand of JBOGIQ010000055.1, from coordinate 22,007 downwards.
CGGCAGGTACTTGTGCCCGAGCGACGGCACGATGATGAGGAAGCGCTCCAGCCACATGCCAATCAGCACGCCGATCGACGCGATGATGCAGCCGGTAATCGTGCGGAACCGCCTGATGCCCATCAGGATCAGCGGCAGCACGAAGTTGCAGACGACCATCGTCCAGTACAGCGGCGCATACGACTCGCGCTGCGTCTGCCAGAAGACGGTCATCTCGGCGGGCTCGTTGCCGTAATACGTCACCAGACGCTCGTTGAAGACGAAGTAGCCCCAAAGCAGCGCCATCACCAGCAGCAGCTTGCCCAGGTTCTCGAAATGCACCGGATGCAGGTAGGCCTCGAGGTGCAGCAGCCGCCGCAACGCGGCCATCGCCAGCAGCAGCGCCGCGATGCCGCTGAAGATCGCGCCGGCGACGAAGTACGGCCCGAAGATCGTCGTCTGCCACATCGGCACGGGAGCCATCGAGAAGTCGAACGAGACGATCGTGTGGACCGACACCGCCACCGGGATGATGGCGATCGCCATGATCTGCATCGCCGTCTCGAGCCGGCGCCACTCTTTCGGCGTGCCGCGCCAGCCGAGCGCCAGCACGCCGTAGATGCGGCGGCGCAGACCCGTCGCGCGGTCGCGGGCAACGGCGAAGTCCGGAATGATTGGCAGGTACAGGAACAGCAGGCTGCCGGTCAGGTACGTGTTGATGGCAAAGAAGTCCCAGACGAGCGGGGAGCGGAAGTTCGGCCAGATCAGCCTCTCGCTCGGATACGGGAAGAGCCAGAACGCCAGCCACGGGCGCCCGAGGTGAATGATCGGGAACATCGCGCCGATCATCAGCGCGAAGACGGTGATGACCTCCGCACACCGTGTCACCGGACGGCGCCAGCCGGCGTTCACCAGCCGGAGGATGGCGGAGATCAGCGTCCCGGCGTGGCTGATGCCGATCCAGAAGACGAAATTGGTGACGTAGAAGCCCCAGTACACCGGCCAGCGGATGCCGGAGATGCCGAAGCCGAACGTCACCTGGCTCAGCCAGCTGATCAGACCGGTCAGCACCATCGCCGCCGGCAGCGCGACCAGCACGTAGAAGCGCCATGACGTCTGCAGCAGCGGACGCAGCAGGTCGCGATTGATCTGCTGGTGCGGAGGGTGGCTCATGGGAGGCTTCGCCTCCAATGCAAAATGCAAAATGCAAGATGCAAACGGCGCCGGGCGCCGCGGCGCCCAAGTACGGTTTGCATTTTGAATTTTGAATTTTGCATTACCGCGCCTGCGTCAGGTACGTAACCTTAGGTTTCGTCCCGAGGTCTTCCAGCAGCTTGCTGCCGCGCGGCGACCGCGACAGGCGCGAGACTTCGCTCTCCGGATCGTTCAGGTCGCCAAAGACCAGCGCACGCGATGGACACGCCTGCGAGCACGCGGTCTGGAGCTCCCCGTCTTTGAGCTCCCGTTCTTCCGCCTTCGCGGCGATCGTGGCCGCCTTGATGCGCTGCACACAGAACGTGCACTTCTCCATCACCCCGACTTCACGCAGGGAGACGTCGGGATTCAACTGCAGCTGCAGCGGCTTGTCCCACGACGGGTTGAAGAAGTCGAAGAACCGGACGTTGTACGGGCACGCATTCGCGCAATAGCGGGTGCCGATGCAGCGGTTGTACACCTGCGCGTTGAGGCCGTCCTGGGTGTGATGACTCGCGTAGGTCGGACAGACCGGCTCGCACGGCGCGTTGTCGCAGTGCTGGCACATGACGGGGCGGAACTTGAGGGTCGCCTCGGGGAACTCGCCTTCCCAGTAGCGCTCGACGCGGATCCAGTGCTTGGCGCGCCCGCGTGCCGCCTGCTCGGCGCCGACGGTCGAGATGTTGTTCTCGGCGTGACAGGCCGTCACGCACGCGCCGCATCCCGTGCAGCGATCGAGGTCGACGGCCATTCCCCAGTTCGGCATTGCGACTAACGCTCCTTCTTAAACCACGAAGATCGCGAAGACCACGAAGAAGAACTCTTGATCAAAGAGCTTCGTGGTCTTCGAACTCGTCGTGCACTTCGTGGTTTCAACGGCCGTGCTCCACGTGTTCGCGCATGCCGCCGGCGAACAGAATCAAACGCCCGTCCGCTTCGCCGAGGCGGGCGATCTTCACCCTCGTTGCCGCCCACGCCACCGCGCCGGTTGTTTCTTCCGTCGTCGGCGCCAGCACGTCGACCGGGTTCTCGCCGCGTCCGCTTGCATAGCGCGTGTAGTTCGCATGCCCCTGGCCGGCGGGCATCGCGATCACGTCCGGCGCGGTTCCCGGCGACAGGTAGGCAGCGCTGCGCAGCGTCCCATGCTGCGAGGTGACCTCGACGAGGTCGCCCTGGACGATGCCGAGCCGGGCAGCCGTCTGCGGATTGATCTCAATCCAGCTGCTCCACATGGCCGACGTCAACGGATCCGGCATCTCCTGCAGCCACGGCAGATGCGCCAGCGAGCCGTCCAGGAACTGGTTCGACGGGTAGGGCAGGAAATGGAACGGGTACTGGGCGGGATCGCCATCGAACTCCGGTTGAATCCGGCTGAAGCCGGACTCTACACCCGTCTGAATCCGGCTGAAGCCGGACTCTACACCGGTGGAGTCCGGCTTTAGCCGGATAGTCGTCGTAGTGTCCGCCTTCAGGCGGACCTCCTGGGGCAGCTCTCCCCACCATCCGCCCTTTTCCTGCGCATCCGTCCACGCATCGACGCCTTCGGTCATGGCCGGCAGCGGCGTCAGCGTCATCGCGAGCATCTCGTCGAACGTCTGCCAGGGCAGCTCGAGCGGCTTCTCGAGTTGACGGCCCACTTCCAGCAGCACGTCCGGAGTCGCTCGCGTCTGATGCAGCGCTTTCATCACAGGCGGTGCCGCGCTGACGACGGCAACGGACGAACCCGACTCGGGCACGCTCTCGGTCCACGACTCGAGGAACGAATGGTCCGGCAGAATGAGGTCCGCCAGCACGCTTGTCTCGTCGAGAAAGCCGCCGAAGCTGACGATGAACGGAATCTTCGCGATGGCGTCGCGCACTTTCCACGCCCGTGGTGCGGTGAAGACTGGATTGACCCCGTCTATCAGCAGCGCCTGCGCCGCCGGCTCGCCGCCGCCGAGCAGCCCCGCCGACCACTGCTGCAACGGCACAGCAGCTGAGGGCCCGCGACCGATCTTTGCTGCCGCGGCCACGTCCATCTGCGGAGTAAAGAGCAGCCCGCCCGGCTTCCCGACTGTGCCCGCCAGCGCATTCAACGCGTTTACCGCGACGGCTGTGAAGAGTGCGTTCGTGTGCGCGAGCGCCGCGCCGCCGACAGCCGCCGCGGCGGGACTCCGGCCTGCAAACTCGCGCGCGAGCCGCTCGACCTTCGCCGCCGCAACGCCGGTGACCTTCTCGACTTGCTCCGGTGTGTAGTCCGGCAGCCCTTCGGCCCAGCCCGGGATTGATGCGGCTGCCGCTGCAGCCTGCAGCTTGTCGCGCATGATGACGTGCGCGAGGCCGAGCGCCAGCGTGCCTTCCGATCCCGGCCGGATGGCGACCCATTCGTCCGCGCTCGCACCCGTCTGCGACACGCGCGATTCGATCTGTACGAAATGGCCGCGCACCCCGGGCTGTCCCTGGCGCATGTCGCCATAGCCGCGCGCGTGCGAGACGGGCGCGTTCCACGTGCCGAGGAAATCGGCGCCAAAGCTCAGAAGGTAGCGCGTGTTCGCCAGGTCGAACGTCGGCAGCTGCGCCGATCCGAAGCTGATTCCGTTCGCCCGCCGCAACACGTCATCCGCGAATAGCTCGTAGGTGACGGGCGCCGGCGCACCGAATCGTGCCAGGAACTCCGCTATCAGCGCCTGACGATGACCATTGCCGGGCCGCCCGAGAAACGCGAGCGAACGGACATTCCCACCGCCGGCAAGTGTGTTCAGCGAGCCGACAACCTCCGCGATCGCGGCGTCCCACGTCACCGCCTCATACGTTCCGGCGCCACGATTGCCGGTCCGCTTCAGCGGCTGCGTGATGCGATCGGGATGATAGGTCACCTGGATCGCAGCCTGGCCGCGCGCGCAGAGACCGCCGCGGTTGATCGGGTGACTCGGGTTCCCCTCCAGCTTCTTGGCTGCCAGGATCTGCACGACGCCTGATTTCCCATCACGCACAACCTCCGCGTCCGCATCCATGACGCGCACCGTCAGGCCACATCCGGACGGGCACAGTGGACAGACGCCCGGCTTCCACACCGCCTGCCCGGGGACGATGTCCTCGTCCGGCACGAACCGGACAAGCTGATGATCCGGGTTGCCGCAGCTGGCAAGCGCGGCCGTGGTGCCGGAGACGGCGGTGAGCTTGATGAAGGAGCGGCGGTCCATCAGCGCGTGCCGCGCAATGCAAAATGCAAAATGCAAAATGCAAACAGAACGCGCGAGTCACGAAGGGTGTGCATTTTGAATTTTGAATTTTGCATTACCACCCTCACTAAAAGTGACACGTGAGGCAATCAATAGACGCCTTGCGCTCGTTATGGCAGTTCACACAGAACCCCATGTTCATATCGAGGTTGCGCTCGGCAACGGTTCCCTGCGCGATCGGACCGTGACACGTCGCGCACTCGACCTTCGCGCGGATGTGCGGCGCGTGATTGAAGCGGACGTGCGCCTCGGGCGTGTAGTCGAACACGCGGCGCCAGACGAAGTCCTCGCCGCGTTCGCGCATTGCCGTGAGCTGACGAATGCGCGGCCGATCGGTCGCGATCGTGTTGTGGCAGATCATGCAGGTCCGTACGCTCGGCAGGCCCGCGACGGGACCGGTCGTCACCGGCTCGTGGCAGTACTCCGTGCATCCGATGCTCTTGCCGGCGTGCACGTTGTGCGGGAACTCGAGTGGCTGATCGGGCTTCCGCTCGTGCCGGCCGATGAAATCCTCGACGGCTTCGCCGAAGGTCGCGCGCGCGGTGGTGAACACGCCGGTGCTCTGTCCCGGTACGACCGGGGGAACCGACGCGTTGGGTCGCGGTGCGGGGTCGAACATCCGGCAGCCGAGACTGCCGGCCAGAATCAATGCGCTGACAACGAGAGCGCTGCGCACTCGCGTTATTTTGCGGGCGCCTTCGCTGCGGCCGCGGGACCGATGGTGCGCAGGTAGTTGACGATCTCCCAGACGTTCTTCTCGGTCAGGGTTCCCTTCATCGGCTTCATCTCGCTCTTCGGAGCGGGCGCGCCGTTCCAGATCAGCGCGAAAATCTCGCCATCGCTGCTGCCGTGGTCCCACTTCGCGTCGGTCAGGTCGGCGGGCTTCGGGTCTTTGGGTGCGAGCGGTCCATCACCCTTGCCGCGGAGCCCATGGCAATGGCGGCAATTCTTGGCATAGAGCGCGCGGCCCGCCGTAATCGAGGCCGCGTTCGCCGCGACCGGATTCTTCCGTGCCGCCAGCTTGGGGTCCCCGCCGCGCCGTTGAGCCGCGGCGCCGGCCGTCATGAGCGCAACTATAAAAACCACCGTCAGGAGTGCGACAGCCCAACGCATCGTCGTGATAGTCCCCCGTTATGAGTCGATTCGCTAAGAAACCCAGTGAGTTTACTTCAGGTCCAAAGCCGCGCGAACCTGACAAAGAATTCACGAAGAGTTCAGGAACGTCCGCAGGCGGGTGTGACCTAAGATCGCCTTCATGCGAAGAACGCCCCTTGTCCTGTGTGCCAGCGTCGCGCTGCTGGTTGTCGTCGCCGCCGGATGCCGCCGCGGCGGCGAGGCTGCCGCGTCCGAAGCGGCCCTGCCACCGTTCGCGAACGAGCTCACGATCAAGGACCTGATGTTGAACGTGGTGGACACCAACGCGGATATCGTGTGGCTGTCGGTTACCACTGTCGCCAGCGACAAGGGCCTTGTCGAAACGCGGCCGACGACGGACGAGGAATGGACGAGGGTGAAGGGCGCAGCCATCACGCTTGCGGAGGCGGCCAATCTGCTGATGATTCCCGGCCGTAAGGTGGCGCCCGACGACCATAAATCAGAGGTGCCCGGCATCGAGCTCGAGGGGCACGAAATGGACGCGCTCATCGCCAAAGACCCGCAGGCCTTCTACAAGCACGCTCGCGATTTGTACGCCGCGGCGATGCTTGCCGCGCAGGCCGCGGACAAGAAGGACGCGGACAAGGTCTTCGAGGTTGGCGAAGCGATCGAGCACGCCTGCGAAGGCTGCCATCGCGCCTACTGGTATCCGAACGAGAAGATTCCCGAGCTGCCGGTGGTTATTGAGGAGCCGAAGAAATAGATCAGGGAACGAAGACGACGCCCCAGGGGCGTTCGCCGACTTTCACACGCGCCTTGACCGACCGGCTGTCCACGTCGACGATCGATACGTCGTTGGACGGCCCGTTCGCGGTGAACACGGTCTTGCCGTCCGGCGAGACCGCTATCCCCCACGGCCGATCGCCGACTTCGGTTGACGACACCGGCTGATTCGTTTTCGCGTCGATCACCACGACGTTCTTGCCACGCCCGGTGCTGACGAACACCCGCGAACCGTCCGGCGAGGTGACCGCTCCCATCGGGCGCACCATTTCCCCGGTGAGCTTGATCGTCGTAATGACGGTGTGCTTCATCGCGTCCAGTACCCACACTTCGCCGCCGTTCTCGGCGGTGACATACGCGCGCGAGCTGTCCGGCAGGAACGCCGTCGACCGTGGCCGCCGGCCGACCTTGACCGTCGCGAGCGGTTTCAGCGCGACCGCGTCGATGGCCGTCACCTGGCTGTCGTCCTCGGACGTCACATACACCACCTGGCCGTCCGGCCGGAGGTCCACGCCTTCCGGCTCGTCGCCGACCTTGAACGTCGCCAGCACCCGGCCGTCATCGATCGCCACGACGGTCAGCTCACCGGTGTCTTCGTTGGCAACGAAAAGGCGCGAGCCGTCTGTGCTGACCGCCGTCTGTTCTGGATCCGATCCGGCCTTGATCACTCGCAGCAGCCGCTGCTCGCGGACGCTGACCACGCCGATGCCGTCGGCCTTCTTGTCCGCCGGCGGGAGCGTGCTCTCGTCCACGCCGGGAGGAGCGATCGGCGAACCGCTGAGCGCCACATACAGCGTGGTGCCATCCGGACTCAGCCGAATGCCGCGCGGGCGTTTGCCGACCGGGATCGTGGCGATCGTTTTCGCGGCGGCGACGTCGACGACCGTGATGTCGCCGCTTGTTTCATTGGTGACGAACAGGCGTCCCGCGGCGGGAGGTGCGGGCGCCGGTGCGGGCGCGGCTGATTCAGTGGGCTGTGAGTCGCGTGAACACGCGGCGGCGCAAAAAAGAAGGGCCATGCCGATGAAACGCTTTGGCATGGCCCGGATCTTACTGCGAGCAGGGCACCCCTGAAGGGGCGCCCTACGACGGTCTACTTGCTGGCCCTACGACGGCCTACTTGCTGGGAGTCGACTTGCTTTCGGGCTGCCGCGGTCCCGGCTGTGCCGGAGTCGGTTTCGCCTGCGGAATGACCGGCTGAGTCGTGCGGCCCGGTGCGGGCTCAACCTTGCCCACCCGGCGCACGCTTCCGGTGTCGATTGTCTGGCCCTTCTCGTTGATCGTCTGGAAGAACAGCTCGTCGCCGGAGATCTCCATCAGCATGAACGAATACTCGCGATCGGTGCCAAACAGCGTCAGATCCGACTTGCTCAGGTCGCCCTTCCGCAGCTTCGCCGAGTTCCCGATGATGAAGTACTGGATGCCCTTCTGCGGCTTGAGGCGCTCGTAGAAGTGCTCGTGCCCGGTCAGCACCAGGTTGACCCCGTGCTTGACGAACAGGGGCTCCAGCAGACCTCGCTGCAGCTCTGCGGATCCGTGGGTTTCACCGGACGAGTACAGCGGATGGTGGAAGAACATGATCTTCCATTCTGATCCGCTCGCCGCCAGCTGCTTGTCCAGCCACTCCAGCTGCGTCTTGTCGACGTAGTTGCTGTCCAGCGCGAAGAACCGGACTCCATCCTTCGGCTTGAACGAATAGAACCGCTCGCCGTTCATATTGAACGGCTTGTAGTTCCGCTGCAACGCGGCGTCGTCGTGGTTGCCGAGCGCGGCGTAGAACTTCACGTTGGCGTCGAGCAGCGGTTTGTACGGAATCTCGAACTTCTTCTGGAAGTCCCTGGCGCTCTCGCCGCCGTACATGTTGTCGCCGGCCATCACGACAAAGGTGAATGGAAAGCGCGTCCGCCAGGTGGCCATCTCCTTGGCGATGCCCTTTTGCGCACTGCTACCCGTCCCCGCGTCGCCGATGACGGCGAACTTCACCGAGTCCGGCTTGTTCGGAACGCGCAGTTCCTGCCCGGCGATCGAAAGGGGCAGCCCCGCGATCAGTACAAAAACGGTAAGTAATCGACGCATGGTGTCCCCTCCGGCCCTGTCTATCTGATCACGTTCAACGCGTAGTCGACGATCACGTCCGCATCCTCGTCGAGCAGAATCAGATGCTTGCCGATGATCTTGAATTGCAGCGGCTCCGGCAGCGTCGGCAGATTGAGCAGCAGATTCGCCGGCACCGTCGGCACCGGGGCGCCGTCCGGATACTTCGCGTTCACCTTGAACGGAATGCTCGCCGCGGACGGCGCGTCGTCCTTCAGAATCTCCTTCGCATCGCGCCCGTCGTCACCCTTCAGCTCCGGAAACAGCAGCCGGCGGAACTGCGCGGCGATCTCGGGGGTGAAGACGTCACCCTGCTTCGCGGTCGGGCGCGCGGCCCGGATCTGCACGGCCATGCCGTCCTGGGCGGCCTTGATCTTCGCCACGTCGGTCGTTTCCTTCAGCGGCGGCGCGTCCTTGATGGCGTCCTTGCGCACCTTCATGTACGCATCGACGCGTTCTTTGAAGTCGGCGAGGATTGCCGCGTGCGGATTGACGCCCTTCGCTCTCGCCGCGGGTGTCACCAGCGGCGCCGGGGGCGCGCTGGAGATCTGCGGCCCCTTCTCCGCGGGGTCCGGCGCCGGAGAGAACGGCTCGGCCGCTTCGCCGGTGGTTGCGGCTGGCGCCGCCGCGGGCTCGCTCGCCTCGTAGGCGGAGCGATCCGGCGCGGGGTCTCCGCCACACGCAGCGGTCATCAGCGCGACCGTAAGCAAATGGCTGACCTTCATAAAGTCATGCCTCCATTTCGAGATGGAATTTTCACGATCCGTGCCGCTGTAACGCGGCCGTAAACGCGGCTGTAGGGGTACACCAGCGCGGCCGTAAACGGGCCGAGCCGTTTCAGCGAGGCCGTCGGTAGGTTAAGGCAGACTACTCAGCAGCAAAGGAGAGTGCTTGTGACCGACGACGAACAGATTCTGAACGACATTAATGTCGCGATCGGAGAGGCTGAGGAGCGCGGTGACCGCGAGGCACTCGCCAAAGTGCTCGCACCGCGGCTCGCGTTTCAGCGGGCCGACGCGTCACAAACAGTCGACGACCAGGTCGCCTTCCTGCAGAAGGTGACAGCCGGAAATGCGCGTGTCACGAAGATCATCGAGCCGATCGAGGTGCACGGTCACCGCGCCATCGTCAAGTGCGTGGTTGACCACCGCAGACGGACGGGCGTTCCACAATATCCGTCTCTTTGTCCGACGGGACGGAGAGTGGAAGCTTCTCGGGTGGGCGAATGAGCCGTTGTGAATCCGCTGGAAGGGCCGCGAGGCCATCAGTGGTAGCGGAGAACTAGAAGCGGAAGCCGACGACCGACTTCACCAGCCAGGGTTCGTTCGACGTGATGCAGTGGCCCAGGCTCAACCCGAGCTCCCATGCGGAGCCCATATCCACGCCCGCGCCTCCAAACAGCAGGTGATGCGCATCCGCCTCGGGGAGCAGATGCCGCGTCGTCGCAGCCGCGGAGAAGTAGTCGGTCGTCACGGCGAGACGCTCGGTCAGTTGCCAGGCACCGCGCGCGGAGATATCGAACACCGGCTCGAGCCCATCGTCGGAGCCGCGCGTCACCAACTCCACGGCAGGATTCACCGCCAGGGCAAGCCGGCCGCGAACGAAATCGAGAATCGATCTGAACTCGAGCGTTTGCAGCTCGCGGTTGAACACCGGGCGGTTGAACGCGTATTCGGCGCTCATGGCGACGCGAACCGGCACTGCCGCCAGCTGGCCGAAGCGGACCTTCGCGCGCACGTGGCCGCCGGCAAATCGGGCGCTGCCCGGCGAACCGAAGGGTGCCGTCTGGACGAACAACGCGGTCTCCAGGCGCTCACCCCATCCACGTGTCAGTTCCGCCGAGATATGGGCGGGGCGATGGTTCGCGGCGGCTGACGTGGGCACCACCGTGCCCCGCGACATCACATTCGTGTGCAGTTCGACTTCATAGTCGCCCGGCGCAACGCCGTCGTACTCGAACACCTCCAGCTCGAACAGGTCCTGCGCCGACGCGGCGCCAGCGTTCACCGTGATCGCGCACGCGATGGCACACGCGGCGAGGCGTAGCGCTGTGCTCAGAACGAAACCCGAAGGGCGACGCGCGCTGAACGCGGGATGGCGGCGTGGAAGTGAAGATCCTCGACCGGCTCGGGCTCGTCGCGCAGCCGTGACTCGAAAAAGTAGTCGATGTCCGACACCTTCGCGTCGAACAGGTTGAAGCCTTCGGCGGTGAGGCGCACACGGTTCGAGAACTGATACCCGAGCTCGCCGTTGAGAATCGATGTCGACTTCGATTTGACGCTGTTGTCCTCGAGCAACGGCCGCGGCCCGAAGTGCCGCAGACGCACGCTGCCAAACGGGCCTCGCGCGATACCGGCGGGCGGGTTTACGGACACGCCGGCCGAGACGACGCGGTTCAACGCACCGGGAACGAAGTCTTCACCTGGAGCAACGTCCACGAATCGCGCGCGCGAGAAGGAGAGGTCGAAGTCCATCGACGTCCATCTGTTCGGATAGACGTAGTTGGTGATCTCGAGGCCGTATCGCCGGCTGGCCGGCCCCTCCTCGGTGCTTCCCGAGTCGCCCACGTAGATCAGCTCGGAGTCGAATCCGAGATACCAGAGCGTTGCCGTCGTCTGCAGCCCGCGAATGGCGACGGTGCGAACGCCGAACTCGCCGCCATCGGCGCGCGCGAACGGCGGTGCCGCGGTGACCGGGTCCCCCGTCACAGGGTCAACGGCCAGATTGATTCCCAGACCTGAATTCGAATGGAAGCCGAGGCCCCAGTTCGCGTAGAACTCGGTGCCGCCCCATGGTCCGAATGCCGCAGATACTTTGGGACTGACGATCCCGGAGGCATCCTTGCCGGAGTTGAGCGGGTTGTCCGACTCGACTTTCCACCTGTAAACGTCGCCGCGCAGGCCAAACGTCGTGCGGAACGTGCGGCTCCATTCGATCTCGGAGGTTGCAAAAGCACCGACCGAGGTCTGATCCGCGTCGTCGGCTCGGATGGTGCCAATGCGCTCCGTCGCGCGCGTGTGATACAGACCAAGCGGTCCGCCCACCGAATCGTTGCGCACGTCTACGCCAAACGCGTTCTCCGTGGACTTGCCGCCGATTCTCAGCAAACGACGGTGCGTCAGCTTCGCGCCTGTCGTCCAGCGCCGCTCGAACTGCTCGAACTGATCGCCGTTCTCCGGATCGTTGAGGAAGTAGGTGAAGTTGTGAAAGAGCTAAACGCCGTAGCGCTGCGCGTACGCCGTCAGGCGCGTTGAATTACTCCCTCCGGAACGCTGCCAGTCAACGATTCCAGCGTGGCGAAAGGTCTCGCCGCCGTCGCTTTCTTCGATGAAACCGAACCGGCTGATCTCCCCACTGTCGACGGCGCGCTGCGGGATCTGATCGGTCGAGTGCCAGTGATTGCGGAATCCGAGATAGGTGAACGACAGGCCGTTGCGCTGATCGCCCTGGCTGTAGCGGACGACGCCGTTGAACTTGTCTTTGTTGTTGGGGCTCACCCACGGCCCGTTGTCGCGCTCCCACTCGAACGCCCCAAGCAGGTGGCCGCTCCCGACCTTCGGCGAGACGGCGCCGAGGAAGCGGCCGTAGCCGAACGATCCGCCGGTCAGCGTCATGATCGGCCGATCGAGGACGTTGAAGTAATTGATGTTGGCCGATCCCGCGGACGAGAAATCACCGTTCTCGGCGTAGTACGGTCCCTTGCGGAACTGCACGCCGCTCACCAGCTCGGGAATCAGGAAATTCGCGTCCGCGTAGCCCTGCGCGTGCGCGTGCGTCGGCATGTTGACCGGCAGGCCGGCGATCGTCTGCGCGAAATCGAAGCCGTGATCGAGGTTGAAGCCGCGGAGGTAGTACTGATTGGCTTTTCCCTCTCCACTGTGCTGGCTGATGATCATGCCGGGGACGGTCTCGAGCACTTCGGTCGCGCGGTTCACCGGGCGCACCGCGAGCTGCGCCGCCGTGATGGCGCCTTCGCTGCCGGCCGAGGCAATCCCGACCAGGTTCTCCGCCGGGTTTTCAATTTCGGCCAGATTGCGGAACGTGCGCGGCGCCGTGATGACGATGTCGGCGCTGACGGCCACGACCATCTTCACGTTGGCGGTTGTCGTGCCGCCCGGCGTCACCGTCACCATGCGCCGGCCGCTGCTGAAATTAATCAGACGGAACGTCAGTTCGGCGGCTCCAGCCGGGACCTTGTCGAACCGGTAAGCGCCGCTGCCATCGGTGACGGTATCGGGTACCGCCGGCGCACCGGCAACGGTCACGCTGACGGTCACGCCAGGAAGAACACCGCCGGTGTCGTCCTCCACGGTTCCGGCAATCGATCCGGTGTTCTGGGCCCACGCCGGCGTTTGTACCAGCAACATCAGAACGACGGCAGCCATCGCAGAACTGATTCTGATCATCGCCCGCCCATGCTAGCGTGAGGCTATGACACCGCTTCCTGAAGAGTTCCTGAATAAATTGTCAGGGCGACGTTACGCCATCCTGGCGATCTTGCTGATGGCGCTCGTGTCGTGCAGGGGCGCCGACACCACGACCTCGGACGTGATCGAGCTGCAGCGCGTTCGCGCGAGTGGCGTGGACGTCGTGCTGCTTTCGAACGACGGCATACTGAGCCACGGCAAGGACTCCTTCACTGTGGAATTCCGGAGGGGAGACCAGCTCGTCGACGTTGGCTCCGTGAAAGCTGGTGCCACCATGCCGATGGCCGGGCTGCCGGACATGCTGGGCAGCGTATTCCTCGAGCGCGGCGATATGCCTGGACGCTACGTGGCGGCCACTGATTTGAGCATGGCAGGTGGATGGCAGCTCGCCATCGCATGGGACGGACCGGCTGGCAAAGGCAACGCCGTGTTGCAGGCTACGGTCGAGTAGCCACTGGCTAAGTCACTTCATCGGCAGAACAAATGACAACGTAGCCCGGTACTGAATCTTATCGGTGTCCTGCGACGGTTGGGCAGGCGTCCCACCAGCGACGACACGTTCCACGTCTCGCCAGCGAGCAACAAGGCCACGATGCCGCCGACGAAGGCGCTGGGAATGGTCGCCAGAATAACGCCGGTTTCAGCAAACGACCCAGTGCGAGGTGCAACAGCTCGAAGACGGCGATCAGTGCCGCGACAATGGGCGATGGTGAACGACTCGCTCGCGCGTTCCTGCTGTTCCACGCGGCCGCCCACTTCGACGAAGTATCCGGACGGAAGTTGAAGCGTGGTGAGCCGCTCGCGTACGGCCGTGGCGGCGCTTCCGAGGTCGCGACCGGCGACGCTCGCCTCCACGGCCACTCGGCGGTTTCCGCCTTCCCGGCGAATCAGCAGTGACGCTCGGCCTCGACTGCACTGGCGACTGCGGCGAGCGTTTCGGCTGAGGGCCGAAACCGAAGGCGGAGGCCATCAGGCAAGTCCTCTTGTCCCTCAACTCGACGAAGCAGTCTCGACAAGAGCCCGCGGCGGCGAGCCTGCAGCGCGTCCGGGCTCAGTGCGCGCACTATCGGCAAATCTGCCATGTCGTCTTTACCAGTCACGATCTTACCGAACTCGTCCCCGCACTGTGGCGCCGCCATCCGTCTACTGTGAGTTCTCTCGGCGCAAATAGACGTCGACCGACCATATCCACGTCTCGCGTCGGCTCGAAAGCTCAAAGCCGGCCACGCGGATTATCTCCTCGATCTTCTGGACCGGATGCACGAATGTCCGGAAAGAGTTTCGCGCAAGCCACCGCTGGCCGTTTTCAAACGTCATTCCCAGACGCACGTACCAGGCGTCCCGTGGATAGGACAGCGCGATACACCGCTCGGCATGTTCAAGCGCCGCATCGAGGAGGCGCTCCCACGAGGGATAGCAGCAGACAACGCGATCGAGCGTCACGACACTTGCAGATGGAAGCTGGGATGCGGTCTCGACGAAATCGGCGTGGACGAATTGGATAGCGTCCGTTCGCCCGCGGCGAACTGCCTCGTCACGAGCTGCGCCGACGTACGCTGTCGATGCATCAACTGCGATCGCACTTGCCGCTCCTTGCTCGAGAAGGGAAAAAGTCAGGGCACCGATGCCTGAGCCGACGTCGAGGACCCTGCCACTCAGCGCGCCGGACTGTGCGATACCGTCGGCGAGCAACCGAGTCGTCGGACCAGGGCCCTTCTCGCGGTAGCGCTGCAACTCAAGAGCGATCTTCTTCGGATTGAAGTGCTGATCCGCCGCTCTTTCGAATACTGAGCAACACCCCGGCATAATCGCTCCTCTCTCAAAGAACCGGAGCCTCTCTCACCGCGCACCGGTTGGCGCCTGCTTCGAGATCCGTTGGATCACCAGATGGGAAGTCACCGGCCTCGTTGAGGTCGACGATGCGCACAAAGTTCGGCGGTGTGGGTGGAAGGTGCGACGTGACCCGGTCCACGAATGCCGATTCCGACGACAGCCAGCCTCCCAGCCACGTATCGACGTCGCCGAGTCGGGCGGCAACGGGCTGTCCGTCGAATGCGATCGGCTCGCCGGCGTGGGCGGGCAACACGGCGATCTCAGGTGGAAGCTGCCGTAGCCGCTCGAGTGACATGAAGAGCGAACGGGCGCGTGCCCGCGCGGCCTCGGCGTCGGCGTGCAGATCAGGGCGTCCGACGCCGTTGGTGAAGAGCGTGTCACCGGTAAACACCGCGGCCCCGTTCAAGACATATGACGTGCTCTCCGGGGTATGCCCCGGTGTATGACGCGCGCGGAGCGTGGCCTGCCCCACCTGGATCCGCTCGCCATCAGCGATCGGCGCAAATGCAAACCTGACGCGATCCTGTGGAGGTAACACGAGGCTGGCACCGGCCTGCCGGGCCAACTCGCGGGCGCGCGACAGGTGGTCCGCATGGAGGTGGGTTTCGAGGACGTACCGGATAGCCCAGCGATGACGGTGGGCGATGTCGAGGTATACGTCGGGCGCGAGCGACGGGTCGATCACCACCGCCTCATCCTCCGACGCGACGATGTACGAAAGACACCCCTTGCCCGTACGCCGTACTTGAATGACGCTCACCGAGGAGTCCGTCAGCGTGACATCGGCCGCATTCCAGGCGAGGCTCCACGCCTTCATCCCGCCCGTAAGCGACTGCGCGTCGAAGCCACGGTTCGCGAGCATCTCGGCCGCGATCTGACTCACCTTGCCTTGATTGCAGACGGTGACAACGGGTCGATCAGCCGGAATGACGAGGTCCGCCAGCGCACCCGGTTGCCCGTTCTTCAGTGCGTCGTACGCATTGACATGAAGGCTTCCCGGTATAGCCCATTGGATGCGATCCTCGTCGGTGCGGATGTCCAGCACGGTCACCGGCCGCTGCGCGTCGAGCCATTGTTGCAGCGTGCTGGTCTCAATCTGTTTGGTCATGATTCGCTCCGACGCATTTTGGGCGCACCAGCAGGCAGCGTTTCTGCCATCCGGATGGCTGATACGACTCCCGACAGAAAGGTCAGTCCCGCGACCACCCACATAGCGGCAGCCAACCCGAAGGCGTCTGCCGTGACGCCTGCGAGTGCCGCGCCGATGGCATACCCAAGGTCACGCCAGAAACGATAGATGCCGACAGCGGTTGCACGCCACGATGGGTGCGCGACATCGCCGATCGCGGCAAGTAGCGTGGGATAGACCATTGCCGTCCCAATCCCGAGCAACACTGCCCCAACAATGAATCCTGCGAACGTACGCGAGAGCGTCGTGACACCGATTCCAGCAGCCTGGATCCACATGCCCCAGACGATGAGCGGCTTCCGACCGCTGCGGTCCGAAAGTGCACCGGTGACCAGCTGACCGACACCCCACGTGGCCGGATAAACTGCCGCGAGCAATCCCACCTGCGCTAGGCTCATCCCGGCCGCGGTAAACACCATCGGGAAAAGCCCCCAGGCCATCCCATCATTCAGGTTGTTGACGAGCCCAGCCTGGCTGACGCTCGACAGGTTCTTGTCGACCAACGTGGTTCGCCAGAACACCTCGCGAGGCGTTGGCGCACTCTCGGGAGAGAGCGTTCCGACGACGGCCGATTCGTGCGAGGTGTGGTGACGGGTTTCCCGGACGAGGAGGGCCGACAGGGCGAGTCCGATGATGGCGAATCCGACTCCGAGATAGAACGGCTGCGGCCGAAGGCCGTACCGCGCGGCAATCCAACCGGTCGCCAGAGCGCTCGCGGCGAGCGCCACGTAGCCCGCAAACTCGTTGAAGCCCATCGCCAGTCCCCGCTGTCGCGGACCGACAAGGTCGATCTTCATGATGACCGTCGTCGACCACGTCAGGCCCTGGCTGACGCCGAGCAGGACGTTCGCCACCAGTACCCAATTCCACGTCGGCGCCCACATCAGGAGGAACGGCACGGGCACGGCGACGAGCCACCCCGCGACCAGCACGTGCTTTCGTCCCCAGCGGTCCGAGACCCACCCCGCACCGTAGTTGGTGAGGGCTTTGGCAACACCAAACACGACGATGAACGACAGCATCGCCGTGCGGGCGACAAGCTGGAACTCCTGCTCCGCGATCGCCGGAAGGATGCTGCGCTCCAGGCCGGCCATGGCGCCGACGAATGCGTTGACGACCACCAGGAGCGAGAACTGTCCAATGTTCTCGCGAAGGCCCAGTTGCACAGCCGGACCTGCTGGTGCCGACCTATCGCGTCCCAATGACCTCGATGTACTCCGCCAACACCCGGGCTAGCGCTGACTCGCCGGCGGCGTCACGATGTCCTTCTTCGTGCTGCCGACAATCGCAATCAGTTCCTTCTGTTCTTTGACCGGCACCTTGAATGTGTCGAGCGTCTTCTGGAAATCAGCCACCATGGCCTGCCACTGCCCCTCGGTGATGTTCAGTTGCTGGTGCGATTCCTTCATCGCCCGGCCCGTGTACTTGCATGGTCCACCGGTCACCTCGCACACGAGCGCGGTGACCTGGAACTTCAAGCCAGCCTTGGGGACATGTGCGCGCGCCTGGTTGATCGCCGGGTTCGCGTTCAAGGTGGGGTTGACGAGCAGACGTTCGATGAAATCGTCCACAACGGTGGCGATGCTGTAAACACCGCCAAGTCGGTCGTAAAGCGGCTTGGGCTTGTCCTGCGCAGTTGCCACGCCGACGACCGAGACGACGAGCACTCCCGCCAACACCGTCGTCATTCCCAATCGCGTCATTCGAGTCATCGTTCTCTCCTTCTGACAGAGCGAATGTACGAGTCCTCGTCTGATTCGTCCAATGAAACGATTGAATCCGTCTGATAAACTGCGCGAATGGAACTCCGCCAGTTGCGGACCTTCGTGGCCGTCGCGGAGCTACGGCACTTCGCCCGGGCTGCGAGCCTCTGCAATCTCTCCCAGCCGGCCGTGTCCCATCAGATTGCGCTGCTGGAGGACGAGGTCGGCGCCACGCTTCTGAATCGAGCGCGCCGCGTCTCGCTGACCGTCGCTGGTGAAGTCTTCCTGGAGGAAGCACGCCGCATCCTCGGCGCCGTCGACCGCGCGCACGAACGAATGCAGGAGGTCGCCCGCGGAGCAGTCGGCCGCATCCGGCTGGGTGCGACGGCGACGCCTGGCCTGTACTTGCTTCCGACGCTGCTGGCCCAGTATCGGAACGAGCACGAGAACTACGATCTCCGTTTCGAGATAGGTCCGATGCACGTGATCGCGGAGCGCGTTGCCCGTAACGATCTGGACATGGCCATCGTCGCGGGCGCACTCCCATCGGGCGAACTACAGGCGCGCGGTTTGTCGCGGGACGAGTTCGTGATGATCGCACCACCGAACTCCCCGCTGGCGCGGGCTCGGGTCGTGAAGCCGAATCAGCTTGAAGCGGAAACGTGGCTGCTACGTGAGGAGGGATCCGATACTCGGCGGCAGCTGGCGGCGTGGTGGCACCGTCAGCGGCTTGCACCGACGCGCACGATGACGTTCGACAATCCCGACGCCATCAAACGGGCCGTCATGGCCGGTTTGGGCGTTGCCATGGTCTCGCGGCTGACGGTCGAGGAGGATCTCGCGAGCCGCCGCGTTGCCCCGGTGCACATCAAGACCGAACTCCCGACACGTGAGTTCTTCGTGGTCGATCACCTACACAAGCATCACGGCGCCGCCTGCCGGGCGATGCTGCAGCTTCTGGAACGGACGTTTCCGATGAAGGCGGCACCGCCGCGACCCAGGAGGGCCGCCAAGTAGCTTCATGGATGTTGTCGCTATTCGCGCCGCGGCGCGGCCAGGTCCTGCCTGTCAACAGGCTGAGTTGGAGCTCGCCGAGACTGAACCAGCCAGCCGTACGACACGCCCCGAACATCCCAGGACAACGCCACACATCGCCACCGTGATGGCGGTGCGAAGCATGAGGCCCCATCAATGCGAAATTGCCGACACGCGAAGTGAGCCTCGCCGCAGCGCCCGCAACTTCATGATGTAGAAAATCACCGGCGTGATGATCAACACGTGAATCGTCGAGGTGATCATCCCGCCGATGATCGGCGCGGCGATCGGCTTCATCACGTCGGAGCCAACGCCGCTGCTCCACATGATCGGTACGAGTGATGCCATCACGACGGTCACGGTCATCAGCTTTGGTCGCAGTCGCAGGATCGAGCCGTCGACGGTGGCGTCCCAGATGTCCTGCGCCGTGACTTCGCCGCCCCGCTTCAACCGGCGGTCGAGTGCTTCGTGCAGGTAGACGACCATCACGACACCGGTCTGGACAGCTACGCCATACAACGCGATGTAACCAACCCACACCGCCACCGAGAAGTTGTAACCAAGCAGCCACTGCAGGATGACGCCGCCGGTCATCGCATACACGACCGACAACATGACGATTGACGCCTCGGAGACCGAGTGGAACGTCATGTAGAGCAACAGGAAGATGACGAACAGGACGATGGGAATCAGGATGCGCAGCCGCTCGCGCGCGCGGACCTGGAATTCGTACTGGCCGGTCCACTGCAGCGTGTAGCCCGGCGGAAACTGCACGGATTCTGCGATCGCCACGCGCGCACGCTCGACGTACCCGCCGATGTCCCGGGTCGCAGTGTCGATGTACACGTATCCGGCGAGCTGCGCGTTCTCGTCGCGAATCATCGCCGGCCCGGTCGTCAGCGAGATGTCGGCCAACTGTCCGAGCGGAATCTGCGCGCCTGAGGGGGCCGTGACGAATACCCGCCCAAGGTCGGGAATGGACTGCCTGAAGTCGCGCTCGTACCGCACATTCACCGGGTATCGCTCGCGCCCTTCGATTGTGCGCGTCACGTTTTCACCGCCCAGGGCGGACTGAATCACGTCCTGGACGTCGGCGACTGTCAGGCCATGTCGCGCGATGGCCGCACGGTTGATCTGGATATCGGTGAAGTAGCCCTGCGTGACCCGCTCGGCGTAGACACTCCGCGTGCCCTCGACAGCCTGCAGCGCGCGCTCGATGTCCTGGCCGACTCGCTGAATGACCGCCAGGTCCGGTCCAAAAATCTTGATGCCCACCGGGGTCTTGATCCCGGTGAGCAGCATGTCGAGCCGGTTGCGAATCGGCTGCGTCCAGACGTTCGGGAACCCGGGGAACTGCAGGGCCGCATCCATTTCTCCCTGGAGCTCCTCGAGCGTCATCCCGGCGCGCCATTCGGACCGCGGCTTCAGCGTCACCGTCGTGTTCACCATGCCCATCGGCGAGTTGTCCGTAGGGCTTGTGCCGCGACCGACGGTGCCGAAGACCCGTTCCACCTCCGGGAACTGGCGCAGCAGCTTGTCCTGCTGCTGCAGGAGTCGCGTCGCTTCGGTGATCGACACGCCGGGTGGCGACGTCGGCATGTAAAGCAATGAGCCTTCGTACAGCGGCGGCATGAACTCGCTGCCGATCACGAACAGCAGCGGAACCGTCAGCGGGATGACCGCGAAGTTGATCAGCAGCGCCGCCCATCGCCAGCGCAGTGCCAGCTTCAACACTGGCGCGTACAGGAGCGTGAAGAACCTCGAGACCGGATTCTCCGATTCAGGCCGGAGCCGTCGACCCCGGATGAAGAACGCCATCAGCACGGGCACCAGACTGATTGACAGCAGTGCCGCAGCAACCATCGCGAACGTTTTCGTAAACGCCAGCGGTCGGAACATGCGGCCTTCCTGGGCCTCGAGCAGGAAGACGGGGGCGAACGACACGACGATGATGGCGAGGGAGAAGAAAATGGCGCGTCCGACCTGCGTCGCGGCGGCGACCGCCACCTGCGGCTGCTCTTCGTACGGCACGATCGTGCCGTCCTCCCGCGGTTCGGAGAGGCGACGGTAGGCGTTCTCGACCATCACCATCGCGGCATCGACGAGGACACCGATGGCGAGCGCGATGCCGCCGAGCGACATGATGTTCGCACTGACGCCCAGGTAGTACATGGGGATGAACGACGCCGCCACCGCGATCGGCAGCGCGATGATCGGCACGATCGCCGAGCGCAGGTGGAACAGGAAGATGACGATGACGATCGAGACGACGATCGCCTCCTCGATCAGCGTTCTCCGCAGCGTTGCGAGTGAGTCGTTGATCAGGCCGGAACGGTCGTAGGTCGGGACGATGCGCATGCCTTCCGGCATCGCGCCCTGCACCTCGCGCAACTTGGCCTTGACGCCGTCGATCACGCGCAGTGCGTTCTCGCCGAACCGCATCACGACGATGCCGCCGACGACTTCCCCGCGGCCGTCGAGCTCGGCGACGCCACGCCGGATATCCGGCCCGAGACTGACGCGCGCGACGTCGGCAACCTGAATGGGCGTGCCGCTGGCGCTCGCGCCGAGTGAAATCTCCTCGATGTCCGCGACGGATTTCAGATACCCGCGCCCGCGCACCATGTATTCGCGTCCGGCGAACTCCAGCAGTCGACCCTCCACGTCGTTGTTGCTCGCACGAATCGCCTCGACGAGATCACGAATACCCAGGTTGTAGCCAGCCAACCGGACTGGGTCCACCGTCACCTGATACTGCTGGACGAACCCGCCGATGCTGGCGACTTCCGCAACACCCGGCACGGACGCGAGCCAGAACTTCAGATACCAGTCCTGGAAGCTGCGCAGGTCGGCCAGGGAGTGCCGGCCGGTTTCGTCAACCAGCGCGTACTCGAACACCCATCCGACACCGGTCGCATCCGGCCCGATGACAGGATTCACGCCCTCGGGAAGCTGGCCGCGGATCCCCTGCAGGTATTCGACGACACGGCTGCGCGCCCAGTACATGTCGGCCGAGTCGTCGAAGATAACGTAGACGTACGAAACGCCGAAATCGGTGAACCCGCGCACGCTTCTGACGCGCGGCGTCGAGATGAGCGCCGACACGATCGGATAGGTGACCTGATCCTCGATGAGATCAGGACTCCTTCCCGGCCATTCCGTCGACACGATCACCTGGACATCCGAGATGTCCGGGACCGCGTCCACCGGGATCGATCGCATCGTCCAGATGCCCCAGAGGGTGAGCATCACCGTCCCCGTGACGACGAGGAAGCGGTTGCGGGCGCACCACTCGACGAGCCGTTCGATCATCGCGCCACCACGGCAAACCGCCTGCTGCCAAGTCGTTGTCCGCCACGAGTGACATCGACCGTGACATCCCAGCGGCCGGCCATGACGACCTGGCCGGAACCGCGATAGATCCCGCCGCCCGCCGGCGGCAGCTTCGCCGAGC
>JBOGIQ010000054.1:0-23239 GCA_050742535.1 Vicinamibacterales bacterium | reverse complement strand
GTGTGTACGTCGGCGCGGACATCGAGCGCGGCGCGCCCGAGCGATTCTCTCAGGTCCAATGCGGCCGTCAGCTCGGCGACGGCGTCCTGCCGCGCGCGGACCTCGTCGACGGCTGCAGGAGACTTCAGCCATGCCGCCAGCGTTTCCTCGCCCGCCGGAGTGGCCGCCACGGACAGGAGCTCGAAGAGCGAGCCGCGCCCGAACAGGTCCAGATCGTGCGCGTAGAGGTGATGTTCATCGGCGAAGCGATCGCCGGGTTCTCCCGTTCCGATCCAGCGATCCTCGATGCGCGCCAGGCCGCGTTCATAGAACGCGATGGCGCGGCGCGACGAGGTGAGCCGGCGCAGGACCCGATCGTGGGCGTGGAGAAGCGCGCCAAACACGACGGCCGGGGCGGCGAGCAGCCATGGCGTCGCGTTTCCGCGGATTGCAAGGACGAGAAGCACGACCGCCACCGCGAAAACCGCAAGGCGAGCGTACGCGAGGCGGGCATCCTGGCGGCTCCACCGCTTCTCCTCAGCGCGGCGTTGTTCCAGCCGCCGGCTGTATTCAGCGCTCGGAGTCACAGCCCAGCATTGTGCTTCAGCCGGAATTCGTGGGGCGCGCCTTGTCAGGCGCGCCGGGCTGACATTCCGTGGGGCGAGCCTTGACAGGCTCGCCTCGCGCACCCGAAGGGTTCGCGCCACGACGATCATGCGTCTAGCGCCCGACTCGACAGGAAGTTTGTAACAGTACAAAATATAGTTTGTAGTGAATCGTAAGTTTGCCGGCCGGACGGCGCGGGAGCTCGCCCGATCGATCGAGGATGCCGTGCATGCTGGCGTCCTCGCGCCTGGTGAGTCACTGCCGCCGATCCGCCAGCTGGCCTCGTCGGCCAGGCTCAGCCCGGTCACCGTGGCAGCCGCCTACCGCCGCCTGCACGCTCGGGGAATAGTTGTCGGGCAGGGCCGCCGCGGCACCCGCGTTCGGCCGAATCCGGCCAGTCCGGTGCTTCCTGCCGACCAGCGCCCCGCTCCAGAGGGCCTGGTCGATCTCGCAACGGGAAATCCCGATCCCGAACTGCTCCCCTCGCCCGGCCTGGTGCTCGGCCGGATTGGCGTCACGCCCCGCCTGTACGGCGAGCCGGCGGTCGAGTCGCGGCTGAGGGCGTTTGCCGCGGGCGAATTCGCCGCGGACGAGGTCGACGCGACGCACATGGCCGTCGTGTCGGGCGCGCTCGACGGCGTCGAGCGGCTGCTCCGCGAGCACCTGCGGCCGGGCGACCGCATTGCCGTTGAAGACCCGTCCGTGCCCGCGCTGCTCGATCTGGCCGGCGCTTCCGGGCTCAGCCTGGTTCCGATCCAGATCGATGATGAAGGGCCGCGGCCAGACTCGCTCGCGGATGCCCTTGGCCGCGGCGTTCGCGGCATGGTGCTCACCCCGCGCGCGCAGAATCCCACGGGGGCCGCATGGTCGAAGCCGCGTGCCGCCGAGCTGGCCGCGCTGCTGAAAAAACGCGACGAGCTGCTCGTCATCGAAAACGATCCCGCCGGCCCGATCGCCGGGGCACCGTACGTCACGGTGTGCGGGCACGCGCGGCGCTGGGCCGTCGTGCGCTCGGTGTCCAAGTTCCTCGGCCCCGACCTGCGCGTCGCCGTGCTGGTGGGCGATGAGCTGACGATCGCGCGCGTGCAGGGCCGCCAGTCGCTGGGCGTGCGATGGGTGAGCCATCTCCTGCAGGAGCTGACCCTCGCGCTCTGGTCGGATCCCTCGAGCGGCCGGCGCCTCGCGCAGGCGGCAGACGTGTACGCGACGAGACGAGGGGCGCTCGTCGATGCGCTCGCCCGTCAGAACGTCTCCGTTGCCGCCCGTTCAGGATTCAACGTGTGGGTGCCGGTTCGTGAAGAAAATGCCGCGGTGCAGCATCTGGCCGCGTGCGGATGGGCCGTCGCTCCTGGTGAGCGGTTTCGCATGCGCAGCGGTGCGGCGGTACGAATCACGACGGCATCGCTCCCAGTCAACCTCGCGGACGCCCTTGCTGCGGACATCGCCGTGGCAGCGCGGCCGTCAACCGCGCGCGCATATTAGGATCAGGAGAGTTGGCCAAATCCCGAAAATCGACCCCATCACTCTTCGATCTGCCTGATTCAGACGACGGCCTCTCGTCGGCGCCGCCGCCGGGCGGATTCACCGACGGCGTCGCGCTGCACGAGGCCGCGCAGAGCCGCTATCTCAACTACGCCCTGTCGGTCATCACGTCGCGCGCCCTGCCCGACGTCCGCGACGGTCTCAAGCCGGTTCAGCGCCGCATCCTCTACACGATGTGGCAGCAGAACCTGACCGCCGACGCGAAGCATCGCAAGTGCGCCAAAGTCGTGGGCGACGTCATGGGCAGCTATCACCCTCACGGCGACGCCGCCCTGTACGAAACGCTCGTCCGCATGGCGCAGCCGTTTTCGCTGCGCTACCCGCTGATCGACGGCTCGGGCAACTTCGGATCCCTCGACGGCGACAGCGCCGCGGCGATGCGCTACACGGAGTGCCGTCTGGCGCGCATCGCGGACGAGATCCTCGAGGAGATCGATCAGTCGACCGTCCACTTCCGGCCGAACTACGACGGCACGAGGACCGAGCCGGTGGTCCTGCCCGCGCGGCTCCCCAATCTGCTGGTCAACGGCGCGACAGGCATTGCCGTCGGCATGGCCACCAACGTCCCGCCGCATCACCTCGGCGAGGTGTCCACCGCGCTGATCAAGCTGCTCGACAACCCGGATCTCAGCAGCGTGCAGCTCTGTCGCTACGTGAAGGGACCGGATTTTCCCACCGGCGGGCAGATCCTCAACTCCGCCGACGAGCTGAAGGAAATCTACCGGACGGGATCGGGAACGATCCGGCTTCGCGCCACGTGGGAAACGGCATCCGTCTCACGAAGCGGACGCACCGTGCATATCACCAGCATTCCCTACGCGACCAACAAGGCCGCCCTCGTCGAACGCATCGCCGACGTGGTCCTGTCGCGCAAGCTGCCGCCGCTGCTCGACGTCAAGGACGTGTCCACGGACGATGTGCGGATCGAGCTGGAATTGAAAGGGGATGCCGATCCGAAGATGGTGATGGCGTACCTGTTCAAGAACACCCCGCTGCAGACGAACGTGTTCGTCAACCTCACCTGCCTGATTCCTACCGAGAACGAGGAAGTCGGCCGTCCCGAGCGTCTCGACCTGAAGGCGATGCTCTGGCACTTCCTGCACTTCCGGCTGGAAGTGGTCACCAACCGTCTCGCGCACGAGCTCGAGGCGCTGAAGAAGCGCATTCACATCCTCGAGGGATTCGAGAAGGTCTTCGACGCGCTCGACGAGATCATCAAGATCATCCGCAAGTCGGAAGGGAAAGCGGACTCGGCCGAGAAGATCATGAAGCGCTTCGGGCTCGACGCCGAGCAGACCGACGCCATCCTCGAGCTCAAGCTGTACCGCCTCGCGCGGCTGGAGATCCTCGTCATCCAGAACGAGCTGGGCGAGAAGCGCAAGCGTGCACGGCAGATCGGCGGGCTGCTGAAGGACGAGGACAGCCGCTGGAAGCTGGTCAGAGAGGAGATCGAGGAAGTACAGGCGACGTACGGCAAGAACGACAAGCGCCGCACGATCATCGAAGCCGATGAGGACGTCGAGTTCTCCGCCGACGACTTCATCGTCGAGGAAGACAACGTGGTGATTGTCTCGCGCGACGGCTGGGTCAAGCGGCAGAAGGAAGTCCGCGATCTGTCGACGACGAGGCTGCGCGAGGGCGACAGCGTCCTTGCCGTGCTGCCGGGCAGCACGCGGGCGAGCGTGGCCTTCTTCAGCAATTTCGGTGCGGCGTATACCGCGCGCATCATCGACGTGCCCGCATCGACGGGATACGGCGAGCCGGTGCAGAAGCTCTTCAAGCTTCGCGACGGCGAGCGGATCATCGCCGCGTTCAGCCTGGATCCGCGGATGGCTGGCAACATCGCGACGAAGAAGGAAGGTGTCGCCCCGCCGGTGCACGCCCTTGCCGTGACGAGCGACGGCTACAGCCTGCGCTTCAGTCTCGAATCGTTCGTCGAACCGAGCACGCGCGCCGGCCGGCGCTACGCGCGGCCGTCCGACCGTGTCGAGGTCGTCGGCGTCGCGAAGATCTCCGGCTCTGAAATCGTGATTGCCGCCACCCATGACGCGCGCGCGATCCTCTGTCGCGCCGACGAGGTGAATTACCTGTCCGGGCCGGGCAAAGGGGTGATCCTCATCAAGCTGCAGTCGAAGGAGGATCATGTGCTCGGCTTCATAGCGTCAACGGGCGATCGCGATCTGATGCGTGTGGAAACCAGCCGGGGCAGCGAGCAGACCATCAGCACTGCCAAATACGAAGTCACCGGCCGCGGCGGCAAGGGGCGCGAGCTGCTGCAGCGCGGGCAGTTCACGAGAGTCATCCCGAACGACGTGGAGAATCCCCAACCTCTGACGCCGGCGTAAGCCGCGAATGAAGAAGGCGATCGCAATTGCGGTGGCGGTGATCGCCGGGCTGCAGGAGCGTACCGTGCTGTAGAGGCCGACCTTCAGGTCGGCCTTTCTGCCAGGTATGCTAACGGTGTTGTCCCTCGCGTCTGCCTACTATTCGGCCCCGATTAACCAGTTCATCGCGACCGATTCCAATCAGATCCTCGGCGTCCTTGCGACAGCTCACGAGCTTTCGCTCGAGGCGGAGCAGCGTGAGGCGTGGGCCGAGGAGATCGCCATCCTGAGGAATGCTCTGGAAGGGTTGACGGGGACGTTGTATCTCGAGTTCAACGTGCCGAGACTTGGCAGTCGGATTGATGCCGTTGTCGTTGCCGGTTCCCGTGTCTTCCCAATTGAGTTTAAGTGTGGCGAGCGTCAATTCCGGACTGCTGATTACAACCAGGCGTGGGACTACGCGCTCGACTTGAAGAACTTTCATGCTGCCAGTCACCATGCCGCGCTCTTCCCCGTGTTGGTCGCAACCAACGCCGTGTCTGGGGACCAGGCGTGGCAAGTGCCCCACGCAGACGACGTGCGGCCTCCTTTTCGATGCGGTCGCGGTCAGCTTCGTGACGCGATTCAGGAGGCTCTTCCGGGTATTGCCGGGCCCGCCATCGACGCCGACGCGTGGGGCTCGGCGCCCTATCACCCGACTCCGACGATCATCGAAGCTGCGCGGTCGCTCTACGCGAAACACTCAGTTGAGGCCATCTCTCGTCACGACGCCGGTGCGAAGAACCTCAGTCTGACGTCAGTGGCGGTCGAGGACATCATCGATCGCGCGCGGACGGACCGCCAGAAGGCGATCGTCCTTGTGACCGGTGTGCCCGGCGCTGGTAAGACGCTGGTGGGCCTGAACGTCGCGACGCGAAGGCGGGAACTCGGCGAAGCGCGGGCGGTGTACCTTTCGGGAAACGGTCCGCTCGTCTCCGTTCTCCAGGAGGCGCTCACCCGCGACGAACTTCACCGCATTGGTAATAGCGAGCGTAAAGGCGTTATTCGGCAGCGCGTCAAGCCGTTTATCCAGAATGTCCACCATTTTCGAGATGAGGGTGTTCGCACCACGAGCGCGCCCTACGACCACGTGGTGATCTTTGACGAAGCTCAACGAGCGTGGACGCAGGCGAAGACGTCCGACTTCATGCGTCGTCGGAAGAAGATCGCGAGCTTCACTCAGTCAGAACCTGAATTTCTGATTTCGTACCTAGAGCGCCACCCAACGTGGGCAGTCGTCGTCTGCCTTGTGGGCGGCGGCCAGGAGATTCATACGGGTGAAGCGGGAATCGTTGAATGGCTGGATGCAGTGCGTACAAAATTTCCGTATTGGCGTGTCTTTGTCTCCCCAAACCTCACCGACTCTGAGTACGCGGCACAATCCGCACTGGCTCTTTTGACCTCTCAGCGTGTTGTCGAATGGGACGAACGCCTACACCTTTCCACATCGATGAGATCGTTCAGGTCGGAGAAGGTATCGGCCTTCGTCAAGGCAGTTCTCGATTGCGATGTACGGTCGGCGCAGACGCTGCTCCATGACGTCGCACCACGATACCCCGTAGCGGTCACACGGGATCTCACACGTGCGAAGGCGTGGATTCGAAGTCGCGCCAGGGGTACGGAACGGTACGGCCTCGTGGCTTCGTCGCAAGCGCAGCGGCTGAAGCCGCACGCGATCGACGTGCGCGTCAACGTCGACCCTGTGCAGTGGTTTCTCAACGACCGACACGACACGCGCTCCAGCTATTATCTCGAGGATGCCGCCACTGAATTCCAGGTGCAGGGGCTCGAGCTCGATTGGGTGTGCGTCACATGGGATGCCGACCTGCGGCAGCATTCGGATGGTTGGCGGTATCACTCGTTTCGCGGGGACACGTGGACGACCATTCACAAGGAAGATCGCAAGCGGTACTTGCTTAACGCCTACCGCGTTCTCTTGACTCGCGCGCGACAGGGTATGGTGTTATTCGTGCCCCCAGGGGAAGGGTCAGATCCAACGCGGCTGCCCGGCTTTTACGACGACACCTATCGATATCTGGTCAACCTGGGAATCGCAGAAGTCTAGGCGAGAGCGTGTTCCTCGATTCCCCAGGACACATCCCATTCGCCGTCGCCAATCCGCGGGTCCATGGCGCTGCGCAGGCCCTTTCGACGTGCTGACGCCTCGTCGACGCGCTGCGCAGCGTGGGCGTTCTCCTGCGTGGCGAATACACCGAGGACAGCAGCGTCGACAAAGCCCATCTCGTTCTGGTCTTCGCGAACTAAGACATACACAGTCATTTCAATCTCCTCTCCTGGGTGTGTCCTTGCGTTATCTGCAGTGCGTGCGCAGAATGCGAACGACTGAGCTTAGCAGCCCGGTTCGGTCCGGTGAACAAGGCAAGCGCAGGACGGACTGTCCAGATCGGCATGTCCTTAGGCAATAAATGAAACAGGCGATCGCGATTGCGGTGGCGGCGATCGCCGGGCTGGCTATGTTCAAGGCGCTCATCGGCGCGCTCGAGACTCGGTTGGTGTTCTTCCCGTCCGCGGGCGAAGACCGCACCCCCGCGTCTCTCGGCATCGCCTACGAAGCCGTGCGCATCCGGACGTCCGACGGCGAGCGCCTGCTCGCCTGGCAGCTCGAGCCCACGGACGCAATCGCCGACGTCGTGTATTTCCACGGCAACGGCGGCAATCTGTCCGTCTGGCTCCCGGTGTTTGCCGCGCTGCACGCGCACCGGCTGCGTGTACTTGCGGTGGACTATCGCGGTTACGGGCTGAGCAGCGGCCGTCCGTCGGAAGAGGGCGTTTACCGTGATGCCGAGGCGGTGGTGCAGCATGCGACCGCCGGCCAGCCGAAATCAGCCCGGCGGCCTCTCGTGTTCTGGGGCAGATCCCTCGGTGGTCCGATTGCTGCCGCCGCCACCCGAGTCGTTCGTCCCGACGGGCTCATTCTCGAAAGCAGCTTCGCCGACAAAGCGGCAGTCGTCAGATCGCACCCCGTATTGCGGATGCTCAATGTCTTCGGTGCTTACCGGTTCGAGACGGTGAAGCTGCTGACGGACTTCAGTGGCCCTGTGCTGGTGATCCACGGCAGCCGTGATTCGGTCGTGCCGTTCGCGCTCGGACGGGAGTTGCATGGCCTGCTCAACGCGCCGAAGCGATTTGTCGAGATTGCAGGCGCCGATCACAACGATCTGATCGACGCGTCGCGGAGCGATTACTGGACGCCCGTGCTCGAGTTCGTCGCCGGTCTACGTCCGTCTGGATGAAAGGCGACGTAAACGTCGGCCTCTACCGAACGCCTGAACCGGTTCCTTGCCTGCGGTAACACGCCGGTAACACGACAGGGGGAGGATTCATCCGATGAGAACTGCACTTCGCGGAATAGCGGCCGTGCTGGCGGTTGCCGTCGTGACGAGCGCACCGGCAATGGCGCACCACTCGAATCCGCTCTACTTCGACATGACGAAGGCAGTCACGCTGGAAGGACTGATCCTGCGCGTGGAATGGATCAACCCGCACGCGTTGATTTTTCTCCAGTCGAAGAACGAGAAAGGCGAGCTGGAGACCTGGACCATCCAGGGCACGTCTCCGGTCAACTTCAACCGCAAGCCCGAGTTGAAGGAGCGATTGAAAGCGGGCATCTGGGTGGCGGCTCGCGTGTTCCCTCCGCGCAATGCGCTGTATCTGGACGACTCACAGACGGTGCTGCTCGCGCGGCCGGACAACCCGAAGACATCCTCACGCATCGTGGGCGGAGGGCAGATCAGATTGTCGAATGGCGACGTGCTGGCCTTCGGCGGAGGACCGACCTTCTAGTCTCGAGAGCGCGCGGACTAGCGCACGTTGCCATCGAGCAGCGCGTAGATCCGCTGCACGCCGATCAGGGGGACCGCGGGGTTCGCGAACCGTTCCTTGTGTTTCGACAGATCCGCGCGTTTGGCGGCTTCCTCTGCCGAGACCCCCTGCTTCTTCAGCGCACTGACCGTGCTCCACACGTCGCGCAGATAGGCCGCGAAGTAGTCGATCTTCGCCTTGTCCGTGAACGCCGCGCCGTGGCCGGGGATGACCGTGTCGAAGTCGAGCTTCTTCAGCTCCTCGAGCGTGGCCGCCCATTCGACGGGGTAGGAGTCGCTCAGGTTGGAGGTGCTCGCCGTCAGCAGGTCGCCCGTGATGACCGCCTTCTCCTTCGGCAGGTAAACGACAACGTCACCTGCCGTGTGGCCGCGACCGAGGTAGCGAATCTGGATCTCGCGATCGCCCCTGAACAGCGTCATCTGCGTCGTCAGGGTGACGTTGGGCGGCGTCGGGCGCAGCTCCTTCTGCGAGGCGTAGTTGTTCTCCACCGACGTCAGCTGCGCCTGCAGCTTCTCGCGCGCCGCCGCGTTCTGCTCGCTGGCGATGCGCTTCCTGAGATTCTCGATCTGACCTTCAAGCGTCTTGACGCTGTAGAAGCTCTGGTAGAGCGGCTTCGACACCGGATCGTCGAGCAGCGCGCGGCGCGTGAACTCGTGGCCGATGATCTGCACGCCTGGCGCGAAGATCTGGTTGCCGTGCGCATGGTCGAAGTGGAAGTGCGTGTTGACGACCGTCGTCACCGGCTTGTCGGTGAGCGCTTTGATTTCCTCGACCAGCACCCACGCGGCAGCCGGAGAAACGTGGTCGTCGACGACGATGACGTCGCGGTCGTTGACGAGAACCGTCGAATTGCCGACAACCGTCAGCGCACCGGTCCCGATGGCGTGGTAGACGCCTTCCTTGACCTTGTTGAACCGGAACGCCTTGCCCGAGAACGTGGTTCCGGCGGGACGGGGGCCCTGCGCCGCCACGGTGTCTCCGCCGTGATTGACGAGCGCAGCGATGAGGAGCAGCAGAACAGTGGCGACGACGAGAGCGGCACGGCGCATTGAGTGATCTCCGGTTACGGGAGGATATCGCGATATACTGCTCCTAACACCAACGGAACCGGGATCCGGCAGTTCGTCCTCTCTTGTTGCGCGCGCGCGCCTGAACTGCCGTTGACGCAAGTTTCCCGGGCCCTCAGGTCCGCCTGAAGGCGGACACGACGTGAAATCACGGCCGACAAATCACGGGCCGACACAGTCGGCGGACATTACATGAACATCACGACAACAGACACACGCAGTACGCGTATCGCCGTTTTTATCGACTTCGACAACGTCGAAATCGGCGTCAAATCCACCATCGGCGGCCAGTTCGACATCGGCCTCGTCCTCGAAGCCATCAAGGAACGCGGCGAGATCGTCACCAAGATCGCCTACAGCGACTGGAAACGTGCCGGCGACTACAGCCGCCTCCTCACACAGCACGCCATCAGGATGGTCCAGCGGAACCTGACGCCCGGCGGCGACAAGAACGGCGCCGACATCACCATGGCCCTCGACGCGCTCGAGATGGCCTTTACCCACGACCACATCAACGCCTTCGTCATCGTCGGCGGCGACAGCGATTTCATATCGCTCGTCGAGAAGCTGAAGCAGTATGGCCGGAAGGTCATCGTCGTCGGGGGACGGCAGTTCACCAGCGCCACGATGCAGCGGAACTGCCATGAGTTCATCGCCTACGAGAATCTCGTCGGCAGCCGCGGCGGCCGTCAGACGGAGCGCTCCGGCCGGGCGGTCACAGGCACCAGCGACATCGGCAAGGCGTTGCCGCTCGTCAAACGTGCGCTGAAGGTTCTGTCGGACCGCGAGGTCACTCCTCAGCTCGGGCTGCTGAAGAGCACGCTGCTGCAACTCGACTCGACCTTCTCCGAGCGCGAGTACGGGGTCAGCAGCTTCCGCGACTTCATGGAGAAGGTGGCGCAGGCAGGCGCCGTCACGCTCAAGCACGCGGGCCGCAGCATGCTCGTCGAGCAGGTCGAGGACGGCTCTCAGCCGGAGGCGGCTGCATCGACCGCTGAAATGCCCACCGAGGAGGCGCCGCCGGAGAATCCGGCTAACCGCCTTCGCCTGTCGGGTCGCGAAGCGACCCGACACCAAGCAGCGCTGTCCGCTCGGTCCGCTGGTACGGATCGAGCCGGCGGTCAAGAAGCCGAACTCCACGAGGACGAAGAAGAGCAGCTGCCGGTATCGCCGATGAGCCTGCAGGACGGCATCCGCGCGGTTCAGCGTGCGTTCAGCGAGACGCCCCCGGCACGATGGCCGCTCTACGTCCGCCAGGCCAAGCAGCATCTGCGCAGCGCGATCGATGGCTTCGATGAGCGGAAATACGGGTTCGCGTCCGTGGTGGACCTGCTGCGTGCGGCTGGCAAGGAGGGCGTACTCAAAATCGAGCGCGATCGCCAGGGGGCGATTCGTCTCTTCCCCGGGGCGAATCTCGCGCCGAAACCGGCCGTGCCGGTCGAAGAGCCCGAGATCCTCGACTCCGACGACGAAGCCTACGCGCCTGTCCCGGAGGCTGAGATCGTTTCCGAGCCGGTTGCCGATGCTCCGATCGTCGATGCGGAAGCCGTCCTGGCGGCGGACGTGCCTGTCGCGGAGCCCGTCGAGGGGCAGAAGCCGGCGCGCAGGCGCAGGACATCCACGCGCGCGCCGAAAGCCGCGAAAACCGCGCGGGCGCCCAAACCGCGCGCGCGAAAGTCCGCGGCAAAAAGCGCGTAGAATCCACCACGCCATGCGCGTGATTTCCTGCCTGCTCGTTCTACTGGTCGCGTCCACGGCATCGGCTCAGGACGCGACCGCCTATCGTGACCTTCGCGCCTCGCGTCCCGATGGACGAACCATTCCGGTCAAGCGTCTGATCCTGGAGCGCGACGCCTATCGCCTGACGCTCGAATCCGGAGCCGTTCATCTGCTCGCGCCGCTCGGCCCCGATACCTTCGGTGCGGTGTTCATCGGGCAGGGCAGCTACCTCCTCAATCCCGCCACTCCCGCCGAGCGCCGTCATCTGCAGCTGGTCGCGGGCGCCAAAGAGGTGCTCACCGATCGGTTTAGCAAGCTGATTCTGCTCTTCACGGACAAGACGGCGGCGGAAGTGCTGGCGCACGCGCCCGTTGCGACAGGCACGCCGGATCCCGCCGCCGTCCGCGCGTATGAGGATTACCTCAACCGGCAGCGGGACGACGTCCTGCCGAACCTCCACCTTCGTGTGCTTGCCGATCTGCTCAATCGGCCGGCGCGGACAGATGGCGTGTTCCTGGCCTTCGTCGAGGGCCAGAACCATTCGCCGGTGCTTCTGGCCATCGATCCGCTTGGCGTCTCGAACCTGACGCCGCGCTTTTCCTTCTATGGCGGCGAAGAAGTGGTGCTGTTCTCGTTCAACAACCAGAACGGAGGACTGTGGTACTCGAGCACGTTCGCGCCGCAGGCAAAAAACGGCCGCGGGAAACCGGTCCGCATGCTGGCGGACGCGTCGCACTACGACATCGACACGACGCTCGATGGCGGCGCCCTGCGCGGAACGACCACGGTGACCTTTACGCCGAACGCCGACGGCATTCGTGTCCTGCCGATTGAGCTGTTCCCGCGCCTTCGCATCCGGACCGCCACGATCGACCGCTCCGGCGCGGCGGTTCCCGTCGCCGTTCTGCAGGAGCCGGGAACGGCGCCGGAAGTCGCGGTCCAGTTCAGTGAACCGCTCGCGCGCGGCGCCGCGGCGAAACTGACGCTCACCTACGAAGGCCGCGACGTGTTGCAGGGCGCTGAAGGCCGCTACTCCGTCGGCGCGCGCGACAGCTGGTTTCCCAACGTCGGCATCCTTGACGACCTTGCCACCTACTCGATGACGTTTCGATTCTCGGCGAAGAACGATTTGATTGCGGTCGGCGACCAGGTGAGCGAACGGACGGAAGGCGGGCAGAAGATCGCGGTGTGGCGAAGCGAACGGCCGATCCGCGTCGCCGGTTTCAATTACGGTGACTTTCAGAAAGTCTCGAAGTCGGATGAGCAGGGAGGTGTCGCGGTCGACGTGCATGTCCTGCGTGGACCTGAGTTCGTCGCGATGGCTGGAACGCCTCTGGCGGACGCCGTGAACACGGTGCGGGTTGCCAACCAGTATTTCGGCCCATCGCCCTTCCCTCGCATGTCGATCACTCAGCAGGTGCAGATGGCCTCGGCTCAGTCATGGCCGACGCTCATCTTCCTGTCCACCATCTCGTTCGTTGGCGGCAGCGACCTGGCCCTCGGTTTCCAGGGAGTTGATCCGCGCTCGCTGCAGAGTCTGAAGGAATTCGGCAACACCGTGACGTGGCACGAGGTCGCCCACCAATGGTGGGGCCATCAGGTGGGCTGGTCGAACTATCGCGATCAGTGGCTATCGGAAGGATTCGCCGAATTCACCTCGGCGCTGATGCTCGAAGTGAACAGCGGCCGGAAAAAGGCCGACGCGTTCTGGGCGGAACGGCGAAGCGAGGTGTTGGGACGGACGACCGGGGTGCCAAATGCCGAGGCCGGCGCCATCACGCAAGGGTTCCGCCTCGGCACGCCGCGCTCGCCCGGCGCGGCGCGCGCCATGCTCTACTCGAAGGGTGCATTCGTCGTGCACATGCTGCGGATGGTCATGCGCGAGGAAGGCGCGCCAGATCCGGACAGGCCGTTCAAGGCGATGATGGCCGACTTCGTGAAAACCTGGTCCGGCCGGAATCCGTCGACGGATGATTTCAAGGCGATCGCGGAGAAGCACATCACGAGGGATATGAACCTCGCCGGCGACGGGAAGCTCGACTACTTCTTCGACCAATGGGTGCACGGGACCGACATCCCGACGCTGACGTCATCCATTCAGGCAACTGACCTTGGCAACGGCCGATACCGGCTCGCGGGCACCATCACCCAGAGTGGCGTCCCGGCGGACTTCAGAACGCGCGTGCCCATTTACATCGATTTCGGCGACGACCGGGTCGCGCTGCTCGGATCGATCGCTCTCACCGGCGCCACGACGCAGAAGGTGTCGGTTGAACGGAACCTGCCGCAGAAACCACGCCGCGTGATCATCAACGCCCATCACGACGTGTTGAGCCGATAAAAAGTCAAACGTCAAAAGGGAAAAGGCAAAAGAGAATCTTTACCTTTTCCCTTTTGCCTTTTGCCTTTTGCCTTTTGACTTACCAGTTACTCTAGTTCCCAGTGTCCAACTACACAGCGAAAGACATCACCGTTCTCGAAGGGCTCGAGCCGGTTCGTAAACGTCCCGGCATGTACATCGGCGGCGTTGGCACGGCCGGTCTGCATCACCTGGTCTGGGAAGTGCTCGACAACGCGGTCGACGAGGCGATGAATGGCTTTGCCTCGAACATCGTCGTCTCGCTGCACAAGGACGGCAGCTCGATCACGGTCAGCGACGATGGCCGCGGGATTCCGGTCGACAAGCACCCGACGACGAAGAAGAGCGCGCTGGAAGTAATCTTCACGGTCCTCCACGCCGGCGGAAAGTTCGAGAAGGGCAGCTACAAGACGGCCGGAGGCCTCCACGGCGTCGGCGCCAGCGTCGTCAACGCGCTGTCGACCGAGCTGTGCGCTCAGGTCAAGCGCGACGGGTCGTTGTGGGAGATGACGTTCAAGCGGGGCAAGCCCGCCGGTCCGCTCAAGAAGGTGGGCGCCGCGCGCGGGTCAGGAACCGCCGTCTATTTCCATCCGGACCCGACCATCTTTCCCAAAGTCGAGTTCGATCCGGCGCTGATCCGCGAGCGGCTCGAGGTCGTCAGCTACATCCACAAGGGCGTCCGCGTCACGTTCGAGAACGAAGCCGAAGGGACGAAGGATGTTTTCCAGCATCAGGAGGGCCTGGCCGATTTCGTGGCGAAGATCGTCGCCGAGCGCGGCGCCAAACCGGTGCACGAAGCGGCCTTCATCCTCGAACGCGAAAGCGGTCCGCGGCTCGACCTGGTACTGCAATGGACCGAATCGACGGACGAGCACATTCGCAGCTACGTGAACGGCATTCCGACCGGATCGGGTGGCACGCACGAAAACGGCCTGCGCGCTGGAATCGGCAAAGCGGTCCGCAACTACATTGAAACGCACAACCTGTCGCCGAAAGGCGTGACGCTGGCGACCGAGGACATCCGCGAGGGGCTGACCGGCGTGCTCAGCCTGTTCATCGAGGAGCCGCAGTTTCAGGGACAGACGAAGGATCGCCTGAACAATCAGGAAGTGCTGTCGTCGGTGGACTCCGCGGTTCGACCCGCGCTCGAGCACTGGCTGAACCACAACCGGACGATCGCCGAGGCGATTGTCGCGCGCATCATCCTTGCCGCCCGCGCGCGCGAGGCCAGCCGTGCCGCGCAGGCGGAAGTGACCCGCAAGACCGCGACGTCCGGACGCCTCAACCTGCCGGGCAAGTTGAGCGACTGCACCACGGCGCACCGTGCCGACAGCGAGCTGTTCGTCGTCGAGGGCGATTCGGCCGGCGGATCGGCCAAGCAGGGGCGCGACCGCGCGCGCCAGGCCATCCTGCCGCTGCGCGGCAAGGTGATGAACACGGAGGGGATGACGCTGGCGAAGGTGCTCGAGAACCGCGAGCTGGCGGATCTGGTGACGGCGCTCGGTTGCGGGATGGGCAAGAACTTCGACCTCTCGCGGCTGCGCTACGGCCGCATCATCATCCTCGCGGACGCCGACTCGGACGGGCATCACATTGCGACGCTGCTGCTGACGTTCATCTACCGCCACCTGCCGCAGCTGATTTCCGCCGGCAAGGTCTTCCTCGCACAGCCGCCGCTCTATCGCATCGACATCGGCAAGGACACCTTCTGGGCGCTGGATGATGCCCAGCGCGACAAGCTGGTGAAGCAGCACGGCAACGGGCGCGGCAGCCTGGAGATCACCCGCTTCAAGGGGCTCGGCGAGATGATGCCGAAGGTGCTGTGGGACACGACGCTGAATCCGCGGACGCGGCGGCTGCAGCGCGTCGAAATCGCCGATCAGATCGTCACCGATCGCGTGATCAACGAGCTGATGGGTAAGGACGCGTCCGCCCGTTTCCGGTTCATCATGGATCGCGCCGAGGAGGCACAGGAACTCGACGTATAATTCGACCCCCGATTGGGGCCGGGGGGGGCGATTTTGGCTCCGAGATTGCTCGTCGTCGACGACGATCCTGCCGTTCGGGAAAGCTTCGTGCGGCTTCTTCACCACCACGGTTACGCAGTGGACGAGTCATCCACTGGACGCGCTGCGATCCAGCAGCTGCGATCGCGTCCGTTCGATCTCGCCGTCATCGATTGGCGACTCAAAGACATGACAGGGCTCGATGTCGCGCAGGCCATGCAGGACGACGGCGTGCTCACGCCGTGGGTGCTGTTGAGCGGGTATCTCGATTTCGAAATCGCGAGACAGGCCGGCGCACTCGGCGCGATCAAGGCGGTTGGCTATCCGGTCGACATTCACGCCGTCGTCGCGGATGCATTGAAAGAGGCGGCGGCGCGCGTCCATGGCTGGTTGTGGTTCACCGAAGTCCCAATGACGCCTTCCCTAACTGCGTTCGAACGATGGGCTGCGCTTGTCATCCGGGCGTGTGGTGCGAAATCCGATCCGGCGACGATTGGCACCTGGGCGTCAGAAGTCGGCGCAAGCGAGACGAAGATTTACACGACGTGTGACCTTGTGCACGTTTCGGCGCGTGACTCACGCGACTTCGCCAGGATTCTACGCGCGCTTCGCAAAAACGCCGGGCACGTTACGATGCTCGAGGCGCACGTCGCGGTTGCCGAGCCGCGCACCTGGCGCGCGCTCCTCGACCGCGCCGGCCTGAGCGACAAGGCGGCCGCCGTAATCTCGTTCGACGACTTCCTCCGCGGACAGCGGTTCGTCTCGCAGAATCATCGCGCGCTCGCCGTGCTCAAAGGCACGATTTTGAGCCGATAGCAGAAATCGCCACAGAGATTTCCGCAGAATCTTCCGCAGGAATCTGCCTTGCCACCGTATCGGTGGACTCCTACGATCCGCTCGCGTCGGCACATTCGATGGCGGCGCGGAGGAGCAAGAGAATGCGCATGTCACTCTTACGACGTGTCATGTTCGTTGCGGTTCTATGGGGTGCCGTGGTGTTCGGGAGTACAGCATCACTCGAGGCCACGAATTGCGTCGAATGTGCGCCACTATGGTCGGCGTGTAACGACACTTGCTGGGGGCAACATTCAGGCGACCCGCCTGTGCTCGAGGCTTGCCTTGACGCCTGTGAAGAAGACTATTGGGAATGCACTTTCACATGTGAAGGAGGTCCTTATTGCGTGGGTTGGGATTGTGATTGGGATTACGAGTGTGAGTATGCGTGTGGCTGGCATCCTGCCATTTGCGACACGAACGGGGAATGCTGCTGCTCGTACTAATCGCAGCCGGCGACTTCATCGCTGGATTATCTCGTGCGACTGGCTGCACCGGCCAGCCGGTCGCACGATCGTGTGAAGGTGAATAATGATGATGCGTTTTAAGTCTGCCGTCGAAATCGCGACCAACCTCGCACTGGCGGCTGCGGCCGTGACGCTGGTCTGGCGTCTCGTGTACTCGCCCGTAACACCACGCGCCGGCGAACCACGTGCGGCGGTTGAGGATGTCGAATCGAAAGGGCTGTCAATGGCGCTCTCAGCGGCGAATCGAAAAGGGGCGCCGGATGCGGAGGTCGTCCTCCTGGAGTTTTCGGATTATCAGTGCCCGTACTGCGGTAAGTATGCGAACGAAACATTTGGTCAGATCGACAAGGCATTCGTCGCTACCAACCGGGTTCAGTATGCGTTTCACAACTATCCACTCGGCAATCACTCGGACGCGATTCCGGCGGCTGTAGCTGCTGAATGCTCCGGCGAGCAGGGGAAATACTGGGAAATGCACGATCGCCTGTTTACCAGGCAAGCCGAGTTGTCGAAGCGGATCTGGTTGCAGGAAGCGCCCGAACTGCAGTTAGACCTGCAGGCATTCGAGAGATGCTTGTCCGGTGCCAAGGCGGAGAAGATCAGAGGCGACATGGCCGAAGCGTCTCGCTTCGGGGTGAATTCGACGCCGACGTTTTTTATCGGCAAGCTTACAAAGGATGGGCAGATGAAGGCACTCCGGCGGATCTCCGGAGCGCAGCCCTACGCAGTGTTCGAGAGACAACTGAACGAAATCCTGGGAGACGGATGACCGCCGGTGGGCCTAAACTAGGCGACATGGGCGAGCCATGAAGCGGTTTGCTTCGGGCACCGCGATTCTCTTAGCGTTGGTCGCACCGATGCTGGGCCAGCAGGATCGGAACACACTACCGGTGTTCCGATCCACCGTAGACCTCGTCCAAGTCGACGCCTACGTAACGGATTCGCAAGGTAATCCGGTGAGCGGACTCACCGTGGACGACTTTGAGGTCCGGGAAGATGGAAGGTCTCAATCGATCGCGTACTTCCTGCCCTTCAACATCCCGATCGAAGCGCCACGCGAAGGTTCCTCCTCCGCCGCATCGGTTGAGGCCGATGTGCAAAGCAACGAGCCGCGCGAAGGGCGTCTATATGTCATCGCCGTAGACGAGCTGCGACCCGAGAACGGGCTCCGTACACGTGTCTTTCTTCGGCAGTTCGTCGAGCGGCACATGGGCGGGAGCGATGTTGCGACAGTCGTTCTGATTGGCAAAGGGCGTCGAATCGACACCCAGGAGTTCACGTCGAACCGGCGGCTCCTGCTGCGCGCGATTGACCTCGTCTCTGGATGGCCCGCTGAGGCGCCGCCGATTACCGGCATAAGCGGGCCTCTCGCTGTAGGGTTTAGCAGACCGTCGCGGGATCGCCTATATGCGCTCCGAGACCTGGTGGAGTTCCTCGCGCGCATCCCCTCGCGCCGCAAGGCGATGCTGTTGCTGACCGAAGATGTTGGATGCGATTTCCAGAACGCTATCGAGACGCCGTCGTCGGCGGCGGCGCTGGCCTGTCCGGATATCGGCCGCGAGGTGGCGCGGGCGGCCCTTCGGGCCAACGTGGCGATATATCCGATTGATCCCAATCGGCTGAGTCTCGCGGATACCGTGAGTGGCGAGTTTGCGGGTGGTCCGAGCGTTGAAATGGAACGCCGACGTCGCCAGCTCGAGATGTCCAGGCGCACTAACCTACGGTCGCTCGGCGATGTCACTGGCGGCTTTGCTCTCGTGTCCTCCAACGATGTCGAGGGCGCGTTCGCGCGGCTGGTTCGTGAGAACAGCACCTACTACAGTCTGGGCTACTACTCGACGCAGGACAGGGCGGACGGCAGGTTCCGGCGGCTCGACGTGCGCGTCAGGCGTCCGGGTCTGCGAGTACACACGATCAGCGGCTATCTCGCTCCGACAGAGCGAGTCGCGGAGGTCCCAAGGAAGCCCGGCGTCGCCGATGCGCTGAGCCATCCGCTGGCAGTCTCCGGCCTGCCGATGCGAGTCGTAGCCGCACCATATCGCGGCCAGGGAGAGGAGGCGGCCATCGCTGCTACGGTTGAAATAGACGGCAGCGCGCTCGAGTTCGACAGGAAAGGCGACACCTTCACAGCGCAACTGGAAGTCGGCTACATCGTCAGCGCGGCGACAGGCGCATTACCGCCGGTTACGTACCGCATGGACCTGGCGCTCAAACCCGACAGCTACGAGAAGGCGCGCAAAACAGGTGTCAGGATCCTGCTTGAACCACCTGGACTTCGGCCCGGCAACTATCAGATTCGCTTCGGTGTTGCGCAGATCGGCCGGCGATTCGGAAGCGTCTTGTACGACCTCGAGGTGCCCGAGTTCACGAAACGCGCCCTCGTCCTGAGTGGAGTCTCTCTGACTTCGGTTGAAACATCGGCCCAGGGCGTTGCGACTGGAAAGAATGTGCTGACCGAGGCTCTCCCCGGACCAATGACAGCGACGCGTGAGTTCACCGCCGCCGATCGCGTCGCTGTCTATACCGAGGTGTACGACAACATCACCGATGCGAACCCGCACACCGTCACGGTGCGCGCGGAGTTGCGAACGCTCACGGGCGAAGTAGTCCGCACTGTCGCGGACGAGCGGTCGTCCACTCTGCTCAATCGCCGGCAGGGTGGGTACGGATTCCTGTTCGAAATCCCGCTGAACGGCATCGCGGCAGGCGCGTACGCCGTGCACGTCGATGCGACCGCGAACGCAGCCGATCGGCCGCGCGAGACCCGGGCCATTCCAATCCAGGTGCGCTGAGCCGGCCCGTCGGAAGGCGATAGTGGACACTCTAGTAGGCCTGGCAGATGAGCCCCCCTCGCCGTTTTAGAGCCCGTCTGATCCGGTGCGTCGTTGTTGTCGCCGCTCTCGTGGGGGTGTCAGCCACGAGGCAGCCGGATACTGTCCCGGCGTATTTAGTCGCAGCGACCGAACGACCGTTTGCGGAGTTCCTGCTTCTCGTTGCAAACGCTTCGATCGCGCCGGGGTTGAAGTCAGAGAGGCGGACAACTCGGCGGTGAGTCGCCCACCGCGGCGGCACTGTCGGCACCAGTATCGGACGTCCGGGTCGGAATGGCACGTCTGCCGCGTACCCGCGCGGGATTGTCCGTTCGCACGTCAAACTAACGACGAAGCTGCTGCATCGGTGCGGTTGCCTCTTCATCATCGCAATCCTCCTCTGCCGAGGATTGGTCAGAATGAGACGACGCTCGAGATGGGGTAAGTCGAACGCTTACCTATTGGTTGGCATGAACGGCGACGACTACGTCCTGGTCGTGAGAAACACCGCGCCACCACAAGCCTCGTCGAATGTCACGTATCCGAAGGTCGGAGTCGTCATGCAAACGTCGAATGAACGTTTCATCAAAAGCGACGGCGGCTTCTGGTGAGTTGGCCCTATGGAGTCTGCACACTCCTGAAGAATGTTCAACGGGAAAGGGAATAAAGCTGCGACCCGCGTCGATCGATTTTCGTCGCTCGTCGTCAAGAAGAAAGTAGCTCGCCACACAGAAGCCACCTGGTGCCAGTAGCCGCGCAACCTCGTGCACGTAATGCGAAGCAGCGTCGGGCAGAAGGTGGGTGTACAC
Source organism: Vicinamibacterales bacterium (assembly GCA_050742535.1). Classification (GTDB taxonomy): domain Bacteria; phylum Acidobacteriota; class Vicinamibacteria; order Vicinamibacterales; family UBA2999; genus Gp6-AA40. The sequence goes on along the minus strand of JBOGIQ010000054.1, from coordinate 2,835 downwards.
CGATCCGAGAAAGATCACGTCGAAGGCGTGATCGGGAAAGGGGAAGCGGTATGCCGCCGCGGGGACGTGCCCGTCAGGGTTATACGCACCACTAGCCAAATCAACATGGTGAAAGCGGAATGTGGGATGAAGCGGTGTGATTGCCCGCCGGCACCACGCGACTGCCTCTCTGTGGACCTCGATGCCGTCATAAGTACCCTTGAGATATCCAATCAGCCCGACAGCAAGGTTGCCAATGCCTGAACCAATGTCTAAAACGCGATGGTCGGGCCGCAGACCGGCAAGATCAAGTTCATTGCGGGCACCCCGACATGCACGCGCGAAGGCATCAGGCTTCCAAGCGCGGTAGTAATAGATGCGGAGATGGCCCGGGGCAAGAGCGCGTCATCCCGCCACGGTGCCAGACGATCGAGAGCTGTCAGGCCGCGATATGCGAAAGAGCGGACGTACTTCGCTGCACGCTTCCATAATGGTCCCCGTGTCCGTGTGCTCAGCGCCGTCACGTGCTGTGATGGTATCAGCGTTTCAGATCTCCAAGACTCTTTCAATTGAGGCTGTCGTCAACGGACTGATGGGCAAGGACGCCTCCGCCCGCTTCGGTTTCATGATGGATCTCGCCGAAGAAGCCCGGGAGCTGGACGTCTGACATTGCAGGATTTGCGATCTTTGATTGGTGATTGGGAGCTGATGTGCTGGATTTTCTGGCGATGGCGTGATTGGACCGTCTCGTGCTTCAGCGCCCCGTCATGGATGCTGCGGAACTCAGAAGACGCACCAAGAAATTCGCCGTTGACACGATTCGGTTCGCGAAGCGGCTCCCTCATGATCGGGTCAACAGCCGCATCGCCGCACAATTGACCGATTCCTCGACTTCAGTGGCCGCGGCATACCGGGCGGTATGTCGTGCCCGATCGGGGGCCGACTTCATCTACAAGCTGGGTAATGCGATCGAAGAAGCGGACGAGCCCGCCCTCTGATTGGAGATTCTCACCGAGGCGGAGATCAGTGCACCCGCGGAAACAGACCCGCTCTGGAAGGAGGCCGATGAGCTCGTGCGGATCACCAACAATTCACTAATCACAGATCAGTAAACGCCAATGGCGATTTCGCCGTAGTACACTGCGCGTTTGCGTGGCTGGCGCTAATCAACCCAGAAGATTCGATCGATCAATCATCGAAGGTCCAATCGGTCCTGCCGTCTGGAAGCTGGCGTGGCCGACGATGCTGCAGAACGTCATTGCCGGGCTGCAGGGCATCATCGACCATGCGATGGTGGGGCATTTTGTTGGCTACACCGCCAACGCGGCCATCGGTGTCAGCTGGCAGATCATCCTCGTCGTCATCGTCTTCATCAGCTCGGTCTTCACCGGCATGGCCGTGCTCGTGGCGCGGTTTGCCGGCGCCAATCAGCCGGACAAGGTCAACCGGACGGTCTATCAGGCCTTCCTCACCGCCGCCGGATGCTCGGTGCTGCTCGCCGCGATCGGTTATTTCGTTTCACCGCTCCTGCTGACGCTCGTCAACGCCGCGCCCGAGGTGCGCGCCGACGCGCTCCCGTTCCTGCGCGCGATGTTCCTCGGCATGTTCGGGATGATGATGTTCTTCATGCTGAGCGGCGCGTTTCGCGCCGCCGGCGACCCGCAGACGCCGTTGCGGCTGGGCGTCACGATGACGGTGTTGACCGTCGTGTTCAACGTGATGCTGATTCCCGCGTTCGGCACGCTCGGCGCCGCGCTCGGCACGATTGCCAGCAGCACGATCGTTGCGGTCTACGGCATCTGGCGCATCACACGGCCGCACTCGGTGATCCACTTCGAGCCCGGGATGAGCCTGAAGCCGGACTTCACGATCATCCGGTCGCTCTTCAAGTTCGGCCTGCCCACCGGAGTGCAGGGCATCGCCATGAACGTCGGCGGCGTGCTGATGCTGCGCTTCATCGGATCGCTCGAGCAGAGCGCCGCTGCCCAGGCCGCGTATGCCGTCGGCTATACGGAGCTCTTCTCGCTGATTACCTGGACATCGGTCGGATTGATGGGCGCGTCGGCGACGATCGCCGGCCAGAACCTGGGCGCGGGTAACCCGGAACGCGCCGTCGACGGCGTGCGCGTCGCCGCGAAGGTCGGGCTGTGCGTGGCGGCCGTCATCGGGGTCCTGTTCGTGATCGTGCCGCAGTACCTGCTTGCCGTGTTCGGCATGACGGATCCCACCGTTCTCGCCATTGGCCGCTCGCTGCTGGGATTCCTCAGCGTGTCGGGACTGTTCATCACCGTGGCGTTGAGCTATACCGGCGGACTGCAGGGCACCGGTGATACGCGCAGCCCGCTCTTCATTTCCGTGATCTCGCAGGTGGTCGTTCCGCTCGGACTGTGCTCGATTTTTCAGGCCGCGCGCGGCCTGCAGCCGAACGACATCTGGCTGGCCATCGTCGTCGGTCATTTCACGCGCGCGGCGCTGAGCGTCATGCGATTCCGTCAGGGTAAATGGCGAAACATCGCGGTTGACATCGAGCCTGCGCGGCCATGACGAAATGCAAAATGCAAAATTCGAAATGCAAACCGTGATCTAGAAGCGCAGATTCTTCGTACTAGCGGCGTCCCCCCTACACGTTTCCTTTGGAAATTCGCGCGTTCTGCTGGTGGTCCCGTCTGTGCAGTCCACCGCGGCATGACTGCCGATCTTTCGCAAGACATTCGGGACCGGACCTTCAGGTTCGCGTGCGCAGTCTCATCGCTCGTGGTCAGCCTCGACACTGAATACAAGCTGCGCTCGACCGTCGATCAGCTACTCCGCTCTGCGACATCGGTGGGTGCGAACCTCGAAGAGGCCAAAGCGGCG
>JBOGIQ010000053.1:0-23419 GCA_050742535.1 Vicinamibacterales bacterium | reverse complement strand
CCCGAGCTCCGCGAGCGCCTTCGCGACCCGCAGCTTCTCTGGCTGCGTCATGCTGCAGCCGGGAGACTGCTCGCCGTCGCGCAGCGTGGTATCGAAGATGAGGACCCGGTTGGGGTCGGTCATCGTGACCTCGACGACGGCGCGACGCAGGCAAAGTTCGCTGCGTCGTTCACGTCGCCCGAGCCGCGGTATTGCGCCACCTGCGGATACGGGCACAGCGGCCGAGTGAGCGGCTTGGACGAATCATCGGTGGCGCGTCCGCTACCGACCAGACGTGCTGGCGCCATGCCTTGCTCGACCCAACGCTCGAGTGCCGTGAAGATGTCGCGCTCAGGATCGCCGCGGGTCGCCGCTGCACTGCCTCCGTTGCCGAAACTGTTCGCGCCAGAGCCGCCACCGCAGTGCGCCATCCCGGGCACGAGAAACAGCCGGTAGAAGTCCTCGGCCGGCGGAGCGCCGGGCGTGCGCGCATCCGGGTATGTCGAAAGAAAGGCGCGCACCGTCTCGTAGTACTCGATCGAACTCGACGCGGGAATGGCGGCGTCTGCCCACCCGTGGTACTGAATGAGCTTCCCGCCTGAAGCACGGAACGACCGCAGGTCGGGGCTGGTCGCGTTGAGGACGGGTCCCGCCTTCTCATCCCCGATGCGCACGTCGCGATCGAAGTCGAGCATCCGGAAATTCCACTTGGGGTCCTCGAAGACCGCCGCCCCGTAGTAGCTGTTGCCGAACGCGAACTGGATGGCACTTGCGGGGTTGGCCGGGGTGATCCAGGTGCCCCAGCTGCCCGGCACCGCTTCCGTCCCGGGCGGCTGTCCGACGAAAAGGGGTTCCTGCGTGCGCGGATTGCGCGGCCCTTCATAGATCTTCTGGAGTGCGTCGACCTGCGCTCTCGGCAGACAATCGGCCGCGTCCGCTCCTTTGCAGACGAGCACGGACGGATCGAACTTGCACGCACGCGGATTTTCGATCAACCCGTCGGCCACGCCGTCGAGACGGTCGCAGGCGGCCATGACCGCGCGCTGGATGACGGGGAGCTTCGCGGGTGGGATCGCGCTGGCCGGCGTGGCCAGGAGCGCGCGTTCGTTCCAGACGAACGCGGTGAACAAGCGTGACCAGTTGTTCGCCGGGGCGCCGGCCAGGATGCCGTTGAAGTCTTCCGGAAAGCGTTGCGCTTCCATGAGCGCTTCGCGGCCGCCGTCGGAGCAGCCGTTGAAGTAGCTCCGCTCCGGGTCTCGGCCGTAGAAGGCGCGGATGATCGCCTTGGACTGCACCGCGGTCTCGTGCACGGCGCGGTACCCAAAGTCGATCAGTTTCTCCGGATGTCCGATGGCCCAGTCCGCGCCGCCGCCACCTTCATGGCCATTGTCGGTGCCGGCGACGGCGTAGCCGCGGCGCAAGGGCTCTGCCAAGGAGGCGGTATTGATGGCGCCTGCCCACCCGCCGTTACCCTCCTGCCGGTATTTGGCGTTCCAGGCGGACGCCGCCGGCAGCCAGAGGGCGAACTTGATATTGGAATCGCGGCTTGGACGAATGACGCCGCGAACGTCGCAATGGGCGGGAACCGTGGCCGGACCCGCGGTCGGCGCACCCGGAGCGGCGGGCGCCGGTGCCGCACGTTCCGGCACGCTCGTCGCCGCGGTGATGAGCGTGTATGGCAGCTTCAGATTCACCAGGTTCTCGCACCCTTGCTGTCCATATGCAGCGTGGCTGCTGAACAGGATCGCCGCAGGTATGAGCCACGAAACTCTTGTCAGCACGTTGTCTCCTCTCGCCGACCTCAGGTCGGCTCCACCTCGGTCGCCCGGGCGAGCGCCAGCTCGGCCACGGTCATCTCCCGCATTTTGAACTTCTGAACTTTCCCGGTAACGGTCATTGGGAATTCGCTGGTGAACCGGACATATCGCGGGATCTTGTAGGTGGCGATCTGACCCCGACAGAACTCGCGGAGTTCCTCCGCCGTTGCTGTCACCCCGTCACGCAGGCGGATCCACGCGCACACCTCTTCCCCGTACTTGTGATCGGGCACGCCAATCACCTGCACGTCGCTGACCTTGTCGTGGGTGTGCAGGAACTCCTCGATTTCACGGGGATAGATGTTCTCGCCGCCGCGGATGATCATGTCCTTGATGCGGCCGGTGATCGACACGTAGCCCTCATCGTTCATGACAGCGAGGTCGCCCGTGTGCATCCAGCGCGCCGCGTCAATCGCGTTGGCGGTTGCGGCGTCATCGTTCCAGTACCCGAGCATCACAGCGTAGCCGCGCGTGCACAGCTCTCCTGGGGTGCCGCGTGGAACAGTCAGGCCCGTGTCCGGGTCGACAATCTTGCATTCGAGGTGTGGCAGCACGCGGCCGACTGTCGACACCCGAAGCTCAATCGGATCATCGGTCGCGGATTGGAACGACACCGGCGACGTTTCGGTCATGCCGTAACAGATGGTGACCTGCGGCACGTGCATCCGGCCGATGACGTGGCGCATGACGTCAATGGGACATGGGGCGCCGGCCATGATTCCGGTGCGCAGCGTCTCGAGCTGGACGCTGCTGAAGCGGGGATGATCCAGTTGCGCGATGAACATCGTCGGTACGCCATAGATCGACGTGCAGCCGTGCGCCTGAATCGCCTGTAGCGTGGCATCCGGATCGAACGACTCGCCAGGGATGACGACCGCGCTGCCGTGCGTGACGGCCGCCATGTTGCCAAGCACGCAGCCGAAGCAGTGATAGAAGGGCACCGGCAGGCAAATCCTGTCATGTTCTGTGTACCGCAACACTTCGCCAACGAAGTAACCGTTGTTCAGGATGTTGTGATGGGAGAGGGTCGCCCCTTTCGGCCACCCCGTCGTTCCGGAGGTGTACTGAATGTTGACCGGGTCGTCGAATTGCAGCGCCGTTTCGCGCGCCTCGAGCTCGCGCGCCGAGACTCGATTGGCGAGATCTAAGAACTCTACCCAAGTGATCCCGCCGGGTTCCGCGTCAGTGCCGAGGTAAATGACACGGCGAAGTGCCGATGCCCGTTGCGCCCGGATGGGCCCGGTCCCCGTCGCCGTCAGTTCCGGCACGAGCCCCAGCAGCATCTCCACATAGTCGGTCGAGCGGAACCCACGGGCGGCAACGAGCACGCTCACACCCGATTGCGTCAGCGCGTATTCCAGCTCTCGCAGGCGGTAGGCTGGGTTGATGTTCACGAGGACGGCGCCGGCTTTTGCCGCCGCGTATTGCGTGATCATCCACTCCGCGCGATTGCCGCTCCACATGCCGACACGGTCGCCGCGTTGCACCCCGAGCGCGATCAGCGCGCGGGCGGCGCGATCGGCCTCGTCGCGAAGCTCTCGGTACGAATAGCGGAGCTTCTGATGACAGGCTACGAGCGCGTCGCGATCGCCCCAGCGTTCCGCCGCACCGTTGAGGGCGCCGCCGAGGGTATCCGCGATCAGAGGCGTGGTGCCGACGCCGTGAACGTAGGAGAGCGTCACCTCGCGGCCCTCATGGCGATCGGGGCTGTTCGCGAGGCGCGGTCCTCCGCCGTGCACCGCAGCGCCTCGAGGAAGTCCTCGACCGCAGTTCGTTGTCCGTCGGTATCGCGATACACCAGTGTGCGCGCGCCGCCTGCCCGCGTCGCCGGCAGCGGGATCGCGACCAGTCCGGCAGGGATGAGGCTCGACACCGCGTCCCGAGGAACGACCCCGATGCCAAGGCCGTTAACAACCGCGTGTTTCAGACTGTCAAGGCCCGGCATGACCACACACGCCCCCGCAGGAGGCGCAGCATCGTCGGTGGCGCTCATCATTGCCGACTCCGGCAGCGGCAGACCGGCCAGCGTGACGAGCCGTTCGGAATGGAGGACCGTCACTGGCAGCTCGGGCCACGACGCAAGGGGGTGGCTCTTTGGCAGCAGGACGCACAAGCCGGGAGACAGGACGGGTACCGGCACGGAGCACAACGGCGCCGGCACACGTTCCCTGGTCGTGATGCCAATGTCAATGGTCCGCGCTCCGACTTCCGCGAGGACGTCCAGGTCGGCCACGCGCCGAAATTCGACGCTGAGGTGCGGCTGCTGGAGCAAGACTGTCGACAACGCCGGGAGCAGGATCTGAGCGTCGGTTTCGTCGCCGCCAATCCGCAGGACCGCGCGATCCCGCTGCGACAGCTGCCGGACCGTGGCCACGGCTTCGTCGGCCATTCGGAGCAAGTGGATCGCTTCGGGTAGCAGCGTATTGCCTGCCTGCGTGAGCTTCGCGGACTTCGTGCTGCGATCGAACAACAGCTCGCCCAGATCCTCTTCAAGGCGGCGGACAGCTTGGCTCACCGCCGGCTGCGTCCGACAGAGTTTGAGGGCGGCCCGCGAGAAGCTGTGTTCAGTGGCGACGGTGACGAAGACTTTGAGTTCTCCGAGCTCCATAGACCCTCAAAAAGCAAAAGGGCCATCACCCTGATCGGATGATGGCCCTTGGTGCGCTGAAACTTGTGGAAACTACATCATCCGGCGGCGGGGGTGCTTCCCAGAAGCAGCCCAAGGCTAAGTAGGAGAACGCTAAGCACCAGTGCGACCATCTGCACGACCGACACGTCGGGCGTCAGCGCCACGACGTCGGACTTGCCGGTGACCCTCAGCAGGTTCATGAGGGCGGATTATTGCCGCGCCATCTGCAGGTGTCAAGCATCCGCCTTTATTCAGCGTGCGTGATCCTTGCCGCGATTCGACGGCTCTCGTCGTCGGATCGGTACCGACTACCAGCTCGCGGTCGTCAGTCCTCGCCGAGCACGGCGGTCTCTCAGGCTGACGGAATGCCACTCGCAAATGTCACTCAGAGCCTCGAGGCGCGTCCGACCGCTCAAATGTTCCAGGAAAAGCCGCAAGAGCGAAATGGGCTGAGAGATGTCGTTCTCAGCGGAACGGCCGAATTCCCCAACAAGACAGCTAGTTTGTTGTTGGCTGGGAGGCAGGGATTCCGGCGAATTCCTTTTCGCCCTTTCGCCATGATTCGCTTTTGGTTGCAAAACCTTTCATCCAGTGCAAGTTTGGCCACCACCGCTTTTTCGTCCGCTTGCTTCTGCTTGCCGGCGGTTGCGGCCTGTGCCGCCCCAATGTCACTCGAAATGACACTCGTCGTGAGCGTCTCGCCAGCTTCTGGCCGGACACTTTCCGAAAAATTCTCCTCTTAAACCAACGCTGGGCTCGCTGCTATCGACGCATGGTTCCTCGAATCCGGGACCGGTACTGGATACGCTCCCGTTTTGGCCCGATTCACGATGCGACAACCGCTTCAACGAAGCGACCCTTCAAGTGACCCTGGAACTTGAGGACGCGGGAGCTTCCGTGGCCGCCGGGCCTAACGGCAAATCCTACTGAGAAGCCCATGTGCACCACTGAAATCCCAAGACTGTGCCAAGCCTCTCAGAGTTGTCATCAGAACTCCCCAGAAGTCCGCCGAATCACCACGGATCCACCTGAGTCGTTTAGAAATGGTGGAGCGGGAAATCGCCACTGAGGGTCGGGATGATCATCTGGATCGGCGAACTGATCGGTCATCTGTGGTGGAACCATATCGGCGATTCGTCGGAGCGCTGGCGGCGACCGGCCTTGGCGTCGCCGTCGTCTTTACGCGAATCTCCGGCTCTGGTCGATGCGTTGCCCGTACCCCTCACTCCTGGTGTCGCAATCACGGTTCGCTGGGACCGCTACAAGTCAGTCGCGGTGCGGCCGATGTAACAGGCGCCGAAGGTGCCGACAATATCGGAGTCGGCTGATGACGAAGCCTTCGACACCCATTCGAATTCCTGCAAGCGTGCACTTGTAAGAAACAAGCGTTCATCCTGCTGCTGGTCTCGGATCCGACGATGAGCCAACGCGCAGCGTATCCGCGATGCCACGCAGCAGGGGTCATGAGCTGATCCGCACATTCCTATGGGACGACACGCCGTTCCGCTTCCCCCGGAGACTTCTATTGCCGATGCGTGGGACGTGGCTCGCCTCACACCGTTCGCACCTTCTCCGACCCGCATCCCTGGGCATCACCTCATTCGCGTCGTGCGCGATGGCGCGGTAATAGAATGCGAATGACCTTGGATCGGCCTGTCATCGTCCCTCGCGCACTCGTCCCGAGAGCGATCGCAGGAAGCTGACCAGCGCCCTTTTCTCAACGGCGCTGAGGCGCAACGGCCGGATCTCGATGTCGAGATTGGGATTCGGCCGCCCGCCCTCGTCATAGAAGTTGACCACGTCTTCGAGCGTCGCCTTGCTGCCGTCGTGCATGTAAGGAGATGTTCTGGCCACTTCGCGCAGCGTCGGAGTCTTGAAACGCCCGCGGTCCTCGTTTCTACCGCTGACGACAAAGTGGCCGTCATCGAGGTAGCGTCCAGCCACTCCTGGCCCTCCGGACCAAGCGACGCCGGTGTTGTGCACGCGTTCGTCGGTGAAGTTCGGCCCTACGTGGCAGGCAATACAGCGACCTTTGCCCTGGAAGATGTCCAGCCCCGACTGCTGCTGAGGGGAAAGCGCGCGCCGGTCGCCGTTGACGAATCGATCGAGCGGCGCGTTGCCCGAAAGGATGGAGCGCACGTAGCTCGCGAGCGCGCGCGAGATGTCGTCTACCTGCATTCCCACCCGTTCGCTCGCTTCAGTCAGCGAGAGGTCCATCTCGAATGGATCCTGAATGGGCCTCAACACCTGTTCTTCCAGTGTCGTCACGCGCGCATCCCAGAAGAACAGCTTGCCGTAGCCGCGATTGATCAGCGCCGGCGCGTTACGACGACCCTGGCGATCGAAGACACCGACGGACGTCGCGTTCGGCGTTGAGAATGCCCGACTGGGATCGTGGCACGACGAACACGCAAGCGATCGATCGCTCGACAGGCGCCGATCCCGAAAGAGTCGCCGCCCGGCTTCGATACGCTCCCTGGTGGGCGGGTTGTCCTCCGGGGCTGGGAGGTACAGGTCCAGCCCCAGAGGGATCGTCAGCGCGACGGCGAGCAGCGCGCGGATCATCGGTCGCTGCTACTTCGCCGACGTGCGAGGCAGGAAGTTTTCCAACGCCCAGAGTTCCGCAGGGCCCGCTTCCTGACGCGCAGTAAAGTACAGGCCCCGGCCGTCGGGCTGAACGCTCAGCGCCTGGATGCGTGGCGGGATGGAGACGCCGAGAGCTTCAGGTTTGCCGCCATCCGTAGGCACGCGCCAGAGCGTGCCGACCTGATCGGCGTAGACGAGGTGCCGCTGGTCCGGCATCCAGGTCAGAACATTCATTGGAGAATACGTGCCGGGGAAGGGGCAATCGCAGACGACACGAGCGTCGCTGCCATCAATACGTGAAACCTCGATCCTCGAAACATCGGGGGTCCCGCGGCGTAAATTCCAGTACGCAATCCGCTTTCCATCCGGTGCCACCTTCGGACTCAGTACGGCAGTGTCCTTTTCCGGCGCCTTGATCGTTGTCGCCTCACCGGACTTCAGGTCGTACCGCCGCAGTCCATTGACTGACGCAAAAATCGTCTCCCCCGCAGGCGATAGGGCGGAGTGCACGGCGACACCGTTCGTTGGCAGCAGCTCGGCTCGGCCGCTCGTGAGTTCGACGCGGTACTGGCGGTTCCCCCCGCGCTGCGGAACGGCTCCGTGCACCATCACGGATTGGCCGTCCGGAAACCACTGCGGGCCAGCGGAGACCAGGAAATTGATCTCTAGACTCAGCGCGAATTCGCGTTCGCTGCCGCTGCTCAGATCCCGTATGACCAGGACCTTCGGCGAGCGGGAGTAGTAGGCGAGTTGCTTGCCGTCCGGCGACACCGCCGCGCAGCAATCATTGTTGTCCTCGTGGCGGGTTGCAATTCGCGGCTCACCAGCAGCTTTGCCGTCGCTGCCGAGGGCCACGTGGTACACGTTCAGGCGCGGCTCGGACACGCTGTAGTACAGCGCGCCCGACCGCGTTACCGTGGCGGGCAGTTGCGGACCGAGCGGACGCGCAACGGGGATGTTGTCCTTGACCAGCACCGCGTCGCCAGCCGGTTTGCCGTTCTTGACAGGTATCGCCCAGAGCGAGGTTCGGCTCGTCCGATTGCTCCGGAAGAGCACGTGGCTGCCGTCCGCCGACCAGATCGGATCCGAGTCGTGCGCCGGATGTTGCACGAGCGGAACATCCTGGCTTCCGTCGGTCGCCAGGATAAAGACATCTCTCGTCACATCGTCATCGCGAACCGGCAGGGAGTAGGCGATGTAGCGGCCGTCTGGCGATAGTGCCGCGTGCACCTGCGCCCAGCTGAAGGACTTGATGGTCCGCAGCGTGCCGTCGGCGAGCGATAGCATGACGAGCTGCCAGGTGCCATCGTTCAATACAGGCGACAACAGTAGTCGCCGTCCATCGGGCGTCCAGCCCTTGATGAAGACATACCCGCTGTTTGACTTTGCCGAGTCGTAGACGACGCGCGGGGTTGCGCTCCCGTCTGCCGGCACGATGCGCACCTGGTGACGATTCGTCCCCTCAAGCGCGGCAACGTGATACGCGACCTGGCTGCCGTCGGGTGAGAAGACGGCGTCATTTTCGACGTAGGCGCCGGTCGCGGGATGCTTATCCAGGACGCGCGTGGCCCCGGACCGCAGATCGACGAGGACGAGATCGGCTCCCGTCACACCGTTGGCCGCCTCGTTGAATATGTTGGTCACAGCCCAGCGGCTGTCAGGCGAGACGGCAATGACGTAGACGTCTGGAATGGTGACCTGCTTGAGCGACAGGCCGGTGCGCGCCGCCGGTGTGTCGAGTGCCGTCAATCGGGTTCGCGCCGTTTCGACGGCCTGCCGCTGCGCTGGGAAATCTCGAATGAGCTGGTCGTACGCGGCGCGTGCTGCCTGTGGATCGCCCAGTTTCTGGTGCACCCCGGCCATGCGCAAAAGAGCCTGTGTCGCCAGGTCGGGCGCAACCCCACGGCGACTGGCAATCGCGCGATAGTCCTCGATCGCGCCCTTGAGGTTTCCATCGACGGTCTCTTTCTGCAGCGCTGCCTGGAACTGTCGGTCGGACTGGGTCGTGCTCTGCGCAGACAATGTGCCCAGCAGAACCGCGCCCACGAGCGCCGACGTGATCGCATGTCGAACTGTCATCTCTCGTCCTCCAGGGACAGCGTAGGGGGCTGAAATACGGGGCGTATCGTCCTCGTGTCAGACCTCGGTACGAATCACTCATCGAACCGATAGCCCAGTCCCCTGACGCTGACGAGATGTCGCGGCTCCGTCGGGATGCGCTCGATCTTCCGTCGCAGATTGACGATGTGGTTATCGACGGCGCGATCTGAGAGGACCGTGCCGACGCCCCATGCGGCATCGAGCAGCTGCTGACGGCTCAGCACGCGGCCCGGATTCCGCACGAACGCGCCGAGCAACTTGAATTCGGTGAGCGTCAAGTCGAGCGGCTGGCCGGCGCGACGTACTTCGCCGCGCGTGAAGTCCACCTGCACGTCGGCAAACTCGAAGACCTCTGACGGCTGGCCGCGTCCCGTGTCCGCCCGCCGCAGGAGAGCCTTGATCCGCGCCCGCAGCTCCTTCGTCCCAAACGGCTTCGTGACGTAATCGTCCGCGCCTGATTCAAAGGCCAGGATCTTCTCGGCCTCCTGCGCGCGCGCCGTGAGCATCAGAATCGGCGTCGTGAGGCCCGCCTTGCGCACGTCGCGGCACACGTCCACGCCGTCGCGGCCGGGCAGCATGACATCGAGCACGATCAGATCGACCGGATGCTCGACGGCGAATCTGGACGCTGCCGTGCCGTTGTCGATCACCGTCACGTCGTATCCCTCGAGCGTGAGGTCGTCCTCGAGCGCTCCGGCGATGATCGGTTCGTCTTCGACAATGAGAATGCGCGGCAAGCGTGTTACACCTGTGCGGGCAGGATGACGGTGAATGTGCTGCCGGCATCGGGCCGGCTGTTGACTCGAATCTCGCCACCGTGTCCCGACACAATCAGCTTCACCATTGCCAGTCCCAGGCCCGTCCCCTTCACGTTGGTGGCGGCAGCCGATGCCCCGCGCACGAACTTCTGGAAGATGCGACGCTGATCCTCCACCGATATTCCCGGGCCGTCGTCGCTGACGCTGAAGGCGATGCGGTTGCCTTCCGGCTCGCAGGACAGACGCACGGACCGGCCGCCTGAGTACTTCATTGCGTTGTCGAGCAGGTTGTGGAGGACGAGCGTTATCGCATGGCGATCGACGAGCACCGGCGTGCTGGTGTCACCGCCGCTGACGTCGATCCGGCAATCAGAGCGCCCCAGTTGTGACAGAAAGTCCGCCACCGCCGAGTCCATCAGCGCCCGCGGCTCAACAGGCTCGATGTCGTAGGGCCGCGGCGGCCCGGCCTCGAGCTTTCCGAACTCGAGCAGGTTCTCGACGAGCCGCTGCAGCCGGCGGCTTTCGGCCGCCAGCGAGTCGTAATAATGCTGGCGACGGGTTTCAAGCGGCACGCGTCCCTCGGAAAGCAATTCCGAGAGCTGCCGCATAGACGCAAGCGGTGTGCGGAACTCGTGGGAGACGGCCGACACGAAGTCCGCCTGCAGGCGTGCCAGCGCCACCTCGCGTCTGACGGCTCGACTGATGAAGTAGGATGCCGCCAGCAGGAAGGCCAGCATAACGCTCAGCGCCGCGACCACCAGGCGGCCGCGGCTCATAAGTCCGGTTCGCGCGACCAATCCGTCTCCGGCTGCCCGCACGCTGAAAGGCAGCCCAGTTTCCACACTCGTGCGGGTGACACTCATGGACGACCGTTCGTGCCCGGGTGAGGCGTCTGCCCCGTCGACGAGGGAGATGCCAGAGCGCACGTCGGTGGGGAGCCGCGCCGCCAGCTGGTCCAGAGCGAACAGCAACGCGGCGGAGACGTCACTTCCGCTGCGCCAGGCAATGAGATAACGCTCCCCGGACGGGCCGGCGAGCAGGGCGCCGCGCGGAGCCGGTGCCGTCTGCCACGTGGTCCAGAAGTCAGCTACGGCGAGCGCGATCGCGACGCGTTGGTTGTGCGCAACAGTCGTTCCGGAAATCAGCGCGGCCTCGGCGGCGTAGTGCTCGTACTGCCCGCGTGTCAGCGCCCATCGTCCGGTAGACAGATCCTGTTGGATGGTGCGCGCTAGCGAGTTGGCATCCTGGTGACGTCCGATTTCCTTGAGCAGCCGCATTTCCGCATCTCGCGCGACCAGGTCGGCTGGCGTGCCGACGACGTACACGTCGCGCAGCGCAGCCAGTTCCCGGTAAACGGCGAGGGCCGCGTCTGCCTGATTCAGCTTGCGATGCACGCGCGCGAGCCGTATCAAGGCGCCCGCGCGCACTGCGCGATCCGAGGACTGCGCAAGACGGTGGTACACGTCTGCCGACGTCGTCAATGCGTTTCGCTGAAACTCGTCCGCCTCTGCCGTCGCAAAGAACGCGTCCGGGGGCTCGGCCAGTGCTGGAAGCGTGGGGTAAAAAACGAGATTGGCGGGCGATGCACGACGAATCGATTGCTTATCGAAGAGCAGCGCGAGCCCGCCGTGCGGTGCGATGGGCTGAATGTCCGGCGCGGCGATCCACGCGTCCAGTTGCCGCTCCACCTCGCTGAGAGCCCGTGCGACCTCCTGCACCGCGCGATCGGCCCGCTGTTCGAGTCGCTCCCGTTCGCGCTGTTCCTCGGCGGCGCCCTCCTGCCGAAGCATTTCCCACCCGGCGACGCCAAACGTAACCGCCGTTGCCACGGCGACGATGGACAGCATTCCGGATGGATTCCGCAGGAGTCGAACCCAGCGACGAACGCGGCCACCGGTAAGCGTCACGCCGCAATTATAGGAACGGTGCGTCTGAACCCTGTCGGCGCTTTGTCAGGACCGTGTAAGCGCCCATCGGACCGACAGCGCCAGCCTTCTTCACGTAGCCTTGCGACCGTAACGACCGTGTGGCTTTTTCGTCCGCTTGCTTCTGTTCAGCGGCTTTGCGGCCTGTGCGGCTCGATGTCACTTCGCCCGCAGGCGGTCATCAGCACGTGGCGTGACGATTACAATCATCATCGGCCCCATTGGTCATGCACGCGAACGGAGAAATCTTGCCGCTCGAAATGTCACTCGACAATGTCACTCACGCCGTTTTGCGGCATGAATCGCCGGATTGTCTAAGGAATACCGCCGAATCTGAAAGAACTGGTTGGGAAGCAGCGGTTCTCAGGGGAATCGCCGAATTCCCCAACAAAACTACTGATTCTTGTGTGGCTGGGAGGCAGGGATTCCCCAGGCGCGCTCTTCGTCCGTTTTCGGATTCTCGCGGCTTGTCGCTAAACCTCGCGCATTCTGCCCGTTAGCCCGAAACACCATTCGCGTCCGTTTGCCGGCTGTTTCGGGTTTTGCCGGCTCGATGTCACTCGAAATGACATTCGCCGATGAGAGTCTCCTTCAGCGTGCGACGAGCCGTCGTCAGTCTCCATTTGGACGTGCCAAGCGGAATGGACAGTTGCTCAGCAATCTCCGGGTGCGTATAGCCCAAGACTTCATACATCACGAACACCCGGTAGTCTGGCTGGCGAAGGGTTCGGAGGGCTCTTCGTATCGCTAAGGTGTGCGCGAAACCGGCGTTCGCGATGTGTGGTTGATGCGGTTGGGATCGACGCAGCTGAGCGCGCAGTCGATGTGTCCGGTGATGACTGATGCACTCGTTCACGACAATTCGATGCAGCCACGTCGATGGCGCGGCTTCGTATCGGAATTCACTGCAATGGCGAAGGGCACGCACGAACGCGTCCTGGACGAGGTCTTCCGCCTCCTGGCCCACGTACCTCGACGCGACAGCGAGCATGTGTCGACGGGACCGTTCATAAACCTGTGTCAACGCGGACGTGTCCATTGCGGGTCGCCGCGTCTCTACTTTTGCTCAGTCGGCGGGGTTTCACGACCGCCGGGGCCTGCCCGCCCGCGAAGAGGAGTAGCCGCTGCCGGCTGCTGATTGCGCCCGACCGCCGCGTCAGGAAGCATTTGAGAAGGTGCCATGACCGTGTACCCCGCGGGCACCACAAACAGGTCCGCGTTTGGCTCGGTCTGGTGAATGTTGGTGAGCTGGTAGTCGACCGTACCAGTGCGGGGATCGGTATGCCGTGAGGACACCAGCAGACGCAGCGTTGGCGACTCCCACGTGTCGGTGGTAATCACGATCGGCCTGTCGTTTCCGATCGCACCAACGGAAATCGTTTGGGTTGTCCGACGGCCTGTCACCCTCAGCCCGCTCATCTCCCAGGTTCCGAGGGGCTCATATCGAAAAGTTGGTGGTTTCCCAGTTCCGGCAGACGCCGGGCTGCTGCGGCCACCGCCAACGCTGGCCCCACCTTGTCTCGCTCCGCCCGCCGGCGGCGCGGGCAGACCACGAGGCGGCAGACCGCGAGCCGCCCACAACTGGGGCAGTAGCGGAACGCTCAGCGCCGTGCGACCTCGCGGGTTCAAGGTGTAGGCAGTGCCAGCCGCGGGATCGCTGATGGTGATGGTCTGAAATCCGTCGGCAGCGGGCGTAAGCGAGGCGAGACCGATTACCGTCTCCTCTCGTCGCGTACGGCCAGCACTGTCGCGATAGACCTTCGCGGTCACCGACCGCTGCACTCTTGTGCCATCGCCGAGGATCTGGGTCACGGTGGTAATCGCGTCCGCTGAGTACGGCGCGTCGCGAACCGTCATTGCGGTGATGGCAGGTTGCGTCAATGCCCCTGCCGTGCCCGATTGAGCGCTGGACAGTGACGCCGTTACGAAGGCACAGCAGACCGCGGCAAGAGCTGACAGCACGGAGAATCGGCTCATCGCTCCAGCTCCTCTTTCGTGGCGAGACCAACGAAACGAACAGACCGCGCGATGCCGTCGTGACCAACCAGGATGTCGGCCAGGACGACGTCAGGCGTATCGGGTCCGCCGGGATCGAGGCCAAACGCGACCAAGGACGAACGCGCGACAGTCATGCGAACCACATGCGCCTCAGCAATGGGGAGGTGGGCGTTCGGGAGTGGCAGAAAGCCGTCGCTGCTGGGAGCCATGCCGACCACCGATGGCTGATCGCTGCCCGATTCACGTTCCTGCATCGTGAAGCGCGTCAGGCCAACGGCGATGAGGAGCGAGGCTGCCGCAGCCAGCCACGCGAATCGAGTTCT
This sequence comes from Vicinamibacterales bacterium, assembly GCA_050742535.1. GTDB lineage: Bacteria > Acidobacteriota > Vicinamibacteria > Vicinamibacterales > UBA2999 > Gp6-AA40. The sequence goes on along the minus strand of JBOGIQ010000053.1, from coordinate 9,304 downwards.
ACGTCGCGAAGTGCCGAGCGCGCGGACGTGGCGACCCAGGTACACCTCGACTTCGGGAGACACGCCGCGTCCTGCGTCCCGGCGCGCCATCACCTTCAACGTCTCCAGAAGGGTGTCGCGATCTGGCGGTGTGTTGGACATCGTTATCGACTCCGCGACAAGGCGCGGCGGTTCACTCGACCTCCGTCCTCACCCCCGCCCGTCCCGTCTCCGGCTGAGTCACGCAAGCCGGCCAGCTTGGAGGTCAACATCGCACGGGCGCGATGGAGCCTGGAACGGATCGTTCCGATCGGGCAGCTCAACACCGCCGCAGCGCTCTCATAGTCCACGTCCTCCAAATCACACAAGGCCACGACTTCCCGATAGAGTGGGGGCAACGAGGCAATCGCCGCCCGTACTGCCTCGATGCGCTCCTGTTCGGTTATGGACTCGAGCGCATCCGCATGCGGTGACGCTTCTTCAACGGCATCCTCGATGTCACCCGGCAGCTGGTAGCGGTCCCCGAGCTGCTTCAAGATCACGTTCCGCGCGATACCGAAGAGAAACGCGCTGAACGTCCCGCGTGCCGTATCGAACTTCCCTCCGCGCCGGAGCACGACGAGGAACGTCTCCTGGACGACGTCATCAGCCGCGGCGTCGCCGCACATGTGGGCGGCGTAGCGAAAGATCGCCCGCTGGTAGCGGCTAAACAGCTGCGCGAATGCGGCGTCATCACCGTGGCGCGCTCGGCGAAGCAGCTCGGCCTCGTCCACGTCACTCATATTCCGGACGTCGCGCCAATTAGTTCCAGAACATTGCGGACGGATTATGGAACTTTCAGCGCGGAACGCGGGAAGAGGTATGACTGCGCTGGCCTCCAATCGCCATGCGCGTGAGGATGAAACCATGTCGACTCGAACTGCACTGACTCTCCTGGTAGGCACATTGGCACTCGCCTACACCGCGGCAACGCCGCGCGCCCAGGCATCGAACGGGGCGGCCTCGGCGCGCCCCCGACCAACGTTTGAGGTCGCCTCTGTGAGACGCTGCACCGACGACTTGGGACCTCTGGAAAGGGGCGGAGGAGGAAGCTTCTCTCCTGGACGACTGACACTGACTTGTCAACTTGTCAGCGGCCTCATTCAGGGAGCCTATGTGATGTATCCGGATGGGACGCTGATCAGCGATCCGAATATCGTGTTTAGAACTCCCATCGAAGGGGGACCAGGGTGGGTGAATTCCGAACGCTACACGATCGTCGCGACGGCGGGAAGCGAAGCCAGTCGCGGCATGATGAGTGGCCCGATGCTCCGTGCGCTGCTCGAAGATCGATTCAAGCTGCGGATTCGTCGCGAGAGCCGCGAGGTCGACGTCTACGCACTGACCATCGCTCGGGGCGGCTCCAAGCTCAAGCCATTTCAAGAAGGCACGTGCCTCTCGTTCGTGCGTCCTCCGTCTCAGTCTCCGTTCGATCCTGCGCCACCGCCGCCAGTGGGGCAGCGATACTGCAGGCCCGACCCCACGGCCGCCAGTGTGGATCCTGCGGCCCAGCTCAAGGCGATTGGATCAAGCCCAAACAGAGTCATTGACTTTGAAGCACTCACGCTCGATCGACTCTCAGAGATACTCAGCGGAGCCGCGGGCGGGTTGGGCAGGCAAGTCATCGACAAGACGGGCCTCACGGGCAAGTTCAATATCCGACTCGAGTATGCGCCGCCGCCTGTCGACCCTTCGCGTCCCGAGATCGCCGCACTTCGCGCCGCGGCGGGTGAGCCCACCGCACCATCGCTCGAGACCGCTCTCCAGGAGCAGCTTGGGCTGAAGCTCGAATCAGCGAAAGGAGTAGGCTACCGGTTCGTCATCGAGTCCATCGAGAGGCCTTCGGACAATTGAGATGGTCACCGCGGATCAGGAGCCGCTCCGACTCGAGCTCGAAACGCGCAGGAGCGTATGGAGGTGCTCGTGAATGATCAGGTAGAGAGGCTGACGCCCAACCTGACGTCCGCTCCTTCAGCACATGTGACGATGAGGCTGAGAGAATTCAGTTCTTAGCCAAGCTTCGGTGCACTGGACGCGAATAGACGCAAAGGGATGCGAATCCTTACGAAGGGACGCAACAAAACGCAAATGGCTGGGAGGCAGGGAATCCGCAGGCGCGCTTTTCGTCGGTTTGCGGATTCTCGCGGCGTGTCGCTAAACGTCGCGCCTTCTGCTCGTTAGCCCGAACCCCCATTCGCGTCTGTTTGCGTCCTTCTGCCGGCTGTTTCGGGTTTTGCCGGCGCGATGACACTCGAAATGTCACTCGTTGCGAGCGTCCTCCCAGCGTCCGCGTGGGAAACTCTCCCGCGATTTCGTCCTCTTTTCCGACATAGTGCGGGTCACCCCGCCTGTAACAAACCGTTAGGGGTGTCGTCTTTACACGTGAAATCAGATGTCCGCCGCCACTGCACCTTTGAAGGGCTCTTCAGTGTCCGTGGAGTTCGAGACGCTCTTTCGAGAGCACAGTCGGATGGTGTACCGGACCGCTTACGGGGTGACGGGCAACCGCGAAGATGCGCAAGACGTTCTTCAGACAATCTTTCTGAGATTGCTGCGGCACGATGTGCCGCACGATGCTCGTCAGAATCCGAAGGCTTACCTTTATCGCGCCGCGGTGAACCTGTCTTTGGACACTCTGAAAACTCGCCGCCGTCGCCGATTCATCAGCCACTCCGAGTTCGTCGACGCGCTGCCAGCGGCGGAGACAGTCGAAGAAGATCATAGGCAGCTGTACAAGGCCGTTGCGGCGCTGGACCCTCGCAGTCGCGACGTTCGTCATCCTGCGTTACGTCCACGATTACTCAGACAGGGAAATTGCCAGGATGCTCGGCAAATCGCGCACGGCAATCGCCGTGTGTCTGTTCCGGGCGCGTGCGCGTCTGAAGAAGATCATCCGCGGCCTCGAGGAAGAAGGCGAATCATGAAAGACGTCAGGTCGTTGGGACAATCGCTCGATGAACGTCTGCGCCGGTATGCGAATCCAGTTCCTGAGGAGGCGGACGCCGACATCGAAGGCGCGTGGCGATATCTGCGGGCCGAGTCGGAGAGATCACCGATGCGTCAAGCTGCGGCCGTCACGTTGTCGCCCTCTGGCCGTAGGGCAGGTGGCGTGCTCTGGCGGGTAACGGCCGTCGCCGCGGCGTTCGTCGTTGCTGTTCTCGTCTATAGCGCACGCTGGTCCGGCGCTTCGGCCGCCGTCGTGGAGGCCGCGGACGCGGGCTTACACAGGGTCGTCGCCGGAAACGTGCAACCCCTTCGCGTTGGCGAATCTGTCGGCGTCGGCGAGACGATTCGTTCCGGCGGCACGTCGAGCGCCAGCGGTCGCGCGGGTGGAGTGCTCAAGCTGGCGGACGGCTCCCGCGTCGAGATGCGCTCGGACTCGGAACTGGCGTTGGAACGGGCTCATGACGGTACCCGAATCCGTTTGGAAAGCGGCGGCATCATCGTCAACGCCGCAAAGCAGCGCACGGGTCATCTCTACGTGCAGACCAGGGACATGACCGTCTCCGTCGTCGGCACGGTCTTCCTGGTGAATGCTGATGACGAAGGCTCGCGCGTCGCGGTGATTGAGGGCGAAGTACGGGTGACGCAAGCGGCAATGGAGACAACGCTGCGATCGGGCGAGCAGGTTGTCACAAATGCGCTGGTGAACGCGGTGCCTGTGAACGAGGCCATCGCCTGGAGCCGGAATGCCCCGGCGCTCGTCTCGTTGCTGCATCAGGCCCCAGTCGTCCCGCCAGTGCTGTCGCCGCAGAACGCGACTGCACTCCAGGAATCGTTTGAGCTGGTGTCGATAAGGCCCAGCGCTCCGCCGCCGGCAGGCGGACGCGGTGGCACCGTCACCGAGCTCGGATGCACGGCGGGCGGCATGCAGATCGACGCTGGCCGGTTTGCGGCTACGAACATCAATCTCTTTACCCTTGTTGCGATGGCCTATGGAGCCCCCGGTCGCAACTGCGCGTATTTTTCGATGCTCGATGTGCTGTCCGGGGGCCCCGGCTGGGTCAAGTCGGACCGATTCGATATCGAGGCGGCGATTCCGCGAGGTGGCCCCGGCTACACACTGCAGCAGGTCCGGTACGGTGACGCTCCGCGCCTTCAGGCGATGCTGCGGGCGATGCTGACCGAACGTTTCAAGCTCATCGTCAATCGGGAGAGGAGAGATGTGCCGGTCTTCGTGCTCACGATGGCGCGGACGAAAAACGCCTCGGAATTCGATGCCCTGGCGAAACAGACCATCCAGCAGTCTCCGCTCACGTTTCCGAACGTCGAAGAAACGGCGAGTGGAGTTGTACCGCTGTATATGGCATCGCCTCGGTTGGGACCCGCAACAGGACGGATTGTCTTCGGCCGGAACGCAGAGATCGCCGATCTGATTATCAGTCTGGAGCCTCTCATGGGCAGCCCCGTGCTGGATCGAACAGGTTTGACCGGTCGATTCAGTTTTGACGTGCGGTTCGAGACGGCACCCGACACCCTGCCCGGTATTCAGGCGCTCACGCGCCCCCTGAACAGCTCGTCCATCTCAGCCCTGATCGCCGCGTTTCGCGACCAGCTCGGACTCGAACTGGAAGGTTCGCGGGGACCCGTAGAAGCGCTCGTGATCGAGCGCGCCGAACGGCCGACGGAGAACTGATATGGAAAGACCAGTGTCGAGAGCAAGAGAAACGGTTGTTCGCTAGCACTCCGAGAGTGCACGCTCAAAGACTCCAGTCAGCTGATCGGCCCAGCCTGGCTGAAACAAATCGGGTCCTTCCGCGTCTTCTCAGCAGGTGGGCAATCGCCCGGTGCAGGTACCACCTACTGGGCTCGCCGGGTGTTTAAGAGAGATGGCTTCGACCGATCTTTCACTTCGGCCCGCAGGCGAAGGCGCCGATGTGCGCCAGATCTTCCGCGGCCATGCCACCACCAGCCGGACTCGCGTGCTCTCGGGAACGGTGGTTCACGTGCTTGCTGTGGCGGCGCTTCTCCTTGCCGCCCGGCTGGTTCCCGAACGCGTCATCAGCGCCGAGCTTCTTGAGCGGATGCCCGTTGACCTTGTCTACATCACCGATCCGGGCACGGGTGGCGGAGGTGGAGGAGGCGACCGGAGCTCGAGAACTTCGATGCTGATTCGCACCATCGTCTGGCTCCTCGTGTTGCTGCTCACGACAGGCCAGTCTGCCACGCTCCTGGCATCGGACTATTTCGGGCAGGTCACGTTCAACGGCCTGCCCGTTCCCGGTGCCACGGTGACAGCGACCAAAGGCGAAACCAAGGCATCGGCAACGACCGACGGGAGGGCATTTACCACCTGGCCGCCCTTGCGGACGGGCTCTGGACGCTCACGATCGAGCTGTTCGGCTTCGACACCATCACGCGTGAGATTGAGGTCCCGACGAAAGACGAACCGCCGCCGGATGCGTTTGAGCGTTCGCTCGTACGACGAGCTGACGCGCGCGTTGCCGCCGGCGCGCGCATTCGAACCTCGCGACTCCGAAGACGAAGAGCCAATCAACATCACGGTGTTGACTGGTCCCGCGGGAATGGGCGCAGCGGATGGACTCCTGATCAACGGCAGCTTGACCTGCTAACAAACGAGGCTGTTCGACGCTTATAGGGTAGGGGTCCATGGTGCCGGCACACATTCGGGATGTCGCCTTCGATCGCGGAGACCGCACCTCCACCGCGGCGGATCAGGACTTTGACACGCTTTTCGCCGAGAACTACCGCATGGTCTATCGCACGGCATACGGGGTGCTCGGAAACGGCCACGACGCTGAGGATGTGGTGCAGACCGTCTTCATGCACCTCGTTCACAGCCCGTGGTCCAAGGCCCTTTGCGCGAATCCAGGAGCGTACCTGTACAGGGCCGCGGTGAATGCATCCCTCGACGTTGTTCGTTCCCGCAAACGGCAACTTCGCAGTGGCGCTGCCGAACAGTATGAGGCGCAGCGGGCTTTGGCGCCGCCTGCGGAAGCTGCCGAAGAGATGCACCGTCGCCTGTACGGAGCAATCTCGGAACTGAGTCCTGGCGCAGCCGAGATCCTCATTCTTCGTTACGTCCACAACTGCAGTGATGCCGAGATCGCGAAGCGGCTCGGTACCTCGCGCGGCACGATCGCTGTCAGCCTGTTCCGATCCCGGGCTCGGCTCCGCAAATTGCTGCGGGCGTCGCTGTCTTGAGGCAAATGATGAAGATTCGCAATCGCCACATCGATGACATGCTGGATGCCTGCCTTCGGCAGTTCTCGCATCCGCCAGCCCAGGAGATGCACGACGCGGAACCGCGACTTCTGCGACGGTTGCACGCGCGATGGCCGGCTGTCTCGCATATTCCGGACGACGTGTTGCGCTCCGCCCAGCAGCGATCGCCTTCCAGACATCAGCGTGCATGGACGCACCTTCCCAGCGCCGTTGCAGCGGTGCTCGTCCTTGGCGTGGCGATCGGTGGGGCGATCGTCTGGCCGCGCGGCGTGCGCGTGTATGCCGCGGGCATTGACGGCCTGCAGGTCACGCTGGCGGACGACTCGCGCGTGGAGATGCGGGCGTACTCCGAGATGACCGTTGATCGCGCGTCTGACGGGATTCAGATCGACTTGAAGACTGGCGACATCATCGTCACCGCCGCCGGGCAGCGGGACGGGCACGTGTATGTGCGGACGAACGACATGACCGTCACTGTCGACGGCACCGCGTTTCTCGCAAGTGCCGGCCAGCAGGGCTCGCGCGTTGGGGTCATCGAAGGAGAGGTGCGGGTTCGCGAAGGCGATGTGGAGACACGCCTGCGGCCCGGCGAAGAGGTGGCCACGAGCCCAACCATCGCGCGCCGGCCGCTGGCAGACGACATCGCGTGGAGCCGCAACGCCACCGTGCACCTCGCGAAGATCGACTCGTTCATGAAGGGCGTGGCGCAGTCCGCGGCCCCGCTCACACCGCTGGCGCGGCAGGCGAACGTCACCGGCGCGCAGACGCCCGGCACCGCCGCGCTCGAGTTTGATGAAGCGTCGATCCGGCCGTGCGATCCCGACAACCTGCCGGCGGCAGTACCGGGTGGGCGTGGCGGCGGTGGCGGGGGCAGCATCTACATGACGCCGGGGCGGTTCTATGCGCTGTGCATGACGCCCGCCACGCTGATCCGGACGGCCTATGGGTATTACGGGGTGGGCGGAGAGTTGGCGTTTGGTACTGCACGCGCGTTGAACTTTTGGCGAGGCTCTGTTGCCACAATCCCTGGCGAAGACGGCCGGCGCGTTCGCGGAGGGCCGGACTGGGTGCGAACCGAGAAGTACACGATCGAGGCGGTCGCGAAGGTTGGCGGTGGCCAGGACGTGTGCATTCCTGATGTTCTTGGTGGTCGCGCAGTCCCTGTCCCCTCAAGCCTCGCGAACCAGCCGGACAGGTCTTGTAATACGGCCAACGTCAACGCGATGTCCGGTCCGATGCTGCTGGCGCTCCTCGAACGGCGGTTCGGCCTGAAGGCGCGCATCGTCACGGAGCAGGTTCCGTCGTTCTCTCTGGTGGTGGCGCCCGGTGGGCTCAAGATGAAGGAAGGGGCGTGCACCCCCGAACAAACGACCCCAGGCGTGGTGAGCGAAGCGGAATGGGCGCGCCGGCTCATGGAGCCGGTGCGCCGGAGTCTCGACGCGGCTCGCCGCGGCGACGCAACCCCCGGTTCTTGTGGGCGTTTTGGTGGGCGTGGGATGGTCGACAACGGACCGAACAGGATTCTCGTCAGCGAGGGTGCGCGCGTGCCGGCCCTCGTGCAAACGCTGGAGGGAATTCTTGGGGAGCGCGTCTCCGACCGGACGGGCATTCCGGGCACAAGTGGTTTCACGTACGCGTTGGAGTTCGTGCTCGACGATCGGACGAGGAGGAACCCGTTCCTCGCGATAGCCACCGATCTGGTCCAGATGGCCGCCGATCCGTCGAGCGTGCCGCCGGCGCCGAATCTCTTCACCGCACTCGAGCAGCAGCTCGGATTGCGGCTGGAGACCGCGCAGGTGCCGCGCGAGCACATCGTCATCGACGCGATCAGGCGGCTCGAGCCCAATTAGGGGGGCCGGGTCGGGTGTTCTTGGTCACGAGAACTCCGATGCTGATTCGCATCGTCTGGCTCCTCGTGTTGCTGCTCACGACAGGCCAGTCCGCCACGCTCCTGGCATCGGACTACTTCGGGCAGGTCACGTTCAACGGCCTGCCCGTCCCCGGCGCCACGGTGACAGCGACCAAAGGCGAAACCAAGGCATTGGCAACGACCGACGGGGAGGGCATTTACCACCTGGCCGCCCTTGCGGACGGGCTCTGGACGCTCACGATCGAGCTGTTCGGCTTCGACACGATCACGCGTGAGATTGAGGTCCCGACGAAAGACGATCCACCGCCGGACGCATTGAGCGTTCGCTCGTACGACGAGCTGACGCGTGCGTTGCCGCCGGCGCGCGCATTCAAGCCTCGCGACTCCGAAGACGAAGAGCCAATCAACCTCACCGCGTTGACTGGTCCCGCGGGAATGGGCGCAGCGGATGGACTCCTGATCAACGGCAGCTTGAACAACGGCGCATCCACGCCGTTCGCGCTGCCGCGCGGCATCGGCAACAACCGGCCCACACCACGTGGGGGCGGCTACAGCTACACCGCGGGATTCCAGATGGGCAGCTCGGCGTGGGACGCGCGTCCGTTTTCGCTGATCGGCTCGCAATCGGCCAAGCCCTCCTACGCCGACACGCAGGCGCTCGGCACATTCCAGGGGCCGCTCCGGGTGCCGTGGCTGCGGAACCCCCTCACGGTGTCGCTCTCTTACCAGGGCGCGTCGACGACGAACGTGACGTCACAGTCCACACGGATGCCGACGGCGCTCGAGCGCGCGGGCGACTTTTCGCAGACGCTCGACGTGAGAGGCCAGCCAGTTCGCGTCATCGACCCAGCGACGGGGCAGCCATTCGAAGGCAGCGCGATTCCGACAGAGCGTATCAGCCCGCAGGCGACGGCGCTCCTGGCGTACTACCCGGCGGCACAGCCGGCAGCCGACGGGCGGTTCAACTACGAGGCGCCGGTTGTCAGCGCGACGAGGCAGGACTCAGCACAGTCGCGGGTGGGATACACGATCAAGGGCCAGCACCGAGTTGAGGGGGGCGTGTCGTATCAGCGCGGCTCCGGACGATCGACGTCGCTCTTCGGCTTCGAGGACTCCCGCGCCTCGTCCGGTCTGACGGCGAATGGTGCGCTGACCCTGCGTCCGAAGCGCAATATGACGCTGGGTGTCCGCTATCAGTATTCGCGCAGCTCCAATGAGTCGCTGCCGTAC
>JBOGIQ010000052.1:0-23481 GCA_050742535.1 Vicinamibacterales bacterium | reverse complement strand
AACATGACGCAGGTCCACGCCCGGAAGGACAAGATCGTCGGCGGGCTGACCAAGGGCATCGAGTTCCTGTTCAAGAAGAACAAGATCGCCTGGATCAAGGGGACGGCGCGTCTTGCCGGCGGCGGCGGAATCGAGATCGTCGACGGCGAGAAGCAGACGCTCCAGGCGAGCGACATCATCGTTGCCACTGGCTCCGCGCCGCGCAGTGTTCCGGGTATCGAGATCGATCACACCCGCATCATTACCAGTGACGAAGCGATTCATCTCGCGCAGGTGCCCAAGTCGCTCATCATCATGGGCAGCGGTGCCGTTGGCGTGGAGTTCGCGTCGATCTACCGGCGGTTCGGAAGTGAGGTCACGCTCCTCGAGCTTCTGCCGCGGCTCGTTCCCGTCGAGGACGAAGCGGTGTCGGCGGAGCTGGAGAAGTCGTTCCGCCAACAGGGGATCAAGTGCCTGACCGGCACGAAGGTGACGAAGGCGTCGGCCGGGGCGAATGGCGTCGAGCTCGAGGCGCAGGGACCCGACGGCAAGCCACAGCAGCTGTCGGCCGATATTCTGCTCGTGGCGACGGGTCGCGGCCCAGTGACTGCAGACCTTGGCGTGGAAGCACTCGGCATGCAGATGGACCGCGGCTACATCAAGGTGGATCAGTTCTACCGGACCTCGATACCGCACGTTTCAGCGGTCGGCGATGTGATCACGATGGGCCAGGGGGTGCACCCCCAGCTGGCGCACGTGTCGTCGATGGAGGGGATCCTCGTTGCGGAACGGCTGGCGGGTCAGGACGTGCGGCCGTTGAACTACGACCATGTTCCCGGCTGCACCTACTGCGACCCGGAAATCGGCAGCGTCGGCCTGACCGAGGCTGAGGCGAAACAGCGCGGTTTCGACGTCCGCGTCGGCTCGTTTCCGTTTGGGGTCCTCGGCCGTGCGCGGATGGCAGGGGAAACAGAAGGATTCGTGAAATTCGTCGCCGACCGCAAGTACGATGAGGTGCTGGGCGTCCACATGATCGGACCGCGGTCTACTGAGCTCGTCGCCGAGGCCGTGCTGGCGCTGCGGCTCGAATGCACGGTCGAGGAGCTGATCAGGACGATTCACGCGCACCCGACGTTTTCGGAAGCCGTGGGCGAGGCCGCCCACGCGACGCACGGAGCGGCGATTCACGCGTAGAACGGTTCGAATGCTCGAACGATTCGAACGACTCGAACGATTTATATGCCGACACCAGTCGTCATGCCGCAGATGGGCGAATCGATCGCGGAAGGCACCATCGTCCGGTGGCTCAAGAAGGTCGGCGACACCGTCGATCGCGACGAGCCGTTGTTCGAGATCTCCACCGACAAGGTGGATGCTGAGATTCCCTCCCCGGCGGCCGGCGTTCTCACAGAGATCACCGCCCAGGAGGGCGACACGGTCGCCGTCAATTCGGTGGTTGCCAGCATTGCTGCCGCGGGCGAGGCCCTGCGATCTGCAGACACCAGGACGGTGGCGCCCGTCACCGCACAGCCTGTCTCGCCGAAGCCGGCAGGCGTCGGCGGCGACGGCGGACCGCGAAAGGGTGCTGAGAAGGCAGCCGCGTCCACGCAGCCGCAGGCTGACGGCGCCGGAAACGCAGCGGCAACAGAGGCTCACCCACCGCGTTCGAACGGAAGCGGAGAGCCGGCGTCGACAGAGGATGTGCGCCGCCAGAAATCGTCTCCGCTCGTTCGGCGCATCGCGCGCGAGCACAACGTCGACATCACGCAGATCCCGGGATCTGGAATTGGCGGCCGCGTCACCAAACACGACATCCTCGGGTTCATCGAGTCCGGTGTCCCCGAAAGCCCCAGTAGTGTGGTTGTCGGGCAGGTGCCGCCGAGCCCTGCGGCCATGCGAGGCGGACCTGCCCAGCTCGGAGATCGAGTCGAGATCCAACCGCTCTCCGTGATGCGGAAGAAGATCGCCGAGCACATGGTGCAGAGCCGGCGGACGTCCGCGCATGTGCACTCGGTCTTCCATGTGAACTTTTCGACGATCGAGAGGATCAGGCAGGAGAAGAAGGCGGAGTACGAACGCGTCGGCGCCAAGCTGACCTACATGGCATTCATCGCGAAAGCCGTGATCGACGCGCTTCGCCGCTATCCGATCGTCAACGCCTCGATCGACGGCGACAACGTCGTCTACAAGAAGGACATCAATCTCGGCATTGCGGTCGCGCTCGACAGCGGCTTGATCGTCCCCGTGCTGAAGCACGCCGACGAGAAGAACCTGCTCGGTTTGAGCCGCGGCATCGCCGACCTGGCAGAGCGCGCGCGCGCCAAACAGCTCAAGCCGGACGAGGTGCACGACGGCACGTTCACCATCACGAACCCCGGCCAGTTCGGTGCCCAGTTCGGAATGCCGATCATCAACCAGCCGCAGGTCGCGATCCTCGGCGTCGGTACGATCGAGAAGCGCCCCGTCGTCGTTGATGACGCGATCGCCATTCGAACCATGGCCTATCTCACACTCGGGTTCGACCATCGCCTGATCGACGGCGCCGTTGCCGACGAGTTCATGGCATTCGTGAAGAACCAGCTGGAGAACTTCGACGCCAACCAGGTCTGACTCCGGCGTAGTGTCCGCCTTCAGGCGGACCCTCGAGATCTGCCGCCTCGGTCTCGTTCCCTATGGCGAGGCGCTGAACCGTCAGCGCGAGCTCGTCGAGGAGCGCCGTGCCGGCCGCATCCCGGATCTCCTGGTTCTGCTGCAACACCCGCCGGTGATCACGCTTGGCGTGAAGGGCGACGGCGGCCGCTCCAACGTGCTCGTTTCGACCGAGCGTCTCGCGGAGCTCGGCATCGACGTCTCCGAAACAGGGCGAGGCGGCGACGTCACGTATCACGGGCCGGGCCAGATCGTCGGCTATCCGATCCTCGACTTGAGGCCCGATCGCTGCGACGTGCATCGCTACGTTCGCGACCTCGAGGACGTCATGATTCGCGTCTGCGCCGACTATGGCGTCGAGGCCGGCCGCATCAACGGGTTGACGGGCGCGTGGGTCGGAAACGAAAAGATCGGAGCGATCGGAGTCCGGATCTCACGGTGGATCACCAGTCACGGGTTCGCATTCAACGTCAGCACGAACCTGGCCGAGTTTCAGTTGATCATCCCATGCGGCATCACCGACCACGGGGTGACTTCGCTCGAGAACGCCGCAGGCAGGACGATTGCAATCTCCGAAGCCGAGGACCGCATAATCGCGCGCTTCACGGAGGTCTTCGGTGTTTCCGCTGTGTCTTGACGGCGTTACTGCCGTCAGCCCGGCAGCCTGGTGATGATGGCGTCGCCGACCCCGAGGCCGGCGATCGACTGCACTTCCACACGGAGGTTGTTCCAGATCACAACATCGTGAACAGCTGCGGGACGGCCGAGCTCGGCCAGCACGAGACCGCTCACGGATTGAACGTCCGCATGTTCCAGCGTGATTCCGAACGCTTCCCCCACATCCTTGAGCCGCACGGTTCCGTGAACGACCAGGCGCCCGTCGGATTCCCGCGCGATCGGCGCCCGTTCCCGGCCCTCCTCGATTTCTCCGACCACCTCCTCGAACAGATCCTCGATCGTGACCAGACCAGCGGTGCCGCCGTGCTCGTCCATCACGACGGCCATCTGCGCGCTGTGACGCCGCATCGCCGCCAGCACATCGTCCATCGCCATCGTCGCGGGTATGTGCGGGACCGGCCGTGCATCGCGGGCCGTCACCGGCCGGCCCGCGACAAAGTGACGCAGCAGCGCCTTGATGTGGACGCTGCCGACGATGTGGTCGAGGTCGCCGGCATACACCGGGTAGCGTGTATGTGGATGCGTGCGTACGAGCTGCCGGAGTTCATCCACCTCGGTCTCGACGGGGATGCCAACGAGGCGGACGCGAGGCACCATCGCCTGCGCGGCGGTCAAATCGCCGAATTCAAACAGCTCACGCAGGATCCGGCCGGCCTCGCCGCGGAGCATGCCGCCTTCCTGGCTTTCCTTGACGATGTACTCGAGCTCCTCGGGCGTGTGGTACCGCTCGGCTTCGACTTCCTGACGGCGGACCCCGACAAGGCGCAAGAGCGCGTTGCCCGTGGCATTGAGGGCCACCACCAGAGGCTTGAGCGCCAGCTCCAGCGCCTCAATGACCGGCGAGACGTACAGCACGGTCTCGTCGGCGCTCTGCAGCGCCAATGCTTTCGGCACCATTTCGCCGATCACGATGTGCAGATACGTCAGGATCGCGACCGCGATTCCACTGGCCAGCGCGTGTGCCGCGATCCACGGGTTGTCGTCGTACGGCTCGAGCCACGGCACGATCCATTCGGCGAGCACATGCTCGCCGTACATCCCGAGGCCGAGGCTCGCGATCGAGATGCCGATCTGCGTCGTGGCGATGTAGCGATCCTGCTGGCGCGGATCCTCGAGGATGCGCGCGACGCGCTGCGCCAGACGGTTGCCTTGCGCGGCCTGATGCTCAATCGACGCGCGCGTCGCGCCGACGATGGCGAATTCCGCGGCGACGAACAGCCCGTTGGCGAGGACGAGAAGGAAAATGATGACGATGGCGAACAGCACGTCAGCTCTCCTCCGCCTGTTCGTCGTCCGGACGGACGCGCCGCGCGAGCACGCTGTCCACCGCCTTGTCGGCCACGCGCTCCACTTCGAACTCCCAGTCGCCGATCCTGATCGTTTCGGCGGGCACCGGGAGGTGGCCAAGCGCGGCGGTCACCAGCCCCCCGACCGTCGTGGCATCTGTGTCCCACATCGCGCGGAGCGCCGTGGCGGCGTCGTCTACAGCTATGCCGCCAGGCAGGCGCAGCCTCCCGTCGGGCAGCGGTTCCGCGACGGGATCGGCCGGTTTGAATTCATCGCCAACGTCGCCAACGAGCTCGGCGAGGACGTCTTCCAGCGTGAGCAGGCCGGCGGTTCCGCCGAACTCGTCAACCACCAGCGCCTGATGCGAACGCCGTTCGCGCAGCTGCCGCAGAATGCGATCGGCCGTCACGCTCTCGTGCACGCTGGCGATCGGCCGAATGAGCGTCGTCAGGGAGCCGTTCGACCCGCCGGCGACCAGCCAGCGGACGAGATCCTTCGTGTGGACGATGCCGACGACGTTGTCGAGCGAGTCGCGATAGACCGGAAGGCGCGAGTACGGACTCTGCGCCACGATCGTGATGACCTCGTTCAGCGGCGTGTCGATGCTCAGCGCCGAAATCTTCGTGCGCGGCACCATCAGCTGCCTGGCCTGACGAAGATTCAGCCGGAGCGCGCGCTGAAGACGGCGGTGTTCATCCGGCTCGAGGAGCCCGCCATCGCGGCTCTCCGCAATCAGCAGCTCGATCTCCTGCGGCGAGTGGATGTGACGATGGGCCTGCGGCGAGGCGCCGATGACGCGGAGCAGCAGCAGCCCGGTCCCGTTCAGCCACTTGATGAACGGGCGATAGATCCACTGCGATGCCTTCATCGGGATCAGCGTGTAGATCGCGGTGTAGGTCGGGTATTGCAGCGCGAGCGACTTCGGGACCAGCTCCGCGAAGATGACCTGGAGAACGGTGAGGAAGAGCAGAACGACCGCAATCGACGTCGACTGCGCGGCGACGTCCCGCAGCCCGCCCAGCGACGCGAAGTAAGGAGACAGCCAGACGGCAAACGTGGCTTGCGCGTACGCGCCGAGCACCAGGCTCGAGAGCGTGATGCCGATCTGGCAGGCGGCGATGTAGCGGTCCAGCGCCGCCGGCGACTGCAGTACCGGCAGCAGCCAGGACGCCAGCGTGTGGCCGTCCGCGGCCATCTGCTGGATCCGGGCGCGGCGAACGCTGACGGCGGCAAACTCTGCGGCGACGTATACGGCGTTAACCAGGATTAAGGCCGTGACGACGAGGATGGCGGCGAGCACCAAGAGGCTTGTACTTAGCACGTCCTCGGTCCGCCGCAGCCCGGTCACCGCCGCGGGGCCGACCGGCAGAGGCGGACGGGAATAGGACCGAATAGGTCGGTGTTCTAGTGGGTAAAAGGACACGGACCCATGGACAGGACCGACGACAGGCAGCTCATCCGTCGTCTTCAAACCGGCGACGAGGAGGCAGTTAGGGACTTATCAGACCGCTACAGCCACCGGATTTTCCAGATGGCGCTGCGGCATATGAAGAACCGCGAAGACGCCGAGGAGGTGACACAGGACGTCCTGCTGAAGGTTTATCGCAAGATCGACAAGTTCCGCGGCGACGCGGCGCTCTCATCCTGGATTTACCGCATTACGTTCAACACGGCGATGTCGCGGCTGCGGACCCACCGTGCGGAGCGGGCCGCGGACGTTGAGCGTAACCGGCTGCTGGCTCAGCGGAAAGAGGAGTCCGGCGCCGCGACCCCGCGCCATCCGGCCGACTGGTCTCACATGCCGGACGAAGAGCTGTTGCGGCGGCAGCTTCGCGATGCCGTGGCGGATGCCCTGCCGCGGTTACCCGAGATTTACCGGGTGCCGGTGGTGCTCCGGGACATCGAAGGGCTGACGACCGAAGAGGCGAGCACGCGTCTCCGCGTGAAGGATCAGACGCTCAAGTCGCGGCTGCATCGGGGCCGCGTGATGCTGCGGCGCCAGCTCGATGCCTTCACCACCGGCCTGGAACTTCACCGCGAGGCCGCGTAGACAATCCGGCTGAAGCCGGACTCCACGTCACCGCCGGCGCGGCGCGACGAATTCAGGGCGGTCGTTGCGCGCCGTCAGCCGCGCTGCGAATTCGAGAGCAAGTTCGGCGACCTGGCTGACGCCGCGTGCGTCGATCTTTTCCCAGTCGTCGCCGGGGCGGTGATAGTCCGTGTGGAAGCCGGTGAAGAAGTTGATCGCCGGCACCCGCCTGGCGATGAACGACGAATCGTCGCTGCGGCCCGCGCCCGGACCCTCGCGCCGCACGCGCAGTTGATTGCCGCTGGCGGCGCCGGCCGCTCGAAGGTCAGCCTCCATCGACGGCGACAGCTCGAGGCCGCTGACATCGACGCTGCCATTGGCCCGGCCGACCATATCCAGATTCAGCATGCCGATCGTGTCGTCCATCGGGACCGCCGGCGTGGTCGTGTAATGGATCGATCCGAGCAGGCCGCGCTCTTCACCGGCAAACGCCACGAACACCAGCGTCCGCGGAAACCGGCCGCGCTGGCTTGCCGCGAGCTTCGCCATCTCGATGATGGCCGCGGCGCCTGATGCGTTGTCGTCGGCGCCGTTGTGAATCTGTCCCGTCAGCTCCGGCGCCACCGACAGCCTGCCGCCCAGACCCACATGGTCGTAATGCGCGCCGATGACCAGCGCTTCGCGGGACTGCTGCGGATCGCTTCCGGGCAATACACCCACAACGTTACGCACCGGACGACGGTTCGTGGCGAGGTATTCGACGTAGCTGACGGTCGCGCCGGGCAGAGGGCGCGATCGCGGCCGCAGGTCCTTATCGATCTCCCTGGCCAGCGCGTCGAGCCCCCACGCGTCGAGGAAGGGTTTCATTTCCTCGCGCCGAACGCGCAGTACCGGAATCGGCTGGCTGTCGGCTTCAGGATCCGCCGTGAACAACGCATACGGCGCGTCGTCCGTCTTGTGTGTCGGGTCCGAGATAACCAACAGCGCGCGCGCGCCGTGCTGACGCGCCAGCGAGGCCTTGGCCTGAAGCGTCGTCTGCCGGACCGGTCGTGTCCCGTCGAAGCGGCTGTTCGGGTCGTGCTCCTGCGGCTCGTGGGTGAAGATCAGGACTGCCTTGCCATTGACGTCCAGGTTCGCATAGTCGTCGTATCCCGCCGACGGCACCGCCAGACCGTAGCCGGCAAATACCACCGGCAGCTTGTCGAACGAGGTGGACGGGCTGTCCGGTCTGTTGTTGATCGGAGCTGCCAGCGGCAGGTAGCCGGTGCCGGGTGTCAGCGTGACGCGCTTTCCGTCCCGCTCGAGGGTCAGGCGATTCTCGCGGCCAACGATCAGGCCGGCGTCGAGCTCGAACGACTGAAACCAGGAGTCTTTGTCGCCGGCGGGTCGAAGACCGGCCCGGCCGAACGCCTCGGCGATGTAATCGGCGGCCCGCTCCAGTTCCGGCGAACCATTGCCGCGGCCCTTCATCTCGTCCGAGGAGAGGAACTTGATGTGCGCAAGCAGATGGTCGGGCTCGATGTCGGGCGCAAGCGCCGCGGCGGACGCCCCGATGAGGATCACGCCGACCGTCAGCAGGAATCTGCGCATCTACCTAATCCTAAGCTGTCGGCACCCCTGAAGGGGCGCCCTACGTAGTCGGCACCCCTGAAGGGGCGCCTTACGTAGGGCACCCTTTCAAGGGCGCCTCAGCTTTCGAGCGCCGTCTCGAGCTGGACGCGTTCGCGGCTGTGCAGATCGGGGAGGCGAATATGAGCAATGCCCGATGGCGTCAGCAGGCAGGGCAGCACGCCGGTGCGATCCCGGATGCCGAACTCTCCGCCAAGGACCGTCAGTATGCTCATCGTCCGTCGCGATGAGGTCACCAGCGCTTCAGCGATCTTCGCGGCGGCGAGGCCGAGCGCCTGCGGCCCGGGCGGCCAGAGACGAGCAAGCCGGATCTCGATCCGCCTGAGTTGGACCTGCGTGAGGACCCGCTCGAGCGAGTAGCCTCCAATCGCCGCTTCGCCCCACGGAACGAGGAATCCCGACGGAGGAGTGCCCAGGACGGCGAGCGTCACCTCCGACGGCGAGCAGCCCGCTTCGAGCGCAACGATTGCCCGGAGGGCTCCTGCCAGTGCCTCGGGTGCGGAGCCCACCAGGCGTCCTCGCTCCACGCCGGCTTCGCGCTCGACCGCGAGGATCAGATCGGAATGCGAGGCGCCCGCGAACACGATCGGCGCGGTGCCGGCGAATCCGCTCAGTCGCGCGATCATCGAAAGCCCGGTCTCGCCGCTCCATTCCTGCGACCCCGGCGCGCGCCCGGAATCCGCCACCACCACCACAGCGGCTCCGGCCACGCGCGTGAGATCGTTCGTGCCGTCCACTCGTGTGTGGAATCCCTCGACGGCTCCGGCCTGCTGGATGTCCAGCGCCTTGCCCGCGGCGATCGTTCCGTCCCCGTCGATGAGGAGCACGCGCCGGACACGCTCCCCCCGCGCGAGCGCGTGAGCCGTCGAGCCGCCGAGCTCACCGGCTCCGACGATGCAGATGGTGGCCATGGATCGGTGAGTTATCTTAGTTGGTAGTTAGTAGTTAGTAGTTAGTGGTTAGTGGTTAGTGGTTAGTGGTTAGTGGTTTGGCGTTTGGAGTTTCGACGTGAGCGCATTGAACGGCAAGGTAGCGGTCGTCACGGGTGGTTCGCGCGGGATTGGATTGGCGATTGCCGATGCGCTGCTCGGTCAGGGCGCTTCGGTCGTCATCAGCGGCACGAACAAGGGCCACCTCGAGGCGGCAACGAAAGAACTGGCATCGCGTTCCCGGAGCGTGTCCGCCGTGCAGGCGGACGTCCGCCGCTACACCGACGTGGACGCGCTGATGACGACTGCCGTGAAGGAGTTCGGCGGCCTGGACATCCTGATCAACAATGCCGGCGTTGGCGTGTTCAAATCCGTCGCGGAGACAACGGTGGAGGAATGGCACCGCGTCCTCGACACGAATCTCTCCGGCGTCTTTTACTGCTGTCATGCCGCCATTCCGCACTTCAAGGAGCGCGGCGGCGGGTGGATCATCAACATCAGCAGCCTCGCCAGCAAGAACGCGTTCGTGAACGGCGGTGTCTACTGCGCGTCCAAATCGGCCCTGAACGCGTTTTCGGAAACGCTGATGCAGGAAGTGCGGTACGACGGCATTCGCGTTGCCTACGTGCTTCCCGGCTCGGTCAACACGGGCTTCGGCGGGCTGTCGAACACGAAATCGGAATGGGCGCTCATGCCCGAGGACGTTGCCCAGGCCGTCGTCGACCTGATCGTGTTCCCTGCGCGCAGCCTGCCGAGCCGCGTCGAAATACGCCCGGCGCAGCCGCCGCGAAAGAGTTGAAGTCATGTCTGCGTTTGACAAGCACGCCGACAGCCTCGAGCAGCACGAGACCATGATGGGCGCGTCCCGGGGCCGCCTCGCCGTTGCCCTCGATCTGCTGACCGACGCGCTGGCGATGGTCGGCCAGCACGGCGTTTACTGCCAGAGCGCGCGCACGCCGGGCAAGCCGGCGATGGACATTGCCATCGTGCTCGAGCACATCACCGACGCGAAGGAGCTTCTGCAGAGCGTGATCGAGCTCGACCGCCCGGCATGAGTGAGGACGCGCTCGCGCCAATCGGCATCATCGCGGACTACAACCTGCTCGAGAAGATCGACGCGGCTGGCCCCGGCGATCTCTACCGCGCGCGCGACACCAGACGCGGCCGGACCGTCGCGGTGCGCGTGCTGCCCGACGATTTCACCGGCGACCAGGCGGCGCTTGTCTCCAGCGCGCGGGCGGTGCAGGTGCTCTCGCACCCCAATGCGATCACGGTGTTCGATGCCGGCACGCACGATGGCCGTGTCTACGTGGTGTTCGAGTTCCTCAAGGGCCGCTCGCTGCGCTCCGAGATGGCCGGACGGCCCGTGAACGTCCGGCGCGCCGTCGATATGACGATTCAGATCGCCGACGCCGTTGCCGATGCGCACGCCGCCGGGTTCTTCCACGGCGGCCTGAGCCCGGAAACGATCGTGATTACCGCCAAAGGGAACGCGAAGATCCCCGCCTTCGATCTCGCGGTTCAAAGCGGCCTGCACGACGAGGGCGGGCACGTGAGGTTGGACGATTACGCCTCGCCCGAAGAAACGCGCGGGGAGGCGCCTGACGAGCGATCCGACGTCTACTCGGCCGGCGCGATTCTGTACGAGATGCTGACGATGCGGCGGCCGATGCATCGCGGCGCGTCGGCGCCGAGTGCGTCCAACGCCAGCGTGCCGAAGGACCTCGACGCGGTGGTGCTCCGCGCCGTGTCGCCCAACCCGGACTCGCGCTATCAGAACGTGGCGACGTTTGCGGGCGATCTGCGCTCCGTCGCGTCCGTCGCCGAGGAGGAGCCGCACCGGGCGCCGGCCGCCTCGTCGTCCGCGACGATTGGCGGCGTCGCGTTGACGACCGTCGCCATTCTCGCCGTGGTGGCGGCGATCCTGTGGTGGGTCATGCGGTCGTGAGGATCTCGCCGAGCTGGTTCACGAAGGCCGAGCGTGCCATCACCTGATCGATGCCGGCCGCGCGGGCGGCGTCGATGGTGGCCGTGTCAACATGGGAGACGTAGCCGAGCGTGCGGATGTCTCGCAGATCCGGGTCGCGCTTGAGGCCGGCGATCGCGTCCAGCGGCCGGAGGCGCGCGCTGTTGAGGTCGAGAATCACCAGCGACGGCCGCTTGTCGCGGATGGTTTCCAATAGCTTGTCACCGGATCGTTCGAAGTAGACGTCCGCGTGCAGCGACTTGGCGGCGGTGGAGACCTTGATCGAGAAGATCAGGTCGTCGATGGCGCACACGATCATGCCTCATCATTGTAGTGTCCGGCTTCAGCCGGACCCTGGACCATGATCATCGAAGTACGGGCAGTCGCACCGTTCTACAAGAACGGATTCGTCGTCGCATGCGGGCGCACGCGGGAGGCCGTGGTTGTGGACCCCGGCGATGAGGTGGACCAGCTGCTGAGCGCGGTGCGCGATCTCGACGTCGAGGTGCAGGCGATTCTGCTGACGCACGCCCACGTCGATCACATCACCGGCGTGGCGGCGGCGAAGGAGGCCTTCGACGTCCCGGTCTATCTGCATCGCGACGATCAGTTTCTGTATGACATGGCGGTCCAGCAGGGCGCGATGTTCGGCTTCAAGGTCCGGCAGCCGCCGCCTGTGGATACCTATTACGATTCGACCGCGGTTTCATTCGGCGACTACGAGGCGCGAGTCCATCACACGCCCGGCCATTGCCCCGGCGGTGTGTGCCTCGAAGTGGTAGAGGCCGACCTTCAGGTCGGCCTTTCCGTTGTCGGCAAGAAAGACCGGCACCTGTTCGTCGGCGACACGCTGTTTGCCGGCTCCATTGGCCGTACGGATCTGCCCGGGGGCGACTACGGCGTGCTGATGCGATCGATCACCGGAGTGCTCTTCCCGCTCGGAGACGACGCGATCGTGCACCCGGGGCACGGCCCGGATACGACCATCGGCCGCGAGCGCACGACGAACCCGTTTGTGCTGGAGTACGTGAGGTCCGCCTAAAAGCGGACACTACGACGGCCAATCCGGCTGAAGCCGGGCTCCACGAAGCATCATTCGTTGTCGCGCAGCGCGACGACCTCGACGCGGCCAATCTGGACCTTGTCTCCGGACGCCAGTTGCGCGACTTCCGTCCGCTGACCGTTGACGAACGTTCCGTTCGTACTCTCGAGGTCGCGGACCTCGAGCCCGCCGTCCGGCATCGACGTAAATCGGCAATGGACGCGCGAGACCAGCGCCGCGTCGACGATGAAGTCCGCGCCCGTGGCGCGTCCCAGCGTGCGGACCGTGCCGGGCATGATTCGAAACGTTTTTTCAGGAATACCCTCGGTAACCGTTCGCAGCACCCACATGGCTCTTCCGTCCGTATATACCCTTTATTGGTATGTCCTTCCCAAATCACTACCGGCCGCGCCGTTGTCGCGGCCGGACAATCGCGGTCGGGACGTACCGGTGGGTAGTACTCTTCCAGTTGATACACGCCACTAGAAACGTCCGTGGCGCGGCAACTTTCCGGCCGCCCTGGCCGTCAACAACCCGTGATGAAGAAATCGAAAGAACGAAGCCTGATCGCCGCTATCGTGGTGGTCCTCGCCGTGGCCGCCGCCTGGGGATTCTCCACGCTGCGCGGCGCCTCCTCGACGATCGATCCGGCGCGGCTGGCCACTGTCGAGCGCGCCACGATGACGCGCTCGGTTGTCGCCACCGGCAAGATCGAGCCCATTACGAAAGTCGAAATCAAATCCAAGGCGAACGGCATCATCGAGAAGCTGTTCGTGGACGTCGATCAGGTGGTGATGCCTGGACAGGTGCTCGCCGAGCTCGACCGGGAGAATCTTACCGCACGCGTCCGTGAGGCCCGGGCGAACCTGCAGGCGGCGGAGGCCGCGCATACCGCGGCGATCGCCCAGTTGAAGAAGAACGAAGTGGAAGCGGAAGCGCCCGATGTCGCGTTCGCGCGCCGGAACTTCGAACGCGCGAAGCAGTTGGCCGCGCAGAAGCTCGTCGCCGCATCGACCCTCGATGAAGCGCTCAGCGCGCTCGAACAGGCCGAGAACCGCCAGCGCGCGGCAGCGGGGCAGCTCGCTGTCGCTCAGGCGCGGGTCACGGAGGCCGCGGCAAACGTCGCCCAGGCGCGCGCCACGGTTGAACGTGCCGAGGAAGAGCTCGCCAACGCCACCATCCGGGCGCCAATCCGCGCCACCGTGCTGACGCGCGACGTGGAGATCGGCAGCCCCGTCTCGTCCATTCTCAATCTCGGTGCGAACGCGACGCTGGTGATGACGCTCGGCGACATCAACGAGGTATTCGTCCGCGGCAAAGTGGATGAGGCGGACATCGGCCGCGTCCGGCTCGGACAGCGCGCGCGGATCTCGACGGAGACCTTCCGCGATCGGGCCTTCGAAGGACGGGTCACCCAGATTTCGCCGATTGGCGTCGAGAAGGACAACGTGACCACGTTCGAGGTGGAAGTGTCGATCGACAACGCCACCAAGGAACTGAAGGCGAACATGACCGCGAATGCGGAGATCGTCCTGGAGGAGCTGCCGAACTCGCTGCTGCTGGCCGAAGGCGCCGTTGTCTACGACGCTCAACGCCGTGCCTTTGTGGACGTCGTCGATGCCGCGGAACCGACGGGCCGGCGCCGTGTTCCCGTCAAGGTCGGAGTCGGCAACGGCACGCGCATCCAGATCCTCGAGGGACTCAAGGAAGGCGACAAGGTCGTTCTTCCCGGGTAGGGCCCGACCTGAAGGTCGGCCTCTACGAAGGATCCCCCCATGCGCGAAGCCATCACTCAGGTCTTCCAGAATCTCCGAGCCAACAAGCTCCGCAGCTTCCTGACGATGTTCGGGATCCTGTGGGGCGTAATCTCCGTAGTGGTCCTGTCCGCCACGGGCGAGGGATTCCAGCGCGGCAACCAGCACGTGCTCGAGGAGCTGGGCCGGAACGTCGCCATCGTCTGGCCGGGGCGGACGTCCATTCAGGCCGGCGGCGAACGTGCCGGACGCCGCATCATGTTCACCATCGACGACGTCCGCGCGCTGCAGCGTGAGACGAGCATGATTCGCGTCGCCAGCCCCGAGATCAATCGCTCGGCGTCGATCAAGAGCGCTTATAACGCCGCGTCCCTGTCGGTCCATGGCATCGAGCCGCAATACCAGGAAATCAGGACCATCGACATCGAGCGCGGCCGCGGGCTCCGGTTCTCGGACGAGGAACAGGCGCTGCGAGTCGCCGTCATCGGCGCCGACGCCGGCAGGCAGTTGTTCGGGAGCCGCGAGAGCCTCGGCGAGATCATCAGGCTCAACGGAATTCCTTACACGGTCGTCGGCAGGATCCGAAAGAAAGACCAGGACAGCAGCTACACCGGGCCGGACAACGACAAGGTGTTCGTGCCATTCTCCGCGATGTCGCGCGACCTGCCTCGCGTGGGAGCTCCGGCGGGCACGCTGTCCCAGATCATCGTGGCGCCGCAGCAGAAGGTGATCGACCAGCTGCCGCGCGTGCTCGAAAGCCGAACCGGCCGGATCGAAGACATCGACTGGCCACTCGAACGGGAGATTCGGCGCATTCTGGCGCCTCGTCATCGCTTCGACGCGGAGGACCGCAACGCCATCGCGGTCTGGGACACGACGCTCGAGACGCTGCTGTTCGGGCGAATGATTCAGACCATGAAGCAGTTCTTCCGCGCGGTGGGCTTCGTCACGCTGGCGCTCGGAGGAATCGGCGTCATGAACATCATGCTCGTTGCCGTGCGCGAGCGGACGCGCGAAATCGGCGTGCGCAAGGCGCTGGGCGCGACAACTTGCCACGTACAGCGGCAGTTCTTTCTCGAGGGCTTTCTGCTGACGATGTTCAGCGGTGCGATCGGATTCGCCGCGGCGCTTGCATTATGCGCGGCGGTCAATCTGCTGCCGATGCCGACCAGATTCGAGGGCATGATCCTGACCTGGCAGGCGGGCACATGGGCGGTGGCCGTGCTGACGTTCATCGGCGTGGCGACGTCGACATATCCAGCCCGTCGAGCGGCGCTGCTTCCGCCCGTCGAGGCGCTGAGGTTCGAAACGTGAGCGGACGGTTTCGCGTCGTCCGCGAGATCGGGCGCGAGGCGGTCGTCGGCCTCGTGCGCAATCGCGTGCGCGCCGGGCTCTCGATGCTCGGCATCTCGTGGGGCATCGTTTCCGTCGTCGTTCTCCTGGCCTACGGCGAAGGGTTCAATCAGGCGCTCCAGCGTGGATTTCAGGGTGCGTTCGGCGACGGCGTCAGCATCGTCTTCGCCGGTCAGACCAGCATGCAGGCGGGCGGCGAACGGGCGGGCAGGCCGGTTCGTTTTCGATTGACCGATCTCGAGATCCTCGACGAGATGCCGCTCATCAAGGACTGGAGCCCCGAATACATGCGGGACCTTCCGGTGTCGTGGGGCACCAGACTCGCCAGCTACCGTGTGCGAGGTGTCGCACCATCGTACGAAACGATGCGGACGCAGCCGGCGGCCGCGGGCCGGTTCATCGATGCCGAGGACGTGCGGCTGCAGCGGCGCGTTGTCTTCCTCGGCAGCACCGTCGCCCTCAAGTTGTTCGGGAACATTCCGGCGGTCGGCGAGACCGTACGCATTCAGGGGATGGCGTTCGAGGTCATCGGCGTTCAGCAGGAGAAGGTGCAGCTCTCGAGTTACGGACGCCCGGACAAGGAAAGTGTGTTCATCCCACACACGACCGCCGGGCAGCTGTGGAACACCGAGTTCGTCAACGTGCTGGTGTATCAGGCCGTCGATGCGACGCTGGACGGCAGGGCGACGAAGCAGGTACGTGAAGCGCTTGCCAAGCGTTTGCGATTCAACCCCGCCGACGAACGGGCCCTCAGGGTCTCCGGCTCGGCGGAGTCGCAGCAGATCGCCGGCGGCATCGTGCTCGGCCTGAAGCTGGTGCTGACGTTCATTGGCGTGCTCACGCTGGCGATTGGCGGCGTCGGCGTGATGAACATCATGTTCGTCTCGGTCACCGAGCGCACACGCGAGATCGGACTGCGCAAGGCGCTGGGCGCACGAAAGGGATCGATTCTGCTGCAGTTCATGCTCGAAGGACTGGCGACGACGTTCGCCGGCGGCGCCGCCGGGGTGGCCATTTCCTATGCGCTGGTCTGGCTGATCAGTCCGCGGCCGTTCCTCTCCGAGCTCCTCGACGATGCCTCACGGACGGCCGACATCTATCTGCTGCTGACGGCGGAGCTCGTGGGAATCTGCGCCGGCATCCTGATCTTCGTCGGCATGATCAGCTCGTTCCTGCCGGCGCTGCGGGCGGCGCGCCTGGATCCGATCGAGGCGCTGCGCTATGAGTAGGTTCAGTTGGTTCAAGAGGTTCAAGAGGTTCAAGAGGTTCAAGGGGTGCGGGGGCTTCGTGATCGGACTCGCGATGTTGTCCGCGGTCGTGTCGGCGCAACGTCCGGGTTCTCCGTCTCCGGCGCCTGGCGCGCACTTCGAGGTCGCGTCGATCAGGCGCAACGTGTCTGGCAGCACCGACGATCGGATGACCGTCGCTCCCGGCGGCCGCCTCGTGGCCAGCAATATCCCCATCCGCACTCTGATTCGGAACGTCTACCGCGTTCAGTACTCACAGCTGACCGGCGGGCCGGAGTGGCTGGAAACGGAACGCTGGGACATCCTCGCCACCGGCGCCAGCGCCGCGAACATGCAGGAGATGCTCGAGCGCATCAAAGCCTTCCTCCACGACCGCTTCAAGCTTGCGGTGCACACCGAGATGCGTGATGCGCCCCACTACGCGCTGGTGATGGCCCGCGGCGATCGCAAATCTGGCCCGCTCCTCCAGCCGGACCCCACGGACTGCGACGCCTTGCCACCAGGCGACGCACGCTGCGCCGCGACGCGCGGGGGAGGCCTTTTGCGAATGTCAGGAGCGACGCTCCGCGACGTGGCGTTCAGCCTTTCACGCATGCTCGATCGCCCGGTCGTTGACCAGACCGGACTGTCCGGCGCGTACCGGTTCGAGCTGAAGTGGGATCCGAACTCCGGGTCCGTGGATCGCGCGGTTGCCGACGGCACCTCGTTGTTTACCTCGCTGCGAGAACAACTCGGCCTGGCGCTCGAGTCGCGGACCGGGCCCGTTCAGTTCCTGGTCATCGACTCGGCACAGCGGCCTGTCGAAGACTAATGCGTCCGCGCGAGTGCCGCTGAAAACACCTCGACGGACTGGGCGCCGGAGACGGCGTAGCGACCGTCGATAACGAAGAACGGAACACCTCTCGCGCCAAGTTCGTGCGCCTGGCGATGGTCGGCGATGACCTCGCTCTCGCACCGTCCGCTGCGAAGGAACTCCCGCACATCCGGCAGCCCCGCTTCCGCGCCCAGGACGGCGAGCGATTCTTCGTCGAAGAGCGACGTGTTCTCGGCGAAGTGCGCGCGGAAGAGACGCTCGATGACGCGGTCCTGAATCCCCTGCTCGAGCCCGAAATGCACCAGGCGATGTGCGTCCATCGTGTTGCCGCTTCGAGACTCCGACAGGTGGTACTCGAGCCCCTCCGCAGCCGCGAGGCCCTCCAGCCGGTCCTGCGAGGCGATGACCTCGGCTTCAGTCATCCGATACTTGCGCATCAACATGTCGCGCGCGCGCAGCGACTGCCCTTTCGGCAGCGACGGATCGAGCTGAAACGAACGATGGACGACTTCCACGGAGGTGGCGGCTGAAAATCCCGAGAGCGCCCTCTCGAAGCGGCGCTTGCCGAGATAGCACCACGGACACACGAGGTCGGACCAGATGTCGATTCGCATCACCTGAAGCATTTTCCAGATGCGTGGGTTCGCGCCGCTAGAGACGGCCGAACTCTCCTCGTTGGAACATTGGTACCGCAATGTGCATCACGAGACAGACGGCCTGCAGTATGCCGTAGCCGAAGAACCAGCGCGCCTGATACTTCGGCGGCAGCGGCGTATCACGCGTCAGGATGAACCAGCCTGCGAGTGCCAGTAACGCGTACGTGATCAGAAAGTAGAGCTGCGCAAAGCTGATGGCCGAATCCCCTGGAGCGTTGTTGAGGAACGAATAATGCTGCGCCGCCGCGGCCGCGATCACACCAAGCAACGCCTGCATGCGGCCTGATTTCTCCTGCGCCGAGCCGGCGAGCGATGTGGCGAGCAGGGCGACCAGCAGGTTCGGTCCGAGCAGCGCCAGCAACGGAACTCCCCAGCGATGTAGCAGGCGAATCTGCAGGATTGCCTGCGAGTAATCGCTCATGTTCCTGTCTTTCGGAAACCCCCAATCAGTGTTGTAGTGGTGGTTACGCGTGCGGACCTCCGCAGATGCAATCTCCCATCCGCTGACGCTTGGGTACGCCGCTGACTTGAGCAGACAGGGCTCCGCCCGGCATTCCTCGAGATGAGAAGCCGGCGTCATTACCGTGAAAGAAAACTGCGCCTGCGGATACGCGGGATTTTCGAGCTCGATGTTCAGCGTCTGTTCGTCGAATGGATAAAAGGTGAAATCGAACGAGTGATAGAACTTGCTGCGGCATCGATACCAGAAGGTCTGTGTATCTGGACTCTCGGGTGAATCGTACTCGACGACTTCGCATTGCAGCTCCTCGCCGTTTGCAGCCTCGAGTTTCGGCACAGAATCCGCCGCCGCGGAACCCCATTCTCCCTTGCGGAAGGACAACCAGACGTAAAAGTCGGCCGCGAACACGCCCGCTTGCGGAGACAAGTCGTACAGTCGAATCGGGTAGAAGGAGAATCGCGCCGTTTTATGCGGCGGCGCTGCGGGCGGTAGTGATTGTGGCGGCGTTTGCAACGAAGTCTGTGCAAGCAGGGCAATCAGCAAGCCGAATGACGCAACCGCGGTGCCCATCGTCAGACCTCCGAGTCGCTGCGCAATTCGATGACCTGTCCGCTTACGTCGAGTGACATGGGACCTGCCAGCAGCGCCACGATCACGTCCGCGACTCGTGTGGGCAAGAGCGCTGTCTTCGACTGTTCGGGATAGAACTGACGCACGTAGTCCGTGGCGACGAACCATGGCGCCACGCAATTGACACGAATCTTGTGCGGGCGGAGTTCCGCGGCGAGACCCTCCGTGAACGCCGCAAGCGCTCTATTGGCGACGTAGTAGTGAAGCCAGCCGACGGCCTCATGGGCACCCGCGAAACCGCACCCGATCTGAACGACGTGGCCTTCGGCTCCGCGCTTGACCATCGCCGGGAGAAACCCGCGGGCGACGCGGAACGCGCCATGCAGCCCGACATCGAGAACTTCGGCAATCTGTTCGGTTGGCGTCTCCCAAAGGCGGGGTCCCTGATAGAGCGTGCTCTGGTTGTGCCACACGCCCGCGATGTTGACGACGATGTCGGGTATTCCAGCGTGTGCTTCGGTTTCGGCAATCAGGCGGTCGGTTGACTGCTGGTCGCGCAGATCCGCCGGAACGACCAGTGCGGGTCCTTTGAGCGACCCGGCGACGTGGCGCAATGCATCCTCATGGCGCGCCGTGATCACCAGGCGCGCTCCGGCGCTCGACAGAAGGCGAGCTACTTCGGCGCCGATGCCACGGCTTGCACCCGTAACGACTGCAAGTTTTCCTGCCAGCACCGCGGTTTGTCGGAATGCGGCGAGAGTATAGCTGATGGGCTGGATTCGATCGAGGCGGCGTTACGAGTGATCCGCCTGGACGCGTGTTCGTGCCCCTACATGATCGCGGCCAGGCTTTCGCCGGCCCGCCGCAACGCCGCCCTGCCGGGTGGCAGCGGTTCCGGTGGCCGGCTGCCTTGACTTGATGCTCCCGCCATGACCAGAATGCGCGCGAAATCTGGAGCGAATGACGATGAGACCAGGCGGGCGGAGCCGGATGCTGGGAGCGATCTGGGCAATCGCGGTCGCGGCGGGAATGTCGTTTCATGGTTCCGCGCAACGTGCGGTCGCGCAGCAGGAGAAGAGTGACGGTTTAGACGTCGTCCAGCTGCGCCCGAACTTCTACGTCATCGGCGGAGCAGGCGGCAACATCGTCGTGCAAACCGGTCCCGACGGCGTCATCCTCGTGGACTCCGGTTCGACGGCAATGGCCGATGAAGTGCTGGCGACGATCCGGCGTCTGACGCCGCTTCCCATCCGCTACATCATCAACACGAGCATGGATCCCGACCACGTCGGCGGCAACGACAAGCTCGCCAGGGCCGGACTCAGCATCCTCCCCGGCGCCGTCGCGGCCGGCGCGGGGTTGAACGACGACCTGGTCTCCAACTCGGGCAGGGCCAGCGTGCTGGCGCATGAAAACGTGCTGACCCGAATGACGGCATCGGGCCCGCAGGCGGTCCCAACTGCTCTCTGGCCCACGAAGACCTTCGCCTACAGGATGTACTCGATGTACTTGAACGGCGAGGGCAT
The DNA here is from genome assembly GCA_050742535.1 of Vicinamibacterales bacterium. Classification (GTDB taxonomy): domain Bacteria; phylum Acidobacteriota; class Vicinamibacteria; order Vicinamibacterales; family UBA2999; genus Gp6-AA40. The sequence goes on along the minus strand of JBOGIQ010000052.1, from coordinate 2,913 downwards.
TCAGGTTATTCACATGCCCGCCGCGCACACCGACGGCGACACGATCGTGTTCTTCCGGCGCGGCGACGTGATCGCGACGGGCGACGTCATCGACACGACCCGGTGGCCGGTCATCGACATCAAGAGAGGCGGCACCGTCCAGGGCGAGATCGATGCGCTCAACCGCCTGATGGATCTGAGCATCCACAACCTGCCGATACAGTGGCATCCGGACCGCACGTTCCTGGTGCCCGGGCACGGCTTCGTCTACGACAAGCTCGACCTGCTCGAGTACCGCGACGCGGTGACCGTGGTCCGGGATCGGGTTCTGGATCTGATCAACCAGGGGATGTCGCTCGCGCAGGTGAGGGCTGCCAATCCGACACTCGGATACCGCAGCCAGTACGGCGCCGATTCAGGTCCGTGGACGACCGACATGTTCGTCGAGGTTATCTACAATGAGCTCGCCGCGAGCCGGAAAAAAGGCAAGTAGGGCGAGCGGGCGAGTGAGGTAGCCATGAGCCGAGTCCTGAGCGTGGTCGTTGCGGCGCTGACGGTCTGCGGGCTCGTCCGGCTCGAGGCTCAGCGCGGAACCCCGCAGCCGCCACCCGCGCCGCGAGCTGCGGCGCCCTTCGACCTCACTGGCTATTGGGTATCGATCGTCACGCAGGACTGGCGCTGGCGCATGGTGACGGCGGCCCAAGGCGACTACCAGGGCATACAGATGACCCCCGAGGCCAGAAAGATTGCCGACGCGTGGGATCCGGCCAGGGATGAAGCCGCAGGCGAACAATGCAGGTCCTACGGCGCGCCCGCGCTGATGAGCGTGCCCGGGCGGCTTCACATCACATGGCAGGACGACACCACCATCAAGGTCGATGCCGACGCGGGCACGCAGACGCGACTCCTGCGATTCGGCAACGTGCCCGCCTCCGCCGAGGCTACGGCGGGCAAGCCAGCGGAGCCGCCGCGCACCTGGCAGGGCGTCTCGGAGGCCCAATGGCTGACGGCGCGCCCGAACGTGCCGCTGCAGCTCAGGCCGGCGGATCGGACCGCGGACGCTCCGCCACTTCGGCCGGCCGGCGGGTCGCTGCGAGTCGTTACCAGGAACCTTCGCGCGGGATACCTGCGAAAGAACGGTGTTCCCTACAGCGAGAACGCCGTGCTGACCGAACACTGGGATCTGTATAAGCGGCCGAATGGCGAGGAGTGGCTCACGATCACGACGCAGGTCGAAGATCCCCGGTATCTGTCTAACGTGAGGCTGACTGCGCCGGTATTCAAGAAGGAACCCGACGGGAGCAAGTGGGATCCGACGCCCTGTTCGGCGAGGTGGTGAGATGACATTCGAAAAACCGGGCATTGCGGCACTGATACTGCTCGTCATGCTGTCGGCGGTTCCTGTCGTGGCCCAGGTCGATCTCACCGGTACCTGGCAGCGCGTCGGAGGGAACGACAACGGCGCTTCGCAGGAACCGGTCGACCTGCTGGGCATGCCGCTCAGCGCTGACGGCCGGGCGAAGGCGCTGAGCTACGACATCGCGGCCCTCTCAGCGACAGAGCGCCAGTGCCAGATGTACCCGCCGATGTACGCGATCGTCGGTCCGTTCCCGCTGCAGTTCTCGATGGTCCCGGATCCAATTACGCAGAAGCTGCTTGCCTGGAAGATAGCGGGGTGGGGCGATCGCGATGAGACGGTGATCTGGATGGACGGACGGCCGCATCCGTCGAAGTACGCGCCGCATTCGCATGGCGGCTTCACGACGGGGGCGTGGGAAGGCGACACGTTGACCGCCGTCACCACGCACTTCAAACTCGGCGACATCAAGCGACACCGCGGCTTCAGCAGCGACCGGGCGACGATGAGCTATCGCTTCAACCGGCACGGAGACCTGCTGACCGTCACCGGCATCCTCGAGGACCCCGTGTATCTGGCGGAGCCGTTCGTGCTGACCCAGATCTTCCGCCTGACGACCAACCCGAACAACTTCCCGCTGACCGCGTGCGAGCCGATCGAGGAGCTGCCGCGCCTCCATGAGAATCCGGCGCTCGTGCCCCATTACCTGCCAGGTAAGCATCCTGCGCTGAACGAAATGACCAAGCGGTACAACATCCCGCTCGAGGCTGTCCTCGGCGGGCCTGAAACGATGTATCCGGAGTACCGCAAGAGGCTCAAGGACAAGTACGTGCCTCCCCCGCCCGTCGCTCCGGGTGGCCGGGGCGGGCGGGGCGGGGCGCAGTAGGTACGAGTTCGGAGTTGTGGAATCGAGCGGGTCGAAACCCGCGACGTCAGTCGACGACTTCTCCGGGACGCTTGCCCCAGACGAAACCGTCCTTCGGCCGATACAGAGTCACCATGCGCACGCGATGATCCTGCGGATTACGGCCGGGGGAGCCGGTGATGATCACATGGTCCCCCACCTTGAGCGTGTCTCTGGTCACACCGGTTCCGCCGAGTTGGTTGGTGCCCCCCCACTCGACGCCGTAGCGCACTAGGGAGCCGTCCTTCTCCTTCACCATCACGTGCACGAAGGAATGGGGATTCCTGAACTGGAATTGCACCAACTCACCCTCGATCTGCACGCGCTGATCTTCGAGATAGGTTGCCGCGAAGGAGTGATGCGCATAAGCCTGCGCCGCGACGACGAGCGCCGCTGCGACAGCCAGACCAATGAGGTAGCGCTTCATATCGTGGTTCCTCTCCTGTCAGAACCTGACTTCTCGCAGGAAATCGTAGCCGGAAGACAAGAAAAATGATCCTGAAGATTGCCTGATTCTCGGAAGACCCCGGCCTTACGGCGCCGAGAATAACTCAGGTTCGCTCAGGTCCCTTGAACCCCACCATCTGGCCTCCTTCACTCTCCCCATCGCTGTCCGCGATGGTTCAATGGCAAACGACTAGTAGCCCACGAGCAATCTAGCCGCGCGTTCGAT
>JBOGIQ010000051.1:0-24297 GCA_050742535.1 Vicinamibacterales bacterium | reverse complement strand
AACAAGAGCAGCGTCCTGTACAGAATCGACTCGGGCGCCATCTGGACCCGCAGATCCAGCGGCTCCCCGTCTGTCCGGACGGAGAGCGGCTGCTCCCACTCGAGAATGTTGCCGCGGCGCACGTCGGCGGAGCTGTTGTGGAACAGGATCTCGCTCGGCAGGTGCATCCGGAAGGCGACCAGTTCGCTGCCGTCCCATCCGACGTCGCTGACACTGCGGCTGGCGGACGGTCCGACGACCTGATTGAACTCGATGCGATCGCTGTCGCGGCGGAACTCGTACCTGGACCAGCCGAACATCCGGATCTGCGCCAGCCTGCGGACGTCGTCCACCTGAACGCTGACGTGGACAAACCGGCGGCCGCCGCGCCGCGACGTGCTGAGCGTGACGGCGGAGTCCGGATGCGCAAACAGCGCGCGGACACGGCCGCGATCGAGCCGCGCGCGAGCGTCCGTGGGCAGGTCAACGCCGTGCAGCGCGACAAGCGCGGGAACCGACGCGTTGAGATTGAGCGTCGCCGAGCCGTCGAGACCCAGGTACAACTCCTCTTCGTACTCGTACTGCGGCTTGAGCACGCGGCCGCTGCATGCGGTGGCTATCGCACTACAGCAGAGCACGACGCACACGGCGACGCGTCCTGCAATCGGCATGACCTCCAATCATATCTGAGATACTTCCTCACACATGGCCCTTCGGCACGCTGACACTCGCTCAGGACAGGCCCGACGCACCCTCTTTCTGATCGACGGCAGCTCGCAGATGTACCGGGCCTATCACGCGTTCCGCGGGCGCGGACTGTCCAATCAGGAAGGACAGACCACCCATGCGGTCTACGTCTTCGTCACGATGCTTCGCAAGCTGATCGCCGATCACCACCCGGCGTACATCGCGGCGTCGTTCGACCTCGCCGGGCCGACCTTCCGCGATCAGCTGGTCGCCGACTACAAGGCCAACCGCGCGGCGATGCCGGACGACCTGGCCGAACAGATCAACTGGGTTCATCAGGCGTGCGAGGCGATGGGCGTGCCGATCCTGACGGCGGCCGGCTACGAGGCCGACGACGTCATCGGAACCGTGGCGATGCGTGCGCACGCCGACGGCTTCGAGGTCGCGATCGTCTCGATCGACAAGGATTTCTTTCAGATGGTCGGATCGGGAATCCGCGTCTACGATCCGCGCGAGGACGGCGCCTGGTTCGACAGTGACGGCGTTGTCGAGAAGTTCGGCGTACGGCCGGAACAGGTCACCGACGTGCTGGCGCTCGTCGGCGACACCAGCGACAACGTCGCCGGCGTTCCCGGGATCGGCAAGAAGGGAGCCGTCGACCTCGTCACGCAGTTCGGCGGGCTCGACGCGATGCTCGAACGGCTGGGTGAGCTGAAACCGAAACAGCGCGAGACCTTGTCTACGCATCGGAAAGACGCGCTGCGCAGCCGGGAGCTCGTCACCATTCGTACGGACGTTCCGCTCGACATCGACTTCGAGTCGCTGCGCTACCGTGGCGCGTCGCGCGAACGATGCTACGAGCTGTTTACCCGCCTCGCGTTCCGGACCCTCGTCAACGATTACGCGCCGACGGCGGACACGATTCAGAAGGATTACCGGCTCGTCACGACGCTGACCGAGCTCGATGTGCTCATCGAGGATCTGCGGCGGGCCGGCGAGTTCGCCTTCAGGATTATCCCGGATTCGCCGTCCGCCATGCGGGCGCGCATCGTCGGCATCGCCTTTGCCACCCGCGATCGCGACGCCCGCTACGTGCCGCTCGGTCACCAGAACGCCGACACGAAGGACGACCTGCTGGCCAGCGCCGCGGCGCCGACGCAAGCCGATGCGCGGACCGCCCTCGATCGACTGCGGACGATCTTCGAAGATGAGGCAGTCCGCAAGGTTGGGCACGACGTGAAGTTCGAAATGATCGTGCTCGCCGGACATGCGATCGCCCTTCGCGGCGTGGCGTTCGATTCGATGCTCGCCAGCTATCTCCTCGACGCCACCCGGTCCGGCCACCCGCTCGAGGAGACCTCGCTCGAGCACCTCGGCTACAAGGCGCTCACGGACGAAGACGTCTGCGGACGTGGTGCCAGGGCCGTGTCGTTCGCCCGGCTCGCGCCCGAGGCGCTCCTCAATTACGCGGGCGAGCGGGCCGACCTCGCCCGCCAGCTGTCGAACCGGCTGGCGCCGCTGCTCGTCACCGACCACCTGGAGCCGGTCTATCGCGAGCTCGAGATGCCGCTGATTCCGGTGCTGGCCGACATCGAACGCGCCGGCATCGGGCTGGACGCCGTCGCCCTGGCCGCGCAGTCGCGCCATGTCGAGCAGGAACTGGCCGGGTACACGGCGCGCATCTTCGAACTGGCCGGCGAAGAGTTCAACATCAACTCGCCGCAGCAGCTGGGCCGCATCCTCTTCGAGAAGCTGCAGCTCACGCCGGGGAAGAAAACCGGGAAGACGCGATCCCAGTCCACGGCGGCGGAGGTCCTCGAGGAGCTCGCGCTGTCGCACGACCTGCCGCGCCTCGTCCTCGAGTGGCGCGCGCTGCACAAGCTGAAGAGCACCTACATCGACGCGCTGCCGCAAATGATGCATCCCGAGACCGGCCGTGTGCACACCTGTTTCAACCAGGCTGTTGCGGCCACCGGGCGCCTGAGCAGCTCCGATCCAAACCTGCAGAACATTCCGATTCGCACGGAACTGGGGCGGGAGATCCGCCGCGCCTTCATTGCCGCGCCGGATCATGTGCTGATCTCCGCCGACTACTCGCAGATCGAGTTACGGGTGCTCGCGCACATGGCCGGCGAGGAAGCGCTGATCGAGGCGTTCCGAACCGGCGAGGACATTCACGAGCGCACGGGGTTGAAGCTGTTCGGGCCCGACAGCGGGCTCGACAAGCACGTGCTGCGCAGCCGCTCGAAGATGGTCAACTATGCCGTCCTCTACGGAAAGACGCCGTTCACGCTGTCGCGCGACATCAACGTGACGCAGGAAGCCGCGCAGGAATTCATCGACGCGTACTTCGCCGGCTTTCCCCGGGTTCGCGCATTCATCGATCGCATCCTCGAAGAGGCGCGCGTGACGGGCGTCGTCCGGACGATGGCCGGGCGCCGGCGGCTGGTGCCAAACCTCACCAGCCGCAATTTCCAGATGCGCGCGCAGGCCGAGCGGGAGGCGGTCAATATGCCGATTCAGGGCTCGGCGGCGGACATCCTCAAGAAGGCCATGATCGATCTGCACGCGGAGCTTCCACGCCGCGGGCTGAAGACACGGATGATCCTCACCGTTCACGACGAGCTGCTGTTCGAGAGTCCGCGCGACGAAGCCGACGCCGCCGCGGCGCTCGTCCGCGATCGGATGGAGAATGCGATGGCGCTGAGCGTGCCGCTGACTGTGGACGTCGGCATCGCCGGGAATTGGAGAGACGCGAAGCCCTAGGGCTAGGGCTAGGGATCAGGGATCAGGGATCAGGGATCAGGGAGCGGCGCTGCAGTCACTTCCAGTCCGTTTTCAGTTTTTCCCATTCGGCGCGCATGGCAGCGGCGCCGTCCGCCTGTTCACGAACCGGACGCATCCGCGCGCGTTCGGGGATGAGCACTTCCATCGCGACCCGATCGAGATCCGCGCGGAGGTCCGCGGCATCGGCGCCGAGCGCGGCGCGGACCCAGCCCGCGAATGCGGCATCCCATGCGCGATCGAGATCTCCGGTCCCGCGCGCGCCGACGACGAGCCAGTAGTTCGCGACAGCGCTGCCGGGTTCGTCGCGCAGCTCGTCCTCCATCCGCTCGACGATGCGCGCATACACGGGGCGGCGGCGATCGGCCGGACGCGCCTGGGCCTGACGGTCGAGCGCGTTCGACCACCAGTCGAGGAGCTTGCCGCGCTCGCCAGCGCCGAGCAGCGCCGCGCGTCCCAGTGCGTTGTCGAACACGTCGGCCGCGGCACCGAAGGCGTCGCCGAAATACAGGGTCTGGCCGAGGCCAATGAGCAGGTCGAGTTGATCGCGCGCCGTCAGCGCGTCGATCCGCACGGCGGCCAGGCTCGTACGCGCCGCCGTCAGATCGGCGGCGGCGCCTCCGGAGCGAAAGCGCTCCAGGTGGGCGCGTCCGAGGACCAGCGACGCCGCATCCCCGACCTTCGGGTCGACGCGCGCCGCCGCGGCAGCGTCAATCGCCGCGTCATAACTCCCCGAGTTGTACAACGCGCGAGCACGGGCCAGCGCAGCCGGCTGCGCCGCCACGGAGGCGGCCGGCAGGACCGCGAGCGCCAGCGTTACCACGAGGCGTGTCATGGTCGAATCGTAGATCACGTCGTCGGTCCGTTGCCCGGCTGCCCGGGAAATGCTTTGGTACAATTGCGCCGATGCGCGAACCGGTGATCGTGCCGCGGGATCAGCACACCATCTCGCGGAAAGAGGTCGATCCCGACGCGCTCAAGGTGCTGTACCGGCTGCACCAGAACGAATACGTCGCCTATCTCGTCGGTGGCAGCGTACGCGATCTCCTCCTCGGCCGCCGGCCGAAGGACTTCGACATTGGCACCTCCGCCCATCCGTACCAGGTCAAGCGCCTCTTCAAGAACTGCTGGATCATCGGTCGCAGGTTCCGGCTGGCCCACATCCGCTTCGGTCCCAAGACGATCGAAGTCGCGACGTTTCGCCGCCAGCTGAGCGCCCAGGAGCTCGCCGCACCCGACGAACCGTCTCCAGGCGCGGCTGGTGGCGACGGTGCGCACGACACCACGGAGTCGGCGGAGCGCGCGGATCGACTGCTGCACCGCGACAACACATTCGGCACGCCCGAAGAGGATGCGTTCCGGCGCGACTTCACGATCAATGCGCTCTTCTACGACATCGGTTCGTTTTCGATCATCGACTATACCGGCGGCCTGCAGGACCTGAAGGACGGTCTCGTTCGCTCGATCGGCGATCCGGTCGAACGATTTCAGGAGGACCCGGTCCGCATGCTGCGCGCGGTCGCCATGGCCGCGCGGCTCGGCTTCCGTATCGATTCGCCGATCGACGAGGCGATTGCCGCACGCCGATCCGACATCGCCCGCAGTGCACCGGCGCGGCTGATGGAGGAGCTGTACAAGCTTCTCCGATCGGGATCGGCCGAACGCGCGTTCCGGATGCTCGCCGAACGACGGCTGCTCGAGCCGGTGGCGCAGGAGCTGCAGCGCGGCGCCACCGATCGGCTGTGGGAGTCGCTTGCCGCGCTGGACGCCTATCGGCGGCGATTCGACGACATCCCCGAAACACTGACGAATGCCGTCCTGCTCGGCTCGCTGCTCGTGCCGCTGGGCCACGCGTTCAGGTCGTCGGCACCGCCGGCGCGCGATGGCGAACCGAGAAAGGAACCGCGGCTGGCGCTTGGGATGCTGCCGCTGCCCCGGCGCGACGTTGAACGGCTGCGGCAGATTCTCGGGCTGCAGCGCCGTCTCATCGACATGGGATTGTCACCGCGCGCACGCCGCGCGCTGATGCACCGCGGTCCGTTCCGGGACGCGTTGACGTGGCTCGAGATACACGGACAGGTGCCCGAGGTGATCGAGCACTGGAGAGGGTTCATCGAAGCCGCGGCCAGCTACGAAGGAGAGCCGGACGCCGCCGACCGCGCGCCGCGCCGCCGGAGGCGTCGCCGCCGTCGCCGCTCGTTCGGGAAGGAGACAGGAGACAGGAGATAGGAGATCACCCCCGCGTCCTCTCGAACTCGCGCATGAATTCGATGAGCGCGTCAACGCCCTCCTCCGGAAACGCGTTGTAAATCGACGCCCGCATCCCGCCAACGGAGCGATGTCCCTTTAATCCGTCGAGACCATTCGCCGTCGCTTCCTTGTTGAACAGCTTTTCCAGCTCTTCGCTCGGCAGCCGGAACGTCACGTTCATTAGCGAACGGCTTTCTTTCTGTGCCGCCCCGCGGTAAAAGCCCGATCGATCGACTTCGGTGTACAGCTTCGCCGCTTTCCGCTGATTGATGGCCGCTATCCCGGCCAGCCCGCCGAGCGACTTCAACCACTTCATCGTCAGTCCGAGGAGGTAGATCCCGAACGTCGGCGGCGTGTTGTAGAGCGAGTTGTTCTCCGCCTGCACCTTGTAATTCATCATCGTCGGCAGGTTCGCGGGAGACCGTTCGAGCAGATCCTGCCTGATCAGGACGAGCGTCACGCCGGATGGGCCGAGGTTCTTCTGCGCGCCGGCGTACACGAGGCCGAACCTGTCGAACGGCATCGGACGGCTGAAGATGTTCGATGACGCGTCGGCCACCAGCGGAACCTCGCCGGTCGCCGGGAGATCCGTCCACTCGGTACCTTCGATTGTGTTGTTGGTGGTGATGTGGACAAATGCGGCGCCAGCCGTCAGCGTCACCTCGGCCGGATTGGGAATCCGGCTGTAGTTGTCCGCTTTCGTCGATCCGGTGACGTTCACGTCCCCGACGCGTTTCGCTTCTTTGGCCGCCTTGTCCGCCCACGAGCCGGTGTCGATGTAGTCCGCTGTCTGGCCGGCCCCCAGAAGATTCATCGGGACCATCGAGAACTGCAGGCTTGCACCCCCCTGCAGCATCAGCACCTGGTACCGATCGTCGAGACCCGACAGCTCGCGGATGTCCGCGATGGCGCGCGCGAGGATCTCCTCGAACGTCTTCGATCGGTGGCTGATCTCCATCACCGACATGCCGACACCCGGCAGCGCCACGAGCTCGCGCTGCGCCTGCTCGAGCACCTGGAGCGGCATGACCGCCGGCCCGGCGGAAAAGTTGTAGATACGATTCACGGTGCTAGAAGACATGGGATACGAGTCCGTCCCTGAGCTTCGGCTCGAACCACGTCGATTTCGGCGGCATGATGCCGCCCTCATCCGAAATCGACATCAGATCGTCGACGCTGACGGGAAACAATGAAAAGGCTGCCGCGGCACGGCCGGACGAGACGGCCTCCTCCAGAAATCGGGTGCCGCGCGCGCCGCCAACGAAATCGATGCGCTTGTCGGTGCGGATATCGCCGATGGCGAGCATCGGCGACAGAACAAGCTCCTGCAGAAGGTCAACGTCCAGTCGATCAACGGGTCCCCGATCCCCGATCCCCGATCCCTGATCCCTGATCCCTGACCCCTGATCCCCGATCCCTATCGTGTACCACTGACCGCCGAGATACATCGACACGTCGCCGCGCTGCACCGGCACGGCCGGCCCCGGTTCCACAAGGAATTGCTGGCGCAGCCTTGCCAGAAGCTGGTCCGGCGAGGCACCGGCCAGGTCTTTCACGATCCGGTTGTACGGCAGGATCTGCACCTGATCGTGCGGGAACGCGACGCCGAGAAACGCGTCCCACGGGCCGGGCCCACTCCGCGACCGAAGCTGCTCGCGGGCGCGAGCCGCGCTCGCAGCGCGGTGATGGCCGTCGGCGATGTACAGGGCTGGCACGGCATCGAACGCCTCGCGAAGACTCCGGCTGTCAGCGGGTGCAACCGCCCAGAGGACGTGCTGGACACCGTCAGCCGCGGTGAAATCGAACAGCGGCGCTTTTGTCGTCGCGCGCTCGACCAGATCTCCGATGCCATTCCTCGCGCGGTAGGTCAGGAATACCGGCCCGGTCTGCGCCTGGATCGCCAGCATGTGGCGCGTCCGGTCATCCTCCTTGTCGCGTCGTGTCCGTTCGTGCTTCTTGATCCCGCCTGCGTCGTACTCATCGAGCGAGAAGCAGGCGGCCACGCCTGTTTGAACATGTTGTCCCATTCGCAGGCGGTAGACGTAAAGGGCCGCTTCGTCCTCCGTCACGAGCGGCGCCGCGTTCTTCAAGCTGCGAAAGTTCTCGACCGCGCGGTCGTACACCGCATCCGCGTACGGATCAGTTCCCGCCGGCAGATCGATTTCGGCGCGTGAGACGTGGAGGAAGCTGAGCGGATTGCCGTGCGCGAGCGCCGCGGCCTCGCCCGTGGTGACCACGTCATACGGCACAGCAGCGACGTCCTTCGCAGCGGCCGGCGTCGGACGAAGTGCACGAAAGGGAGAGAGCGCGGCCACTAGCCGGATTATACGTGTCGGTTATCATGAGGCTCCCCGTCTCCTGGGGATCCCACGTCAATGACGCCTCTGGTTGTCGTCGTCGCGCTCGCGATCACGGCGGTTGTGTCGGCGATCCTGGTGCGCGCGCTTGCGGGCCGGCAGATCGCCGAAACGCGCGGCGCCATGGCGGCACAGCTGGCCGCGGTCGAGCAGGACAACAAGTGGCTTCGCGACGAGGTCGAGCGTCACAAGCAGTCGCTCGGCTCCACACAGGAGCTGCTCGACAAGGCCGACGCCCGTTTGCGCGATGCGTTTCAGTCCCTGGCGGCCGATGCGCTCAAGGACAACAGGACGTCGTTTTTTGACCTCGCGAAAACGTCATTCGAGGGTTACCACCAGCCGATCACGGAGACGCTGAAGCGGGTGGACGACCGGCTCGGCAAGGTCGAGCACGAGCGGGTCGCCGCCTACTCGATGCTGCGCGAACAGATTTCGGCGGTCGGATCGTCCGCCGAGAAACTCTCGCGGGCCCTGCGGACACCAGCGGTCCGCGGCCGCTGGGGCGAGATGCAGCTGCGGCGTGTCGTGGAGATCGCAGGGATGGTCGAGCGGTGCGACTTCGACGAACAGCCGGCGCTGCTGACCGAAAGCGGCCGACTGCGGCCAGACTTGATCGTCCACCTGCCCGGCGGCAAACGCATCGTCGTCGATGCGAAGGCTCCACTCGAAGCATTTCTCGACGCGCAGGAAGCCACCGACGATGAGGCGCGGGCGGTGAAGCTGCAGGCGCACGCCCGTCAGGTGCGCGAGCACATGGACAAACTGGGCAGCAAGGGCTACTGGGAAGCGCTCGACAACTCCCCGGAAATGGTCGTGATGTTCCTGCCCGGTGAGACGCTGTTCAGCACCGCCCTGCAGCACGATCTGGGCCTCATCGAACACGGCCTGCAGCAGCGGATTCTGCTGGCGAGTCCGATTACGCTCATTGCGTTGCTGACGACCGTTGCGCACACGTGGCGTCAGGAAGCACTGGCGGAGAATTACCGTGAAGTGGCGGCACTCGGACGGGAGCTGTACGAACGTCTGGGTGTGCTGGCGCGACACTTCGACGATCTGCGCCGCAGGCTCGACGGGGCGGTTCAGGCGTACAACAGCGCGGCCGCTTCGTTCGAGGCGCGCGTGCTGCCGGGGGCACGAAAGCTCCGCGACCTGAACGTGACGACGGCGCCGGAGCTTCCGGCGGCCGAACCGATCGCCACGGTACCGCGCACGCTGAAGCAGGCCGGCCTGCTGGAGCTGGAAGAGGCGGGCGTCGCTCAGGCCATTGAACTCGAGGACGTCGGCCAAGGTTGACGTACCATGATGGGGAGTGTCAGTCGCGGTCCCTCCACCCACACTTGAACTCATCAAGCGCCGAATTCACAGGCCCACCCGCGCGATCGTGACGGCAGGGATGCCGTACGCCAACGGCCCGGTGCACCTCGGTCATCTTGCCGGCGCCCACGTCCCTGCCGACATCTACGCCCGCTGGATGCGCATGCTGATCGGCGGCGAGCACGTGTTGTTCGTGTGCGGCAGCGACGACCACGGCTCCGCGAGCGAGTTGGCCGCTCTGCGCGCGGGCGTCCCGGTGACCGAGTTAGTACGCGACATTCACGCGCGGCAGAGCGCAACGCTCGAGCGATACCACATCAGCTTCGACGTGTATTCGGGGACGTCGCAACCGGAGTGCCTGGCGATCACGACGCGGCTGGTCGGCGATTTCCTCCGGCGGATCCACCACAACGGCATGTTGCAGAAGCGCACGACGCGCCAGTGGTACGACCCTGTCGTCAAGCGGTTCCTGCAGGATCGGCTCGTGCGCGGACGCTGTCCGAATCCGCAGTGCGGCAACGACAGCGCGATGAGCGACGAATGCGACCGGTGCGGCGCCCGCTACGACCCGAGCGATCTCGTCGACCCGCGCAGCGCGATCAGCGACGCCGTGCCGGAGCTGCGCGACACCGTGCACTGGTGGCTCGACATGTGGCGTGTCGCCGACACCCTGCGGGCATGGATTTCCGGCAAGGCTGGTCAGTGGCGCAACGTCGTCTACAACGAAGCGATCAACACCGTCCTGCCGACGCTCGCCTTCGACGGCGGGTCGGAAAGCGCGTACGCGGCGCTCAAGGCGGCGCTTCCCGTCCACAAGCGCCAGTCGGCACCACGCCGGCAGATCGCGCTGCAGTTCGACAGCACGGATGCCCTCGCCCGCGCGCAGACGATGCTCTCGCAGGCCGGCGTGGCAACGGTACCGCTCGATGGCTGGGCGCACCGCTCAATCACGCGCGACGTGGCGTGGGGGGTGCCCTTGCCGGACGATCTCGACCCGGAGATGGCGGGCAAGACGCTGTACGTCTGGCCCGAATCGCTGCTGGCGCCGATCGCGTTCACCCAGATTGCGCTCGCCCGGCGCGGCGAAGACCCGGAGCGGTATGCCGAGTTCTGGAAGAACCCAACGGCGGAAGTGGCGCAGTTCATCGGCCAGGACAATGTGTACTTCTACGTCGTCATGCAGGGCGCGCTGTGGCTCGGGGCGCAGAGCGAGCCGCACCGGCTGCCTGGCACCGGCGACTACCAGCTGACGGACGTCGTGGGCTGTTATCACCTGAAGGTCGATGGCGAGAAGATGAGCAAGTCGCGCGGGAATTTCGTGACCGCCGATCAGCTGCTCGATGACTTCTCAGCCGATCAGGTCCGCTATTTCCTGGCGTTGTCGAACCTGCAGGAGAAGGCGGCGAACTTCGACCTCGACGCGTTCCGCGATCGCAACCGGTTTCTTGCCGGACCCATCAACGCGGCGCTGGAGCGGCCCATCTCGGCCGCACACTCGAAGTTCGACGGCATGGTGCCGGATGGCGTGCTGAACGAGAAGGTCGCGGCCACGACCGTGAAGATGGCACAGCGATACGTGAAGGCGATGTCGCGCGCCGAATATTCGACGCTGCTCTATGAAATCGAGACCTACGCGCGCCAGATCAACAGTCTCTTCACGCAGTTCAAACCGCACGACGATCGGCACCCCGAAGAGAGCCGCCGCAATGGACTGTATTCGGCGTTTTACGTGCTGAAGACGCTGATGATCATGCTGTATCCATTCGTTCCGGACACGATGGATCGCGTCCGGCAATCGCTGCGTCTGCCTGCGGATGTCTTTCGCGTCGACGAGATTGGAGTGCCCATCCCCGCCGGCCACCGTCTCGGCGCCAAACAGGTTTTCTTCCCCGCCGTGCCGCAGAAGCCGGCCGAGCTCGGAACCGCTCGCTAGAGCATCTGCGTGTAGCGCGGATTTGTGGGGCGAGCCTTGTCAGGCTCGCCTCGCGAACCCGAGGGGCCCGAGGGGTTCGCGCCACGCAAATCATGCGTCGGCCGGCAGCCGATCAATCGTCAGCGTGAGGCGACGCCGTACGTGGTCCGGTGACAGCAGTTGCAGGACTTCAAAGAGTGGCGGCGACATCGCCGTGCCCGTGACGGCGAGTCGCAGCGTCATGAAGACCTTTCCCGGCTTGAGGCCGACGCGCGCGGCGTAGTCACGCACGAATGCGTCCCACGACGCCTTCGACGTGACGAGCTCGTCGTGACGCTCACGCATCACTTCGAGGAATGCCCGCACCGCTGATGGAGCGTCCATCTGCGCGGTCAGCTTTTCGGACGCCGGTGGCTCGAAGAACTCATCGTAATAGACGCGCCCCTGAATCAGGACGTCGACCAGACGCTTGAACCGCTCGGGCTCCAGGGAAAGGATTCTGATCGCCTTGGCACGGTCCGCGGTGAACGCGGTGATGAAGGTCTCCAGCGCCTCGCGCGTAATCACCTCGCCAGTCGCGCCCTCGAAGGTATCGGCAAAGCCCTCGCCCTGCGCCGACAGCTCCCGCAGGTGTGCACTCACCCGTTCGAACAGGACGTCCGGTCCAAGCCGTCGCATGTACAGCCCGTTGATGTGCAGAAGCAACGCCGGATCGACAACCGGGCCGGACACGCTGAGCTGCCGCAGCTCGAAGTGCGACGTGAAGTCCGCCGGGTCGTAGACGTCCTTCGACTCGGGATGGAACCACACGATACGGGTCAGGAAGTTACGGAACGCCTCCGGCAGAATGCCCTGCGATCGGTAGTATCCGATCGAGGTGTCACCGGTGCGCTTCGAGAGCTTGCGCCCTTTCGCATCGCGCAACAGCGCCGTATGCAGGAACCGTGGGGGCGTCCAGCCGAAGGCACGATACAGGAGGATGTGCTTCGGCGTGGACGAGATCCACTCCTCACCCCGGATGACGGTCGTGACGCGCATGAAGTGATCGTCGACGACGACCGCGAGGTGATAGGTCGGAAACCCATCCGACTTGAGGATCACCGCGTCGTCTACCTCGGTGCTCTGGATCGTGATGGCCCCCCGCGCCAGATCGTGAAACGTAATGGCCTCGCCGCTCGGAACGTGCATGCGAACAACCGATTGCTCGCCGCGGGCGAGACGCTCGGCGACATCGGCCGCGGTCAGCGCGCGGCACATGCCGTCGTAACGCGTGGGCATCCCCCGCGCCGCCTGCGCCTGCCGGACGCTCTCGAGCCGTTCAGGCGTACAAAAGCAGCGGTAGGCGTGGCCGTCGGCAATGAGCTGCACCGCCGCGGCGCCGTACAGGGCAAGCCGTTCGCTCTGCTCGTACGGTGCGTACGGGCCGCTGCCAGCCGGTCCCTCGTCCGCCTCGACACCGAGCCACTTCAATGCCTCGATGATCTCGGCGACCGCACCGGGCACCAGCCGGGCGCGGTCGGTATCTTCGATCCGCAGGATGAACACGCCGCCGGTCTTCGTCGCCAGCGCACGGTTGATGACCGCCTGCAACGCCGTTCCGATATGCGGTCGGCCCGTTGGGCTTGGACCTATGCGTCCGACTTCCGCATCTGGCGGAAGCTGCCGGGGAGGGTAGCGGCGATCATAGTCGTCGAGAGTCAGCGCCATCGCTGTTCGAGGCTACCATGCTGACTCCGAATCGCCCGTGCCGCGTTGCCCGCTCGCGCGCCCGGGAGGCAACACTCATCGCCTCGGGCTCGGTGGACAAACAATCGGACGGCCACGGCAGCCGCCACGTCCAGTTATCGTCGCCGACCGTGGCCGGCCGGTTGATGCGGTCTCGCCAGCCGAACAGATCCTGGATGGGCAGGATGAGCAAGTCGGACCCGGAGGCGTTCAGCGCCTCCAGCAGTGCCTCTCTCAACGCGGGGGAAAGCGTCGAATCCTCGCCCGGGAGCGCCTCCGCGGCAACGCGATCTCGAACCGATGGCACGGCGAGTACGCTGGCCTTCTCCTCCGCCGGCGCCTGCTCCCACCAAACCGCCAGCGGTTCGGTGTCGTGAGTGCCCGACGTCGCCACGGAACTTTTCGCGTACTCGGCCGGTTCCCTGAACGGCTGCCCGGGTTCGTCCCAATGGCGTTCCCAGCGAAACACCTTGTATCCCGGCACTCCGAGCCGCGTCAGCGACGCGCGCACGAAATCGGGAACCGTCCCCAGATCCTCTGCAATGACCTCGGCACCGCCATCCCTGAACACGCGCAACACGCGTTCGCCGAGTGCGAGCTGCGACGCTTCGTCGGGTGGCGTAAAGCCCGCCTCGCCGCGGCCGTCGCGGTAATACGTCCGGTAGAAGCCGACCAGGTGATCGATCCGGTATCCGTGGTACAGGTCGGCATTCCGCCGCGCGCGGTGCCGCAGCCAGTCGAAATCACGATCGGCGAAGACGTCCCATCGATATGCAGGAAGGCCCCAGTCCTGTCCGCTGTCGCTGAACGCATCGGGCGGAACGCCGACCGACAGATCGATCCGGAACTCGTCCTGCCGCGCCCAGACGTCGGCGCTGTCCCCGCTCACCATGAACGGCAGATCGCCGAAGAGCGAGACAGTACCCGCACGGCCACGCGCGGCGCCCCACTGCTCGCCTGCCAGCCATTGCAGGTACCGGCGAAACATGATGTCGTCCGCCAGTTCGCCGCGTGCCGCCTCGAGCGCGTGCGAGTTGCGATCGCGGACCGGCGCCGGCCACTCGGTCCACCGTCGCTCACCGTAGCGGGCGTGCAGCGCGCGGAACAGCGCGTAGTCGTCCAGCCACCACGACTGCTCGTCGCAGAACGCGCGGAACGCGGACGCGCGGCGGGTATTACCGATCCATTCCCGGTCGCGGAAATGCTCGAACGAGCGGCGCAACGCGTGCACCTTCAGAGCGCGGACGGTGGCGTAATCAATCGCCCGGGCGGCCCTGACGGCGTCGAGCTGCTCCCGCATCCGCGCCTCGAGCGATGCTTCGCCTCCGATGGCCGCGAAGTCCTCGACTGACGCCATCGAGATGAACTGCGGGTCGATGGCCATCGCGCTGAGGGCTGAGTACGGCGACCGCTCCTGCGGCGGCATTTCGTTGATCGGCAGCAGCTGCAGAATGCTCTGGCCGGCGGCGGCAAGCCACCGGGCAAGCGGTTCGATGTCCCCGATTTCGCCGATGCCCCAGCTGCGGGTCGAAGGAATTGAAAAGAGCGGAACCAGTATCCCGGCGCGACGGCTCATAGCCTGCGACAGCGGCTGCAATGCAGATGCCGCTGACCCCAGCCATTATCCATCCTCAATTCATGAATCGGAGACTACGCTCGAACGCGTCGGCAAAAACGTCCGGCTCCGGCAGCAAACTGACAACGACGAAGGCTTCGTGCGGAAAGTCGAAAAAGTACCCGGGGTGCACCAGCACCCGTTCGGACTCGAGCAAATCCACGATCAGCGCGTCTTCCGGACGCGTGGCGGGTACGCGTACGGTCGCAAACCAGCCGCCTTCGACGCGCAGGACGTTACACGACGGGTACCCGCGCGCGATTTCACGCGCCCGATTCAGGTTGTCGCGGACGCGTTCGTGGATCACCTCGCGTACCGCCGCGCCGCCCTCCAGCAATGACGATGCGGCTACCTGAACGGGAGTACTCACCGACAGGAACGCGTCGGCCACGTGTTCGAGCGCGCGCAGCGTGTCGCGCCGCTCAACCGGCGACCCTCCAGCGATCATCCAACCCAGCTTCACCTGCGGCAAGCCGAGCGTCTTCGACGCGCCGCCGAGCGTAAACGCCAGAACGTCGGAACGCGCGGCGAGGTCGGTGAGAGGGGCCTCGGTTTCCAGCGCGTAATCGGCGAACACTTCGTCGACGATCAACGCCCATGAGCGCTCGCGGCAAACGGTCAGGATTTCGGCGAACTCCCGCGGCGACACAAACGAGCCGGTGGGATTGTTCGGGCTGACCAGGATGATCGCCCGGGTAGACAGCGGCGCCGCGCGGACCGACTCTACGTCGATGACCCAGCGGCCGTGGTATTCGAGCCGATACGGAGCAGACTGAACCGCCTCGAGCCGCGTCAGGTGTTCGAACAGCGGGTAACTGGGAACAGGTGCGAGGACCGCTTCCCCTGGGTCGCACAGAAGTTTGAACAGCCAGCTGTACGATTCGCTGGTGCTGGCCGTCAGGATGACGTCGTCCGGGTGGACGGAAACACCGCGCCGCTGGCAATCGCGCGCGACGGCCTCGCGAGCGCTGCGTAGACCGAACGGGTGCGGATCGTAACGCAGCGCACTCGCATCGCCGAGGGGGCGAAGGATCGACTCCGGATACGGCAGCGTGACTCGAGTGGGATTCGACTCCGTGAGATCGACGATCGGGACGCCGGCCTCCCGTAATCGTTCCAGCGCCTGACTGATTCGGTTCGAGGCCAGCACTGCTGGCAGCCGCGACGACACCGAGCCTTTGCGATACACGCGGTTGCCCTTTACAGGCTGACGGCCTCGCGGTGGGCCGGCGTTGCAGCGTCCCAGCCGAAGTGCTCGTGGACCCGCTGTTTCAACGCGTCCATGGGCACCGGCTCGCCGTGAACCAGAAACAGCCGCCGCGGGACCGCGGGCAGCGTCTCCAGCCATCGGAGCATCTCATTGCGATCGGCGTGTGCGGACATTGAATCGTTCCGGGCGATTCGCGCGCCGACGGAGATGGCCTGGCCGTGGATCTTCACCTCGCGTGCACCGTCGACAAGAGCTCTTCCCCGTGTACCCGCGGCCTGATATCCGACGAACAGCACGGTGTTGCTTGCGTCCGGAAGAGCAGCGGCCATGTGATGCAGCACGCGCCCGCCCGTTGCCATGCCGCTCGACGAGATCACGATTGCGCTGCGCCGGTTCGCCGTCAGCTCCTTGGACTGCTGCGTTGACGCAATCGTCTGGAACCGCGCCGTTGCAAACGTCGAAACGTCCCTGCGCGCCGGCTGCATATCCGGATCGAGCTCCGCGATGCGCATGGTGTAGTGCCGGAGCGCTTCGGTCGCCATCGGGCTGTCGACGTACACAGGCAGCACCGGTATCCGCTTTTCGCGTTCGAGCCGCCGGACCCAGTAGAGCAGCTCCTCCACACGCCCAATGGCAAACGCGGGAACGATCAGCTTCCCGCCTCGCGCCGCCGTATCCTGAATCACTTCCGCGAGTTGCGCCCCGTTGTCGTCCTGCTGGTGATCCCGATCGCCGTAGGTCGATTCGACGAGCACGACGTCAGCCTGAAGAGCGGGATGAGGATCGGGCAGAACAGGACGGCCGTATCGTCCGAGATCGCCGCCAAACAGGATTATCGGACCGCCCTGAAGTCGCATGACGACGAACGCAGAACCAAGAAGGTGACCCGCAGGCAGAAACTCCACCGAAACACCCGCCGCAATCTCGATTGCCCGCTGATAACCCATCGGCTGGAGCATCGTCAGCGCGCGCTGCGCCTCGACTTCCGTGTAGAGCGGCAGCGCGGGATGGTGGCGGGAGTACTTGTGCTTGTTTGCCTGGCGCGCATCCTCTTCCTGGATTCGCGCGGAATCCGGCAGCACGAGCCGGCACAAATCCATCGTCCCGGCGGTGCAGAACACCCGGCCGGTGAAGCCTTTGGCGACGAGCCGCGGCAGATAGCCGACGTGATCCAGGTGCGCGTGCGTCAGGACGACGGCGTGAATGGAAGCGGGCTCGACCGGGAACGGTTCCCAGTTTCGCTCGCGGAGCTCCTTCAATCCCTGGAACAGTCCACAGTCGACCAATATCCGTGAGCCGCCGTGTTCGATCAGGTACTTGGAACCGGTCACCGTCCGTGCAGCGCCGAGGAACGTCAGTTGAGGCACGCGAAGATATTAGTGGACCAGCGTGCGCCGCTGAGCCTCGTCCGGTCTTGTGTTTGCACCTCGGGGCAGCATGAAGAGCCGGGCTTCGTTCAAATCACACCCACTCCATCCGATGCTGATTGTTTACCCGTTCGCGTTTCTCACCGGCGCGTTCGGCTTCAGCGCTGCGGCAGCGGCGTCAAAAAAACGTGAGCTGCGCGACGTCGCCGGGTACCTCATCCCTGCGGGCATCGTCGCCGGTCTGGTCGCGGCGGTGCCGGGCATCATCGACTACCTCGCCGTCGTGCCGCCGCACAGCTCAGGCAAGGATCGGGCGCGAAAACATGCGCTGTTGAACACGACGGGGTTGGGACTGTTTACAGCGAGCTGGCTGCTGGAGCGAAACGGCCGCCGTCCGACGGCATCGTTCCTCCTCCAGGGACTCGGTTCCGCGGTCATGTCGGTTGCAGGTTTTCTCGGCGGAACACTCGTCTACCGGAACCAGATTGCAATCGATCATCGCTACGCGAATGCCGGACGTTGGCAGGAGGAAGAGCGGGCACACGCCGGCAGCCGCGCGCTGACCTCGGCGGCTGCGCCTCTGGGTGTCAACCAGATGAAGCTTGTCCATGTGGACGAGGCACGAATCGTCGTGGCGCGCACCGAAGATGGCTATGCCGCCTTCCAGGATCGGTGCACGCACAGAGGCGGACCGCTGTCGGACGGCGCGCTGATCTGCGGCACGGTCCAGTGCCCGTGGCATGGATCGCAATTCGACGTGCAGACCGGCGAAGTCAAGTGCGGTCCGGCGCAGGAAAAAATCAGGACATATGAGATCGACGACGCGCACCGCGTCAGGCCCGCCTAGCGGCCGGCGATCTACTTCAGATGCCGTCCGCCGTCGACGCGAATGGTTTCGCCGGTGATGAAATCGCCGTCCACGAGTGCGAGCACGGCCTTGGCTATCTCGTTCTCGCCGCCCCAGTGGCCGAGCGGTGTCGCGTCCTCGACCTTCGCAAACTCCTCATCAGACACGGACTCGGGCGCCACAATCGGACCCGGGGCGATCGCGTTGACCAGAATCTGATCGGGCGCCAGCTCGAGAGCCAGCGCTTCGGTCAGCGCGATCACTCCCGCCTTCGCCACGTAGTATGTCAGGTAGCCTGTGTACCGTGGCCGTCCGCTTCGCGCGACCCAGTCGGCGAAATTGATGATGCGGCCGCCGCGCAGCCGGCGCATGTGCGGAATCGCGGCGCGCGCGCACAGCCAGCTGGCGCTGAGGTCGACGGCAAGCTGGCTGTTCCAGTCCTCGAGTGTCAGTTCGTCCACGGGCTTGGCGACGTACCTCGACGCCATGTTGATCAGCACGTCGAGACGGCCGAAGGCATCGACGGTGTCATCCACGACGCGCTCGCATGAGGCAGGGCTCGAAAGATCCGCCTGGATGAGAAGCACGCGCCGGCCCAGCGCACGAATACTATCCGCAGTCTCTTCCGCCTCGGCGCGCGAACGCCGGTAGGCGAGCGCGATATCAGCGCCGCCGCGCGCCAGCTCGGTCGCCACCACGGCGCCGATTCTCCGCCCTCCGGTGATGAGGGCGACCCGTCCAGCAAGCTCCATTCGGCGATAAGTCTAGTGGACGGAACGCGCGTCGATTTTGCCGGTACGCGAAAGAGCTTTCCGGCCCCGTAAGGACACCGTCGGGACGGCGGATGTAAGTCGTTGTGCTGCCTTGGATTGCGAGTGGTCTGTTTCGTGCTCCCCCGATCACACCTGGCCCTGTTTGGCATGTCGCCATGCAGTGCTGGGGGTGTGTGCGTCGCGTCCCCGCCGCGACGCACGCACATGTACCCTACGGGATTCCTGCCAGGACGACCGCGGCGGCCGCGATCGCCAACCCCGAAACAACATCGATCACATAGTGATAACCGCCGGCGGCGGCTCCGACGCTAATCGCCGCGACGATGGCGGCGAGCGCGGCACCAGCGGGAACGGAAACCACCGCAACGCTGGCCGCGGCTGCCGCGCCGACAGCGACGTGCCCGCTTGGAAACGTGTTGAGGCGATGGCTGACGCGGCCCAGCACATGCGCATTGAGCTTCTCCAGCGCGCCGGTGCGTGCAACCTGACCCGGCTGAAGCCGAGGAGGCCGGCTGACGAGCCATGGCAAGGTCACGTAGCACGCGTAGCCAGACAGGAGGACCGCCAGCCAGAAGCGCTGGACGTCCTCACTGCCGCCGGCCAGCCAGACAACGCTGAACGACAGCGGCACCATGGGATAACAGAGGAGATATCCCAGTTCGGCCACAGGCCTGAGTGTCTGCGGAACTGCCGGCAGGACCGGCCGAAAGCGGACGTCGGTTCTGCGGAGCCAGTCCTCGAAGCGCCGGCCCGCGGCCGGCGGAACGAGGAGCGCGGGCATCCAATATCCCGCGATCAGATACGCAATCGGCACCCATTCGCGGAACCTCTGCGGCGCGAACGGAGTGACGGCGAACACCGTGAGCAAGACCGCAATGCCGAGCGCGCTGGCCTGAAGCCGCGGCTTCGTCCACAGCGGGAGTAGCCACGCCGTCAGCATCAACGCCGCAAAGTAGGCGGCGACCATCCATTCGTAAACAGCCATCAGCGCTGAATTCGAATGTGCATTGTGGAGGCAAACGGGCGCAGCTGAGCCCAAACCGGGCACAAAAAAAGGGCACCCGCGGGTGCGGGTGCCCTGTTCGGCTAAGTAGCTTCCGCCTTAAGGCGGAAGCTACGACAGGATGCGAACGACGACGCGGCGGTTCTGCGCGCGGCCGTCACGCGTGTTGTTCGGCGCAACCGGCTTGGATTCGCCGTAGCTGATCACGTTGATCTTGTGCAGCGGAACCTGATGCTGCTCGTAGAGGTACCGCTTCACGACTTCGGCGCGCTCCATTCCGAGCTTCTCGTTGAACGCCGGGTTGCCAACGTTGTCCGTGTGACCCTCGATCTCGATGTAGATCCCCTTCGGATCCGCCTTCGCAGACGTGACGATCTCGTCGAGCCGGGCCTTCGCCGTGTCCGGAAGATCCGTGCCTCCGAACTTGAAGTTGCCCTGATCTTCGCTGAGCGTCACTTCATAGACGAGGCGGCGCGAAGATGCTACGACTTCGTCGATGCGTCCGCCGAGCTGGGTTCCAACCTGGTTCGCGCGCTCGTTCGCAGCAGCAGCGGCTTTGCCTGCCGCGTCCGCGCTGTTCTGGGCGCCCGCCGCAGCCTTGCCGGCGGCCTCGGCCTTCTGATCGACGACCCCGATGCGCTCGGTGTTCTGACGCGTGCGCTCCTGGGTTTCTTCAACCGTGCCAGTCAGCGTGTCGACCTTCTGATTGACCCCGCCAACCTCGGTGCGGACGAATTTCTTTGTCGCGCACGCCGGCGCCACGGCGACGGTCAGCGCGAGCAGGGATGCAGCAACAAGGCTCTTACGCATAATCGTGTTTTCTCCTCTGTATACTCGACTCACGTTATTAGCTGGGACGCGGCCGCCCGGCCATATAGCCGCTGCGCGCGCGAACGATAAGGTCGTTCTTTCGGGCCCTAATCTCGAGCGGGTGCCAGCCCTCCCGTTCTCCCGGCTCGAAGCTGATCAAGTACTGGTGACGAAGCTCAAAAAACAGGTCGACGATGGCCTCCGCCGTGTGCTCAGGCATGCTCGCGACCCGCATGTCGCCGCCTGTCCAGCGTGCCAGGTCGGCGAGAGTCGCCGACTCCGCGACTTTCGCGTCCGTCAGCACGCCAAAATCTCCGCCCGGGTGATCGACGGGGTTCACCACCGTCAACAGATAGACCGGCACGTCGATCGCGCTCGCAATGGCTGAAACCTCTGGCGGTTTCAGACGGCTGCCCGTGTCCACGCCGTCCGTGATGACAAAGACCGCCCGGTGCCGGTTCGGCCGATCGGCGACAAGACGCGCCGTCTCGGCCACCGCGTCGAACAGCGACGTCTGACCCCAGGGCTTTCCCTCCAGGCGCACGCGCCGCAGGCGGGCAAGGTCGGACGTAAAGGTCACGATTTCCTGCAGCTTGGAGTCGAAGGTGAACAGCGCGGCTTCGTCGGATCCGTTGCGAAGCGCCGCCATTGCCACGGTGACCGCGGTCCGGGTGCGCTCGATGTTGCCGCCAACCGCCATACTGCCGCTGATGTCCACCAGTATCGCGAGGCTCACCGGAGACTCGCCCGACTCGAATGTCTGAATCTTTCGCAGCGCGCCGTCGTCGATGATTTCGAAGTCGGTCTGCTTGAGATCGGTGATGACCCGCCCACGCCGGTCGCGCACCGAGACCGTGGCGGTGACCAGATCCACCCCGCCGCGGAACGTCACCTGGTCCTGTGCCTCTGCCGCACCCGACGCCGGGGTCTCGGAGAGGGTGGTCGCCAGCAGTATGCCGAGGACCGTCGGAATCAGCGTGCGCGTCGTCACGCCGCCGGCTGTTTCAATGCGCTTGCCATTGGCCGTTAGCCAGCGTGATCAACGACTTACGCGGTGAATCACGCTATTGGCGCCGCTCGGGGACCGAAGATCAGTGTAAAAACTTCATCATTGCCGCATTCCGCTGTAAAAAGTCCGGTTTCGGCCTGGGCAGAATGCCTCCCATCCAATCGGCCCCCAGCGCACGTGTAAGATGGGCTCCAGGGATCCTCGCCATTTGAAACAAACCACAGAAAGCGGTCGAGCCATACCGGTCGCTTCGCGCGTTCACCGGTTTTCCTACGCGATCCGGAACATCGTGGCCGAAGCCCGTGCCGTCGAGGCGCGCGGCATGACGGTCCGGTACCTGAACATCGGCGACCCGGTCGCCTTCGGGTTCCAGACCCCTCCCCACATCGTTGAAGCGGCCGTCGCCGCGATGCGGGACGGCCACAATGGCTACCTGGCGTCCGCCGGTATCGCGCCCGCCCGCGAGGCGGTGGCCGCCGACTATCAGCAGCGTGGCGTCGGTGTGTCACCGGATCGGGTGCTGATAACGACCGGCACATCGGAAGCGATCGAGCTGGCGCTGAACGCGCTCGTGAACGAAGGCGAGGAAGTCCTCGTTCCGCTCCCGACTTATCCGCTCTACACGGCGGTGCTGGCCAAGATCGGCGCCGTGCCGCGCTACTACCGTACGGACCCGCGGCGCGACTGGCTGCCGGATCTCGACTCGCTGCAGAGCCTGGTTACCGACCGCACGCGAGTCCTGGTCGTCATCGACCCGAACAATCCGACCGGGACGATGTATCCCGCATCCGTCCGCCGCGCGCTGATTGATTTCGCCGAGCGGCACGATCTGACGATTCTGGCCGACGAGGTCTACGGCGATCTGGGATTCGAGGGCTCGGTTCCTCCGCTCGGCACGCTGGAACCGGACGCACCGATCATCTCGCTGTCCAGCCTGTCGAAGGCGTATCTCGCGCCCGGCTGGCGCGCGGGGTGGCTCGTCGTCAGCCCGACTCGGCGCCTGGACGACGCGCTGGCCGCGATCAAGAAGCTCGCCGACGGCCGGCTGTGCAGCCCGGGACCGATGCAGTATGCGATCGTCGCTGCGTTGACGGGCGATCGGTCGCACCAGCCCGCCTTCCGCAAGGCATTGGCGGAGCGCGGCCGGCTGACGGCTGAAATGCTGAACGCCATTCCCGGCGTCTCGTGCGTTGCCCCGCGCGCCGCGTTCTACGTGTTGCCGTCCGTGGCGCTGCCGCCGGGCAAGACGGACGAGGATTACGTGCTGGCGCTGCTGCGCGAGACCGGCATCCTCTGCGTGCACGGGTCGGGCTTCGGCATGCGGCCGGAGGAAGGATTTCTCCGGATCGTTTTCCTCGCGGACCCGCGTGAGCTGGCCGTAATCTATTCCGACATGGCGGCGTTCACGGGCGACTATCTGCGACGCAACTAAGTGGCGGCTTCCGACCCGCGAGCGCTCATTCGATATGCGCTCGCTGGTCTTGCACTCACCGTCGCGCTTCTCTGGGCCGCGTATCTGGTGCGCGGCGCTCTCCTCCTGATCTACATCTCGGCACTCGTCGCGATTGGCCTGTCGCCAGTCGTGACGCGTCTCGAGCGGCGGCGCATCAGAGGTACGAAACCGTTGCCGCGCTGGGTGGCGATTCTCGAGGTTTACCTTCTGCTGGCGGTCGTGCTCGTCCTCGTCGCCGTGCTCGTGATGCCGCCGCTCATCGAACAGGCACGAGCCTTCTGGACGGCGATACCCGGGCTGCTCGACAGCGCGCAGACATGGCTGATGGCGCGCGGCCTGCTCACCCACAAGCTGTCGGTCGGAGAGGCGGTGCAACAGGCGGCGGGCGGAAGCGGACCCGATGCCGTGTCGACCGTTGTCGGCGCGATATCCGGATTCGTCGGCGGCGTGTTCGGCTTCCTCACGATTCTGATCCTGGCTTTCTACCTGCTGCTCGACAGCCGCGGGATGTTCAGGAACTTCCTCGCCCTGTTTCCGAAGTCGGAGCGCGGCCGCGTCGAGGATGCGAGCCGCCGGATCTCGTCGAAGGTAAGCGCGTGGCTCGCGGGGCAGCTGGCGCTCGCCGCGATCATCGGCACGACGGCAGGTGTCGCGCTGTGGCTGATGAACGTGCCGTACTTCTACGTGCTCGCGCTGATTGCCGGGCTCGGGGAAATGATTCCGGTCGTCGGGCCGATTCTCTCGGCAATTCCCGCCGTTGGCGTTGCGCTGACGGTCTCGCCGACGATCGCGCTCGCCGTCGCGATCTTCTTCCTGCTCCAGCAGCAGGTCGAAAACCACGTGCTCGTCCCGAAGGTCATGGAACGGCAGGTCGGAGTCAGCGCCGGTATCGTGATCATCGCGCTGCTCCTTGGCGGATCGCTCCTGGGTATCGTCGGCGCAATCCTCGCGGTGCCGACGGCGGCAATTCTGCAGGTGGTGTTCCAGGAATTCATGGCCGAACCGGCAGAGGAGTAGGGCAGGTAGAATCGGCCCGTGCGCGCCGATCCTCTCCAATATCTTTCAGCAGAGCTGGTCTCGCTGCGCGAGCAGGGGCTCTATCGCCGCCTGCGCGTTCTCGACGACGAGCAGCGCGCCCACACGTCGGTCGACCACCGCTCGGTCGTCAATCTCTCGTCGAACAACTATCTCGGGCTGACCAC
>JBOGIQ010000050.1:0-24432 GCA_050742535.1 Vicinamibacterales bacterium | reverse complement strand
GCTTCGGAGCGTGCGCGTTCGAGATCGGCCCGTGCCCGTTCGGCCGCCAGCCGCTCGCGTTCCGCTGCCGCCCGCTCGGACTCGGCGCGTTCGCGTTCACGCTCGACGCGCAGCCGATCGTCCTCGGCCCGGCGGCGGCGATCCTCTTCGGCCCGCAGCCGCGCCGCCGCCTCCTCCTCGCGCTGCAGCGCGAGGCGCCGCTGCTGTTCCTGGAATTCGGCTTCCTGCCGCTGCAGCGCGATCAGCCGCGCGTCTTCAGCGGTCTGCGCCGCCTGCCGCGCCGGCTGCTGCACCTGGTTCCCCTTCCGGCCCTTCTCCCGCTGCGTTTCTGCCTCGGTCAGCAGCGACACCGCTTTGTTGAACGTGTCCGCCGCAAATCGATCGGCGCCCGCCAAACGGGCAAGTTCGACGGCGTTGCGCGCCTGCGCCAGATCCAGAGGCGCACCCGGCTCCAGCGGCTTCACCTTCAACAGCGCCGGATCGCGGTTCATCAGATAGGACCCGCGCTTGAGCAGCTCGTATTTCGCCTCGAGCGTCTCGACGCGGCCCTGCGTCCGCTCGAATCCTGACTCGCGGACGACGTTCTCCATGACGACGACGTCGCTCGGCTGCGAGACCGCGAAATACGGCTCAGCCGTGAGAACCAGCGCGAACGACTGCAGCTCTGTGGTGACCTGCAAACGTCCGTCATCCCCGTTCAGCTGAAGCTCACCCAGATTGGTGGCCCGGCCCTCCGGTGTAATCGCCCAAAGTACGTAAGTCAGGTACTCGCGGCCGAAGCGCTGCGGCGCGTCGAGCTTGTTGAAGCGGGCGTCGATCTCGATGACCCCCTTCTCTCCTTCGACCGACGCCCACCCTTCACCCTTCGCCATGAGCGCCGTGCCGGCGAAATTGATCCGCGTGTCGCCGGAGCGAGGGCGGTAGTTGATCGCCGGCACCGAGCGCCCGACGACGGTCACACGGAATACCGGGATCTCGCCCTGCGGTGTCGCGACGCTCTGCTGAGTGGGATTGGGAGCCGCCTGCGCCGACGCCCGCACCGGCATGGCCACGGCGACCACGGCTGTAAGCACAAAGACCTGTGCGACTCGCTGAAACATGGGTTGGACCTCCACCCGACAAGCACAGCAAAGCAGCCGCCAAGTGACGCGCACCTGAACGTTTCGTCAGAAAAACGTAATTTGAATTTGGTCCAACCCCTGCGATAGACTCGCGGCCGAATTGCCCGATTTTCATTGCGTAGCTTCCGCCTTTAAGGCGGAAGCCACATTCCGTGTATCCAAAGTCTTTCCCTTCCCGACCAGCTCCAGTCCGAGGAGATCTCGTATGAAACGGTTGTGTGGACTGATTGTCGTCGCGGCGTTCGTCGCCGCTGGTTGCACCAGGCCTGCGGAAGCACCCGCTCCGGCCGCGCCGACGTATACGGCTCACGGCACTCTTGCTCAGGTGATGGTGGCCATCCCGTTCCCGGCCTCCAACACCATCTTCGACATGCAGACGAACGATCCCGGCGCACCCGTCAAGCCCGGCGACACCGCTGGCAACGCGTCCGCGCAGTACGGCGGAATCCCGGAATACGCAGGGTGGAACGCTATCGCCAACGCCGGCGTCGCGCTGCAGGAAACCGCCAATCTGATCATGATTCCCGGCCGCAAGTGCAAGAACGGCCAGCCGGTGCCAAACGATCAGGAAGATTTCAAGAAATGGGCGGCGGCCCTCGCGGCTGTTGGCGCCGAGGTCCAGAAGTTCGGGGAAGCCAAGAACTACAACGAGGACGCAATCATCGAGGTCACCGGAAAAGTCTCTGACGCCTGCGCGAACTGTCACGACAAGTACCGGAACACGCCGAAAGAGCCCGAAGATCGCTGCATGGTCTCCGCTCCCGCGGCGGCCAAGTAACCGAGCGCCCGCGTGTTTGACCTAGCGTTAGCCGACTACTTCGCCTGGCTGCGGAGCTTCTTCGAATACGTCTCGGAGCGCGAGACCAGCATCATGCTGCGCGAGTCGCAGTACGTGATGCCATGGGTGTTCGTCCTGCACGTCGTCAGCATGTGCATGTTCGCCGGGACGATCCTCATGATGGACCTGCGTCTGCTCGGCGTCGGCAACATGGCGACGCCGTTTTCGCAGGTCCAGCGCCGCCTCTTCCCGTGGCAGATGGCCGCGATGTTCTTCTCCGCGGCCACCGGTCTGGCGCTGGTCTGGGGCAACCCGATGAACTATGTGACGAACATCATCTTCTGGGTGAAGATGCTGGCGATGGGAATTGCCGGGCTCAACGCGCTCGCGTTCCACTTCATCACGGAGTACACGCTCGTTGACTGGGACGCCGGAGAGACGCCGCCGTTCGGCGCAAAGCTGGCCGGCGGATTGAGCATCCTGCTGTGGGCGAACGTCATCGTCGCCGGCCGCCTGATCCCTTACGCTCTCACCTGGTTTAGGACTTACTAGGGTATGTACGAATATTTCGCCGCAATTGCCAACTGGGGGCCGAGCAAGGCGATCAACGAGTCGTCGTGGATCTTCGCGCTCGTCCAGGCGTTTCACCTGGTGTCGCTCGGCTTTCTCGCCGGATCGCTCCTCATGGTCGACCTCCGGCTGCTCGGCCGCGGCTTCTCGCAGCAGCCGCTGGCGACCGTTGCACGCGACGCACGGCCCTGGCTGATCGGTAGTCTCGTTGCGATGGTCGTCACCGGAGTGCCGCAGTTCATTTCGCTCGCCACGAAGGAATACGACAGCCCGTATTTCCGGTGGAAGATGCTGATGCTCCTCATCGCGCTCATCTTCACCTTCACCATCCGCAAGCGCGTCGCATACGCGCCCGAGGGGCGGTTCGGCGGTGGCATCGGTAAAGTCGTGGCGCTCGTCTCGATCGGATTGTGGACGAGCGTGGCGATTAACGGCCGCCTGATCGGGTTCTTCTCGTGAACCGCGTCGCCATTGTCATCGCGGCACTGGTGACGTTCGGCGTGGCCGTTGCCGTCATCATCCTCGGGCAGAACCTGATCCTGCCGCTGCCCGTCGCCGCCGAACGCGGCGCCGGCGTACCCTGGTACATCACCTGGGCGATGGTCTGGGTGACCGTACTGTGCGCCATTGCCCTCGGTGGATTCCTCATCGCCTCGACGGTGCGGAAGAGGTAATCGTCTTCACCAGGAGCCTAGGATGGACGCCGAGCAGGTCCCTCGCGAGACCGACGTCGTCCGCCTCGACTTTCCCGACTGCGACATCTGGATCCGCGCCTCGTCGCCGGCGGAGAAGAACTGGCGCGCGCGATCGTGCGCGAAAGAACCGTGGACGGTCGAGTGGCTGCGCGGCGCCGTCCGGCCGGGAGAGGTCCTCTACGACGTCGGCGCGAACGTCGGCACATTTGCGCTGGTGGCGGCAAAGTACTCACAGGCGCGCGTCGTCGCCTTCGAACCCGGATATGCCAACTTCGCGCGGCTGTGCGACAACATCCAGCTGAACGGCTGCCAGCACGCCGTCGTGCCGGTGCCGCTGCCGCTCGCCGAGCGCAGCGGACTGGTCGGCTTCACATACCGCGGGATTGAACCCGGACTGAGCCGTCACAAGATGAAGTCCACGGCGTGGCGGTTCCGCGGGCCCGCTGCCGGCACGCGTTACGAACAGCCGCTGCTCGCGATGACGCTCGACGCGATGATTGCCGCCTTCGACCTGCCCCAGCCGCACCACCTGAAGATCGACGTCGATGGGGCGGAAGATCGCGTCCTGGCCGGGGCACTGGACACGCTTCGTTCCGACACGCTGCGGACCGTTCTGATCGAAGTGGAGAGAGTACAGTGGAGCGGGGTGTCGAGACTGCTCGAGCGCGCGGGCCTCAGTCTCGACAAACGTATCGAGCGGCGGAAAGCCGACGCGCCGGAGTACGGCCTGTTCGTGCGCCGCCGGGCGCCTCACCTCCCGTCCCGCTGGTGGACATTCCTGCGCAACGCGAGCCGGCAATGAAAGACCTGACGAGCGGATCACTGACGCAGCACCTGCTGCAGACGACCAGCTACATGCTGGTCACGATGCTGTTCCAGACGCTCTATGTCCTGGTGGATCTGTACTGGGTCGGGCGGCTTGGAACCGAAGCCGTCGCAGCGGTCGGTATCAGCGGCAACCTGCTCTTCATCGTGCTGGCGGCGACGCAGATGCTCAGCGTCGGCACGACGACGCTGGTCGCCCATGCCGTCGGGCGGCGCGATCGCGAACGCGCGAATCTGGTGTTCAACCAGGCGCAAGTGCTGTCGACCGTGGTCGGCACCGTGTTTCTCGCGTTGGCGCTCGCGTTCAAAAGCAGCTATGCGGAGGCGCTCAGCGCCGATGCCGTCACCCGCGATCTCACGAACGAATATCTCGCCTGGTTCATCCCGTCGCAGGCGTTGACGTTCCTCTTTATCGCCATGGGCGCCGCGCTCCGCGGCACAGGGAATTTCCGCCCCGGCATGATCGTCCAGACGGCAACAGTCATCATCAACATCGTGCTGGCGCCCGTGCTGATCTTCGGCTGGGGCACCGGACGGCCACTGGGCGTTGCCGGCGCTGCGGTGGCCACGTTCCTGGCGATCCTGATCGGCGTCGTGTGGATGGCGTTCTATTTCAGGCCGGCCGACGCCTATCTGAAGTTCCACCGCCGCCAGTGGCAGCCGCGCCTCGACCTCTGGTCGGGCATGCTGAAGATCGGCCTGCCGGCCGGGGCCGAGTTTGCGATGATGGCCTTCTATATGGTGCTGGTGTATTCCGTCTCGCGGCCGTTTGGCGCGTCCGCGCAGGCTGGATTCGGCATCGGCCTCCGCATCGTCCAGGCCTGTTTCCTCCCGGTCGTTGCGCTCGGGTTCGCGGTCAGCCCGGTAGCCGGGCAGAATTTCGGGGCGCGACAGGCTGGACGAGTGCGTGAAACATTTCGAACTGCCGCGTTACTCGCTGCCGGCGGAATGCTCGTGCTGGCAATTGCCGTGTGGCTCGCCGCAGCCCGCATGGTGCAGGTGTTCTCGCCGGATCCGGCCGTCATCCACGTGGGCGAAGAGTACCTGCACGTGATCGCGTGGAACTTCGTGGCGTCGGGAGTCATCTTCGTCAGCTCGAGCATGTTCCAGGCGATGGGCAATACGATTCCCTCCCTGATAACTTCCGCTTTCCGCATTGTGCTGATCGCTGTTCCAGTGCTTCTGCTCGCGAATGCCCGAGGTTTTGCGCTGCTCTGGGTCTGGTACATCTCGGTGGCCGGGATGTTCGTTCAGCTCGGCTTGAATCTGCTGCTGCTCCGGCGCGAGTTCCGCAAACGGCTGGCCTTCGAGCCCGCTGCCACTGCTGAGGCCTGAAGCCCGACTCCTGGGGCCTGCACGGCACCTTACTTGCCTTCCTTTTTTCGGGGGAGGCATAAAACCCGTGGGAACCGAACGTCGTGATATCAAGAGTCGGGCGGCGGTCGTACAGCGGGTCATCGACGGAATCGTTCAGAATCCAAGCGTGACGCTGTCTGTGAGCACCCTGCAGCAATGGCTCGGCGTTCCTTTCGAGGCGGCTCAGCGGATCCTGGAGCGGCTTGCCTCGTCCGGGCTCATCCGCG
The DNA here is from genome assembly GCA_050742535.1 of Vicinamibacterales bacterium. GTDB lineage: Bacteria > Acidobacteriota > Vicinamibacteria > Vicinamibacterales > UBA2999 > Gp6-AA40. The sequence goes on along the minus strand of JBOGIQ010000050.1, from coordinate 18,860 downwards.
AGGTGCAGAAAGGCGTCTGGGCGCGCGGCACCTGGCCCGGTGCGCAGCGCGACTGGTATTAAAGGAGGGGTCGAGCCCGTACAATAGACAGGTTTGACTTCCGCTTCAGGTTCCACGAAAGCTTGGCTGTTCGTCCGCGGCTCCGAGTCCGTCCGCATCGTGATCGACGGGACGTCGGTTGGCGTGTACGGACCGGGCAGCCGTTTCAGCCACTCGCGATTTGGTGAGGCGATGGACGCGACGCTTCACCAGGCCGCTGTCGAACAGGCGCTCGTCGTCGATGGCTGGACGCTCGAACATTTCACCACCGATCGCCGATCGCTTACCGAGACCGCAGTAGACCTCGAACGCCGCCACACACCGTTGCGCCTTGTGCACCCTCGTCGCTAGATGGTGCGCGCTACGAACTACCATCTATCCAACTATCCAACTTGACTGGCCTGTCAATTCGTGGACAATGCTGAAAAGCGCTTTTAGCGCAACGCTCTCCCTTAATTCGCACACACGACGATTTGAAAGGCCTGCGGTTCGCTCTGCGTACCGACCGTGTGCCATGTGTATCTGATGACTGACAAACGCTGGTTGTGATTCAACCTCAGAGCTCGCGCGCTGCGGCAGCGGCCGCCGACGGCCTGGCCAGCTGGTACACACCCGGCCTCGTCGACGGCTTCGGCGATCGGTTGTTGATGTTCGACAACACCGAGACCGACTCACTGGAACTGCTCCGCTTCTATCCCTCGCTGACGACGATCGATGGCTTCGAGGACGATCTTCATGAGCGCGTGCGCAAGGTTGGGCGCATCCCCGACCACGCGTTCCCACTGATCGTCGCGGTCGAGCGCCTCGATGGCGATGGCGCGCTGGCGCTCGTTTCCACGCACGTGCCCGGAAAGCGCCTGTCGGCGTTCTTCGAGAGGCCGGGGCCGCGGCGCGGCCTCCACCCTGCGTTCGTCACCGGCATCGTCACGCAGATCATCCAGGCGCTGACGGTGCTGCAGTCCAAGGGTGAGGACATCACCCACAGCGCCATCACTCCTGATCGCATCGTTGTGACGACCGGCGGACGTGTGTGCGTCGTGGAACACGTCCTCGGGTCGGCACTGCGCCGGCTCAATCTGTCCGCGTCGCAGTTGTGGCGCGAATTCGGGCTCGTTTCCGCTCCGACCGCAACCGGCGCGATCCAGCTCGACGCGCGCACGGACGTGTTTCAGCTTGGCGTCGTGACGCTGGAGATGCTCCTCGGCCGGCGGCTCACGCCGCTCGACCTGAAGGATCGGCTTCCGGATCTTCTCGATCACTGGACAGGCGCGGTGACGAAAGCGGGGCTGGGCAGCGACCGGCTCCGTTACTGGCTGGAACGGGCGCTGCAGCTGCGAACCAGCTCGTATGGCACGGCGGCGGACGCATATGCCGACCTTCGCGAAGTGCCCGCGGAGTCGCCTGCGTCGGCATTCGATCAACTCATTGGCGAATTCGAGATGCCGCTCAAACGGTCACTTCAACCCGCGAAACACGCGGCTGGACAGGTAGCCCCCATGCAAAACGCTCCTGCTCCCCAGGACTTGTCCGTTGTCAGCGTGCCGCCGCCGGTGCGGCCCGCACTCGTGCCGTCGGAGAACCGGCGGACGGATCTGCCGCCCGTTCCTCCACCAGCCGCGAAGCCGGCCGCGCCGGCGCAGCCGGCAGCCCGAGGCGGCGCTGGCGTCGCGAAAAAGCTCACCACGTTCAAGGCTCCGCCGGTGTCACCGTGGATTGCCGCGGCGCTTGCCGCCATCGCGCTCCTCGAAGGAGGCGTGATTACGGCGCTGCTGCTGCGTCAGCCGCCCCCGGCCGTGACCGCCGCCGCACCGGCACCGCCAGCTCCAGCCGCTGAACCCGCGGCTCCCCCAGTCATACTCGCTGCCGCAGCCGCCCCCGTCGTTCCGGCGGCAGCACCGCCGCAGGATGCCGCACCAGATCCGATCAAAGCGGCCGCCAGCAATCAACGTTCGGGCGGCGTGCGCATCTCCGCGCCCGTCGAGCTGAAGGTGCTGCAAGGCGACCGCGTGCTGGGGTCGTCGGCCGACGGACCGATCGTCGCAACGGCCGGAACGTATCAACTCGAACTGATCAACACCGCCCTCGGCATCAACATGCGCCGCCAGGTGACGTTCCTCGCCGGACAGATCACGAGGGTGGACGTGACGATTCCATCGGGTCGCGTCAGCATCAACGCGCAGCCGTGGGCGGAAGTGTCGATCGACGGCAGGCCCATCGGCGAAACCCCGCTGGCAAACCTGAGCGTGGCGGTCGGCGAACACGACGTCGTGTTCCGTCATCCCGACCTGGGTGAGCGGCGTCAACGGATCACGGTCCGGGCCGACACGCCGGGGCGCGTCAGCCAGTCTTTCGAAAAGTAACTTCGCAATCCGAGGATCGTGGCGCGGACCTTGTCAGGTCCGCGAAAACGGTCGTGGCGAGGAGCTCAGGGCTGCGCGTCGGCAGCCGGTGGAGCGGGAGCCGCGGCAATCACGCTGCTCAGTACCTGGGTACCGGACGGCGTCTCCGCACTCTCCGATGGTTCCGCCGTGACCCACACGCCAACGATGCGACGCGGCACGGCCGGCGTCTGCTCGACGAGCATCGCCGATCCATCCCCCGATTCCGACAGCGTTCCAACTCTCACGGGCGTCGTCGGCGTCAACAGCCAGGCGACGAGGGCGTGATCCGGTGGGGCTGCGGTCAGTCGCGATCCGCTGACGATCAGCCCCTGTGAGCGGCTGACGAGCGCCTGGCCCGACGCCCCATCGCTGCCGGCAAGACGGAAGCGAATCAGATCGGGTGCCGCCATCACCGCCGAGACTCTCTGTGTCTGCAGCACCATCTCGCGCGCCTGCGCCGCCTGCTCGGCGGTTTCCGCACGGACAGCCTCCGCCTGGCGGGCGGCTTCGGTGGCCACCACATTACTCCGCAGTTCGGCGATGCGCGCGCGTTCGCCGGCGGTCCTGACTTGATCCTGCAGCCGCCAGCCGAAAATACCGGCAACAAGCACGACAGCACCAAGCAGGGCCGCGGCCCATTTCATTGGAATCCCGCCTTCGCGCACCCTGACATCGTCGTGCAGCGGACGGCCACCGAGCGTGACGCGGCCCTGTTCCCGGCGTTCCGGTGCGTCCGCCGCCGGCGGCGGAAGCTCGCGCGGACCAGTCACCGGAGAGCTTTCGATGGTGTGTGGAATCTGGCCGCTTCCGCGCGCACCATCACGAAGCTGCCCGTGCAGCCTCGTCACCTCGTCGAGCGACCACTGAGCCGACTGGTCGCGTGCCGCGGCCTGACGATCGACCCGGGCTTTCATCTCTGCAACGGCTGAGGTCAACTCGCGGGTCAGCTCGTTCAGGCGGAGATGGACTTCGGTTTCGAATGCGGCAAATCGGGCCTCGGCACGCTCGACACCCTGCTGCGAGGCGCTGGCCATGGCGAGCGATACCTGGTTGAGGCTCTCCGCCTGTTCGCGGAGCTCGCGGATCGGTTCCTCCTGCATCCGCTTCAGGGTGTCCCACTCTCGTTCGATCGTCGTCTCGAGCTCCTGCAGCCTGTCAGCGGTCTCCTGCTGCACGCGGCTGCTGGCGTCCTTCCACTCGCTCGCGTACGCCTCGAGCTGCGCAACGGCCTGCGTATGCCGTTCGACCGTGGCGGCCCACCGCTTCAGGTACTCGGCGTACTGGTCCGCCATCGCGGCGAGCCGCTGCTCGATCGGCGGCACGTTGGCTTCCGCCTTTTTCCAGAGACGTTCGACCTGCGATTGGAGGTTGGAGAGGCGCTGTTCGAGTTCAGGGAGTTCCAGCACGACCGCCTTCGCGCATGATACACAAAAGACCGCGCGTCGCAGCCGCACAACGAAGCATTTCTCTTGCGTCGCACGCGAGGTCACGCTACGATGCCTTCACCGCGACAAGACGAATCATTCACCCACACGTGCGAGGTGTAACAATGATCGCCGTGCGCTGCAGCTCTCTACTTGCAACCATCATCGTACTGGCTGTGAGCACGGTCGCTGCCGCGAGCGACGAATCGCTCGCCCGCGCCAAGGATCTCTACCGATCGGCCGCTTACGACGAAGCGCTGGCGGCGCTGGAGCGGATTGCCGATGAGTCCAACGGCGCCACGAAGGTCGAGGCCAACGAGTACCGCCTCTTCTGCCTGATCGCGCTCGACCGGAAAAGCGACGCGCGCGTCACCATCGAGTCGATGGTCAACGCCGACCCCTTCTACCAGCTGTCCACGGATCAGGCGTCGCCGCGCGTGCGCGCCATGTTCAGGGACATCCGCCAGTCGCTGCTGACGGGAATAGTCCAGCGCGAGTACAACGCCGCCAAGGCCGCGTTCGACAAGCAGGACGGCGATGCCACGGAGCAGTTCGACCGCGTGCTGAAACTGCTCGAGGACCCGCTCATTGCGCCGACCCCGGCGCTGAACGATCTGCGCCTGGTCGCGTCAGGATTCCGCGACCTCAGCAGGGCGCGCGCGCCGAAAGTGGAATTCGCGGCTGCCACCGCCCCCGCCACCGTGGTGGCGCAGATGCAGGCCGCTTCGGTAACGCCCGCGAGTGGGGCGGCCGCGCTGGCCAACGCCCCGCCGCCCGCGCGATCCGGACCACCGGTCTACCGGGACGGGGATGCCGACGTCGTCCCGCCCGTCACGGTCCGGCAGCTGCTCCCGCAGTGGAACGTGCCGCAAGGCGCGCGACCGGGTGCCTGGCAGCCGGAAGCCATTCTCGAAGTAACGATCAACGAGTCTGGAGACGTCGTCAGCGCCATTCTCCGGAAACCATTTCATCCGAGCTACGACCCGCAGCTGGTGAAGGCGGCGATGGCCTGGAAATACGAACCCGCACGCCGGGCAGGAGTCCCGGTCCGCTACGTAAAGCTCATTGCTATTCGATTGGGCAGCCCGAACTAGCGCATCTGCTACATGCATGTAGCGTGGATTTCGTGGGGCGAGCCTTTGAGGCTCGCCACGCGAACCCGAAGGGTTCGCGCCACGGTTCGACACACGCATGGCCCAGCACAAACCGACCGCTAAGGGCCCCGGCAGGCGGGTCGGTCTGCCGAAAGAGGCCGTCCGGCTCACTGAAGAGCACGCGGCGGCCCGGGAAGAACTGCCGTCGGATCTTGCGTCGCTCGCCAACATTCTCGAGGCCGCGATGATCGGCGAAACGCCCGCGGCACGAACGCCCAGCGTCCAGCTCCCAACTCCCAGACGTCCGCGGTTCGCTGATGATGCCGGGCCGCGCGAAGTCGTCCAGCCACCGCGGTCGCCAGTCCCGTTCGTCCCTGAGGCGGCCGACGCGTCGCCGCCGGAGGCCGCGGCGTTCGATGCCGTCGCACGCTCACTCGCAGCCGCCGAGGCGTGCGTGCCGCTGCTGGCGCAATCAACCGGACTGCTGCGCATTGCGGCGCTCGACGTCGTCCGCGCGGAAACAGCCCGCGCAGGCGGATTGCTCCAGCTGCTCCGCTTCCTTCGCGGTGACCTGTTGCCGCCGATAACCGCCGTCTCGACGAACGCTGTCGTCCAGCGCGTGGTTCAAGCGCTCGAATCGGAGCGGCGCCTGCGCAGCATCGCGCTGACCACGCGATCGGCCGTCGCCGACGCGACGTGCGCCGGCGACGAGACGCTGCTCGCCAACACAGTTCTGGTCCTGCTGCTCATCACCTTCGCGGCCGTCGAGGGCGTGCAGAACGCTCGGGTGACGCTGTCGGTCACGGTGAGCGACGCCGAGGAGATCGGCCTGGCGATTAGCCAGGATCACGTTGCCGCGCCGGTCAGCTGGACGGAGAGGGCGGGTTCGGAAGATCTGAGCGCCGACGGCGATCAGGCGATCCCCGTCGTGGCCCTCGCCGCCGCCCACCGGCTGGCTCGCGAATGGCACGGCCGCTTTGCCATCGCCACCGGCGAGCACTCGAGCATCCTGACGATCTGGCTGCCGACGCTGCAGCCGCACGACTCCGAACAACTTGCACATTAGTTTAGTTAGCGCGCTCTTCACAGGTCTCGCGTGCGCAGAACCTTCTGAGGGGCGAATCCGTGTGCTCCCTATGGCAATCGACACGAGAGGCGGAGACATCGGGATCGGACGCATCTCGGTGTATCGTCCCAACCTCGACCCCGTGGCGCTGCTGGCCATCGCTGGCGTGACGGTCGTCATCGGCGCCGCCGCCGCATTCGTTCCCGGGCGCCGGGCCGCACTGATGGATCCTCTGGCGGCACTCCGCCACGAATGATTGTCGACACTCGCGTGTTCGCCGGCGGGACGGCAGCGTCCCACACCCGCACAATCGGTTCGCCCGCCTGACGCGCCCCCTCGGTAACCGTCCAAGAAAGACGCGAAGCCGACAGACCGTCCTTCTGGCACAGCGTTTGACGTGCCTCCGATCGATACCCGCCTCCGTATTAGTTGTCGGACTTTCATCGAAACAGGAGTGTGGACGTGCGGCGATATGCGGCTGATGCCCTCGACGATGTGCGTTTCGCATTGCGACAGTTCCGCCGGCAGCCACGCTATTGGACGCTGATTGCGCTGACACTCGTGATTGGCATCGCGGCCTCGACCAGCCTCTTCGCCATCGTCGACGGCGTCCTTCTCAAGCCCCTGCCCTACCGGCAGCCGGACCGGCTCGTGCGGCTCACGACGAATAATCTTCGCGGCGAGTATGCGCTGCTGCGCCAGCGCGCACGAACGATGGACGTCGCCGCGTACTATCCGGCGCCGCGGGACGTCACCCTCGACCTCGGTGGACGCCCGGCCCGCCTCCCGGCAGCCGGGGTGACGGCCGACCTCTTCGACATCCTCGACGTGCAGCCGGTGATGGGCCGGGGATTTACCGCGAACGACATGCGGACCTCCGGACCAGGAATCCACGGCGGCACCTTCTGGCGCACCTATGGCGTGGTCATCGTCAGCAACGGCGTCTGGCGGGAGCATTTCGCAGGCAGCGGCGATGTCATCGGACGTGAACTGGTGATCGAAAGCGTCCCGCACACGGTCGTCGGCGTCATGCCGCCGGGATTTCACTTTCCATCGCGAGACATCGCGCTCTGGTTTCCACACAACATCGACCCGGCGGACTTCTGGGCCGGAAACGTCGCGACGATGATTGGCCGGCTTCGCGACGGCTACGGCGTCGAACAGGCGCGATCGGAGCTGCGCACGCTGATGCCGGGCTTTCGTGCGCTCATCCCGTGGGGCAAGTTCGTTGAGTCCTATGGACGGGATGCCGACGTGCAGTTGCTCTCCGAATCGATCGTCGGCGGCTCGAGGCGTGTCCTCCTCGTCCTGCTCGCGGCCATTGGCGTTGTGCTGCTGGTCCTGTGCGTCAACGTCGCCAACCTGCTGCTCGCCCGCGGTCTGGCGCGCGAACGCGAAATGGTCACGCGGGCCGCACTTGGCGCACACCGCGCGAGGCTGGCTCGCCAGGTGATCGTCGAGAACCTGACGATCAGCGTCGCGTCGGGCGTGGCCGGTGTGCTGTTGTGCATGCTGTCGCTGCGCCTGCTCCTTCGCGTGTTGCCCTCCGATCTCCCGCGGATCGAAGAGATCGGACTCGATGCACGCATCGTCACGTTCGCGGTCGTCGTCTCGGCTGTCGCAGGGCTCGCCTTCGGCCTCCTGCCTGCCCTTCGCGCGTCCCGTGCGGGTCGCGGGCTTCTGGCCCGCGGCTCCGGCGGCGTCGTCGTCGAGGCGCGCGAACGTCACGTCTCGAGCGTGCTCGCTTCGATGCAGTTCGCGTTTGCCGTCGTCCTGGCGACGTCGGCCGTACTCCTCCTGCAGAGCCTCTGGAATCTCCTCGCAGTGGATCCCGGTTTCCGTCTCGAGCGACTGGTTATCGCGCGCGCGTCGCCGCCAGGGTACGCCGAGCGCACACCTGCTTCGCGCTACGGGTTCCAACGCCAGCTCCTCGAGGCACTGCGCGGGGCGCCGGCCGTGGAATCGGCCGCGCTGGCCAACGCGATCCCGTTCGACCGGGGATTGTTCGGCACGGTGTTTCAGATCGAAGGACGCCCGGCGAGCGAGATGACGGCCGGCGCGACATATCTGGGGGTGACACCCGGATATTTCGAGACGATGGAAACGCCGGTCGTCGAAGGACGCGGGTTTACGGACGCCGACGGCCCCGCCAGTCCACGCGTGGCGCTGATCAACCAGCGCACCGCGCGCGGACGATGGGGCGACGCCAGCCCGATCGGGGCGCGCATCCGGTTTACCGACAGCCGTCAGCCGATGATCGGCGCCGACGGCCAGCTTCCGTGGTTCACGATCGTCGGCGTTGTCGGCGACACGAGATTCAACACCGTGACCGACGACGTCCCGCCGATGGTGTACCTCCCGTTGAGCCAGGCCTGGGACACGCAATCGATTCGCGTCGTCATCAAGACCGCCGCGGCGACTTCAACGATGGCCGCTGAGCTGAGCCGGCTCGTCTCGCGAATCGATCGCACCACTGCGGTGAGCGAGGTGCAGAGTTACCAGGCGCAGCTTGGCGCGACGATCGCACGGCCCCGGTTTGCGGCCTATCTGCTGACGGCATTCGCGTTCGTCACGGTCTTCCTTGCGGCGGTCGGGACGTATGGTGTGCTCTCACACGCAATGAGCCGCCGCATCCGCGAGATCGGAGTGCGGCTCGCGTTCGGCGCCAGCGGTCACGACGTGTTCGGTCTGCTGTTTCGGCACGGCATGGCGCTCGCGCTCGCCGGACTTGCGATGGGCATTCCAGCGGCGGCGGCATCGACGCGATTCCTGTCGGCGCTGCTGTTTGGCGTCGAATCGGCCAGCCCGCTCGTGTTCGCCGGCGTCGCCGGTGTACTCCTGCTGGTCGGCCTGTTCGTGTCATACGTTCCGGCCAGCCGCGCGCGGTACGTGGACCCGATGGTTGCGCTGAGATGCGAATGACATCAACCGAACGTAAGAAGCCGATGACCAGAATCGTTTTGCTCGCCCTCGTTCTGGTCTGCACGGCCTCATCGGCTTGGGCGCAGCCGGCTGTGTCTGGTCCCACCGAGTGCGCCGCGCTGCGAAATTTGCAGCTGACAGGATTCGTCATCAGCGAGATGACCGCCCTGTGGATTCCGGCCGGCCCGGCTCCGGCTCCCGGACCGTTCACTCCGGCGCCAGCAGTCACGCTGCCTGCCTACTGCCGTGTCGACGCTGTGCTCGATCGCCGTACGGGTGTCGGCGGTCAGCGATACGGAATCGGCTTCGCGCTGGCCCTCCCCGGAACGTGGAACGGGCGGCTGCTGTTTCAGGGCGGCAGTGGATTCAACGGACAAGTCGGCGCGCCAATCGGCGCCGGTCCCGTCGGGGAGATGCCCGCGCTCGGCAAAGGGTTCGCAGTCGTCAGCACGGATTCCGGACATCGTTCAGCCAACGCCTTCGACACTGGGTTCGTCGTCGATCAGCAGGCGTCGCTCGACTTCGCGTACCGGGCGGTGGACCGCGTGACAGCCGTTGCCAAAGCCATCGTCGCGCAGCACTACCGCCAACCGGTCGCCCGCTCGTACTACGCCGGATGTTCGACGGGCGGCCGCGAGGCAATGCAGGCGGCCCAGCGGCACCCGATGGAATTCGACGGCGTCATCGCGGGTGCGCCGGCCATGCGCGCCAACCATGCCGTTCTTGGCACGGACTGGGTGAGCGTGCAGTTGAACCAGGTGGCGCCGCGCGATGCGAAGGGGCAACCGGCGACGCGGGAGGCACTGTCCAGCGCGCAGAAGCAAGCGGTTGTAGAGGGTGTGCGCAACGCCTGCGATGCGAACGACGGGCTCCCGGACGGGCTGGTGTTCAACGCCAGCGCCTGCAAGTTCGATCCGAAAACGCTGGTATGCGGCGGCAAGAATAACGGCCTCGGCTGCCTGACCGCGGCACAGGCTGCAGCCGTGGAGCGCGCCTTCGCCGGCCCCCGCACGAGCGGCGGTAGGCAACTGTATTCACCCTTCCCGTTTGATACCGGCATCGCCGACAGCCAAGGTATCCCCGGGCTGCTTCACGGGGCGCTGATTCCAGCTCCTGTCTCGACGACGGACCTTGACGCCGCGGCGCGCTGGGCCGATACGGACGGGCCGTCCACGCTGACGAACACGGCCTACTGGACGAACATGACGACGTTCGCGAACCGCGGCGGAAAGATGCTCTTCTACCACGGCGTCAGCGACCCGACGTTCTCCGCGCTCGACACGGTCGACTACTACAACCGGCTCGGCCAGGCAAATGGCGGGGCCGACGCAGTGCGGGCATGGAGCCGGTTGTTCCTCGTGCCCGGAATGGTCCACTGCGCCGGCGGGTCGATGACGACCGACGCGTTCGACCTGCTCACGGCACTGGTTGACTGGGTCGAGCGCGGCATCGCGCCTGACGCGGTGGTAGCAACACGGCGTGCAGCGCCACAGCTGACGCGCCCGCTGTGTGCCTACCCGCACTACGCCCATTACACCGGCAAGGGCGATCCACAACAAGCGGCGAGCTTCGAGTGCCGGGCGCCTTAGTTGGTAGTTGGTAGTGGGTAGTCGGTGGCATTAGCGATGACTGACCAGTTATTTCGAAATCTGCGCTACGCGGTCCGTTCTCTGGCGCGGACGCCGGCGTTTACCGCCACCGCGGTCCTCACTCTGGCGCTAGGTCTTGGGGCCAACGTTGCCGTTTTCTCGGCGATGGACGCCGTGCTCCTGCAGCCGCTGCCATTTCCAGACGCCGATCGCCTGGTCCACCTCGCGCAAACGAGCACTGCTTCCGGCGAGACGACGGTGGCGCACGTCCGCATCGAGGATTGGAACCGTTCCGCCTCCGCGCTCGAGGCTATCACCGGCCACCAGGTCGAAGACATCGCCGACAGCACGGCGATACCGGCGCAGCGCGTCCGGCGCGCCGTTGTGTCGCCTCGGTTTCTTGACGTGTGGAGAGTTCCGCCGATCGTTGGCCGCGCGTTCGAGGATTCGGACCACCGGGAGGGCGCCCGGGACGTCGTGCTGATCAGCGAGCGCTACTGGCGCAGCCGGATGGATCGTGATCCGAACGTGCTGGAAAGGACAACCCGCGTCGGCGACCGGATCTACACGGTGGTGGGCGTTTTTCCGGACTCGTTCGCGTTTCCGGACCGGAGCGTGGACTGGTGGATGCCGGCACCGGTGGACGCACCATGGACAACATCCCGGCAGAACATCGGCGTTATCGCCGTCGGCCGTCTGAAACCCGGCGTCACAGTGGCGCAGGCGCATGCGAATCTGGCCGACGTTCAGGCACGGCTCGGCGAGCTGTATCCCGACACCGACGCGACAATCGGCGTCCGCGTCACGCCCTACAAAGAACGCCTGGTCGGCGGCGCTGGGCGATCGTTGTGGCTGCTGTTTGGCTCAGTGTCGATCCTGCTCGTCATCGCGTGCACCAACATAGCGGCCCTCTTGCTGACCCGGGGGGCGAGACGCCGCCGCGAACTTGCTGTGCGCTATGCCCTCGGCGCCTCGCGTGCATCGCTCGTGACGCAGACGTTCGCCGAGGCGGCAGTGCTCGCCTGCGCCGGAAGTGTCGCCGGAGTGGTTGTCGCCACAGCCACGGCCGCAACTTTCCGCCTGCTGGCTCCCGATCTTCCGCGTCTCGATGAGGCCGCGGTCAATGTCAGACTACTGGCGTTCGTCGCCGCATCCGTCCTGGCCACGACGCTGCTCTGCGGCGTCTTTCCCGCGCTCCGAAGCGCCCGGCTCGCGGCGTTCACCATCGTCCGCGGCGCGGAACCCGCTCGAAGGCGCGCCTGGCAATGGCTTCCCGCCGGTATCCAGGTCATGTGTTCAGTGGTCCTGCTGGCGGGGGCAGGTCTCCTGCTCCGCAGTGCCGACAAGCTGTCCCGTGTGGACCCCGGCTTCGACGCCGAGCGCGTGCTCACCTTCCGGGTGAGCGGCAGCTATGCCGAGCCTGGCAACTTCAGATCGTGGAACCAGCGCATCGCGCGCCTGCTCGACGAGCTGAACGCCGTGCCCGGTGTAGACGCCGCGGCAACGTCACTGTGGCTTCCGGGAATCGGCGACCGCGATCAGGTCGCGTACACGCTCGTCGAGCGCCAGGCATCCGACTCGCGCGTCGTCGCGGAATGGCGCGTCGTCTCCTCAACCTATTTCGATGCGATGCGGATCCCGGTTGTCGGTGGCGAGCTCTGTCGTCAGACCGGCGGCTGGATGGTGAACCGTCGATTCGCTGATCGGTATGCGACGATCTCCTCGATCGTCGGACTTCATCTCGCCAGGAGCGTTGGTCCATCGGGCCTTCGAACGGACCCGGCCGGCGTTCGCATCGTCGGCGTGGTCGACGATGCACGGGAGATCGGCGTCGATCAGGAGCCGGTGCCTACCGTGTACGGCTGCTTCACCGCGCCGACACCGTCCCCCTGGTTCCTGGTCCGAACCGCAGGCGACCCGGCGGCCGTCGCTGGAGCGGTTCGCGTCAAAGTCAATGAGATCGAACCGCTCCGGGCCATTTACGACGTCGTCCCGCTCGCGGATCGAATCGGCGACGCGCATGCGCAGAGCCGCCTGCGCACCGTCCTGCTGACGCTGTTCGCGTGCTGCGCACTCGGGCTCGCGTGTCTGGGAATCTACAGCGCGCTCAGCTCCGCCGTCGGACGGCGCCGTCACGAGGTCGGCGTGCGCATGGCACTCGGCGCGAAACGCGCAAGCATTCTTCGTCAGTTCCTGTGGGAAGGTGTGCGCGCCGCCGCGATTGCGTCCGCGACAGGATTCCTGCTCTCGCTCGTGACCTCTCGCGTGCTCTCCGGGATGTTGTACGGGGTGACGCCATCCGACCCCGCAACGCTCGGCGGAGTCGTCGGCGTCGTGCTTACGGTAGCGACGCTCGCATCGCTGATTCCCGCGACGCGTGCCGCGCTGCTGCCACCGATGCGGATACTGCGCGAGGACTAGTGTGTTGACTGACCAGCTGCTGCGCAACGTGCGACACGCAGTCCGTTCTCTGATACGGACGCCCGCGTTCACGGCCACCGCGGTCCTGACTCTGGCGCTCGGCATCGGCGCCAACAGCGCGGTGTTCTCCGCCCTCGACGCAGTGCTGCTGCGGCCGCTGCCGTACCCGAATCCGGATCGACTGGTCCGCCTGGGTCAGACGACTTCGCTCAGCGACGACACGTTCGTCGCCGCTGTCCGGGCAATGGACTGGCAGCGACTGACCCGCTCGTTCGAAGCCATCACCGGATACGTGACCGAAGACGTTTCCGACATCACTGGCGCAATGCCGGAACGTGTCCGCCGGGCTCGGGTGCTGCCGGAGTTCGTGGCGGTGTGGGGCATTGCACCGGCACTGGGCCGGGGTTTTACGGACGACGAGCACCGCCTTGGTGGCCCGTCGGCTGTACTGATCAGCGAGCGCTACTGGCGGCGTCGTTTCGGGGCATCGCGTGACGTGCTCACGAAGACCGTGACGTTCGGCGGTCGTGCGTATCAGGTTGTCGGGGTGCTGCCCGCGACCTTCGCCTTTCCGGAGCGCGATGTCGACTGGTGGTCACCGGAGGCGATCGGTGCGCCGTGGTCGGCAAATCGGGCGTTCAGATACATAACCGCCATCGGCCGGCTCCGCTCCGGCGTCACCATCGAGCAGGCGCGTGCCGACCTCGAGGCGGCGCAGGCGCAGTTGTCCCGGACGTTTCCAGAGGCGGAGAGAGGAATCCGCCCGCTGATTCTGCCGCTGAAGGAAGACATCGTCGGCGGCAGCCGCCGATCCTTGTGGCTGCTGTTCGGCGCCGTGACGGTACTGCTGCTGATCGCCTGCAGCAACGTCGGCGCGCTGCTCCTGTCGCGCGGCATCCAGCGCGCCCATGAAATCGCAGTCCGCTACGCGCTCGGCGCATCGCGGATGTCGGTCAATCTGCAGCTGCTCGTCGAGGCCGGTGTCCTGGCGCTCCTCGGCGGTCTCGGTGGCGTGGTCGTGGCAATCGGAGCGACGGCAGGACTGCAACGCCTGGCCGCCGACCTGCCGCGCTTGCACGAGGCGGGCCTTGACGCGCGCGTTGCCGTGTACACCGGGGTCAGCGTTGTCTTTGTCACGCTGCTGTGCGGCGTAATACCAGCGTGGCGCGCCGCCGGCAACCGGAACCTCGCACGGACGGAAGACGTCCGTGTGTCGCCCCGCCGCTCGATGCAGTGGCTCCTCGCGGGCTTACAGGTCGCCCTGTCGGTCGCGCTGCTCTCCGGCGCCGGGCTGTTGCTTCGGAGCGCCGCCGAGCTGCAGCGCGTGGAACGGGGGTTCGACTCCGAAGGCGTGCTCACGTTCAGGATCAGCGCGAGGTTTGGCGAGGAGCAGGACTACGGCCGGATCGTCCGGCGGATCAACCGGACACTCGACGAGTTGAGCACCCTGCCGGGCGTGAGCGCCGCGGCGACGAAGGAAGTGCCGACAGGCATTCCGACTTCCCTGCCGGGGGAAGTGGAGATCGTCGAAGACCGTGGCAGGGGCCGAATGGCGGTCGAGTTGAGAGCGGTGTCGCCGGGCTATTTCAAAACGCTGCGGATTCCGATTGTGGATGGCCAGCTCTGTGGGCGTCCCGCCGATGCCGAGGGCACCACGGAAGTGATGGTGAACCGTGCGTTCGTCGACCGGTATCTGGCGGGCAGGTCGCCGATCGGATTGCACCTGGCCGCCCAGACCCAGGATCGGATCGCCGGCGTCGTCGGCGACGTGCGCGAGCGAGGCATCGACGTCGAGCCCGTGCCGACGGTGTACTCGTGTTTCAGCGCGCCCACGCCGTTTCCCGTATTCCTCGTCCGCGCGACAGGTGACCCCGAGGCGCTCGCCGGCGTGATTCGCCGGCGAATCTACGAATTCGAACCGTTGCGATCCGTCTACGACGTCATGCTTCTCGATGATCTCATTGGGGACGCATACGCGGAGAACCGGCTGCGGACAGTCGTCCTGACGGTGTTCGCGGTCTCGGCGCTGCTGCTGGCGTGTCTTGGAATCTACGGGACGCTGAGCTACGCCGTGAGCCGGCGCCGTCGCGAAGTCGGCCTGCGGCTGGCCCTTGGCGCGGGCCGCCTCCAGATCCTTCGCCGTTTCGTCTGGGAAGGCGTGCGCGTTGCAGCGATCGCCTGCGCCGCCGGACTCGTACTGTCGCTCGCCGCGACTCGTGCGCTCGCCGGAATGCTCTTTGGCGTGACGCCATCCGATCCAGGCACGCTCACAGCCGTCCTCGCCCTCGTGCTGCTGGTTGCGGCACTGGCCTCGCTGGTACCCGCTGCGCGAGCCGCGCTGGTGGAACCGATGCGGATACTGCGGGAGGAGTAGTACCTGCCTTGCCGCACTGCCAGGTCCGGCTATCGCAGAATCTGCCACCCATGCCCGTCCGGGAGATGGCATGAACTGCTGATCGGGCCCCTCGATCCGTGAAAATCCGGCGCGAATTTCAACGGCACGGACCGTGCCCAGCCATTCAGCCGCCGTCAGGGACGACGGTATGATCAGGAGGCCGGAATGGCGTCAGTCGAAGAACGCTTGGCAAAGCTGGAAGCGCGTGTGGATGAGCATTCGCAATTGTTCGTGACCATGCGGGAAACGCTCGTGGCGTTCGAGCACCGCATGGATGGGCGGTTCGACGTGATCGAGCGACGGTTCGACGCGATCGACCGGCGCTTCGAGACGATCGACCGGCGCTTCGAGACGCTCGATACCAAATTCGTGTGGCTGATTGGGCTGTACGTCACGTCGGTGATCGCCTTCGCGATCGCCGCATTTACCAGGTCCTGATCTCGGCACCGCGTTCCTGAGTTGGCGTCCGCGCGCAGCGAGCGACGGGTATCAGGCTCGCACCTCTTGCCGCTTCGAATCCGTATTGTCTGTCGGTATCGCCCAACCGTTTTCCGGACTGGCCGTCCAAGAGTCGAAGCGTATGAAAAGAGCTGCTGCAGTGTGTCTCTTCGCGGTTCTTTTTCTGGCAACGCCGGCGATGGCGCAGGCACCGGGCCCTTCCGAATGCGCGGCGCTTCAGACACTTCAACTGCCCGGCTTTCCGATCAGTGAAGTCACTACGGAGTGGATTCCGGCCGGGCCGAGGCCGCATCAGTTCGTGAAAGGCGCCACCGTCGAGATGCCGGCACACTGCAACCTGCAGGCGACGATCAATCGCAGGCAGGGAGCGAACGGCCAGTCGTATGGGATCGTCTTCGCACTCGCGCTTCCTGCCGCCTGGAATGGCCGCTTTCTCTTTCAGGGTGGCGGTGGCTTCAACGGCGTTCTTTCCGAGCCGGTTGGCGCGGGTGTCGCCGGTGGCACGTCTGCGCTGATGAGGGGATTCGCGGTCGTCAGCACCGATAGTGGGCATCGTTCACCCGGGAATAACTCGCTGGATACCACGTTCATGGCCGACCAGCAGGCCTTGCTCGACTTCGCCTATCAGGCGGTCGAACGCGTGACGGCCGCCGCCAAGGCCGTCATCGCGCGGCACTACGCAACACCCGCCTCACGCTCGTACTACGTCGGCTGTTCGACCGGCGGCCGCGAAGCGATGCTCGCGGCGCAGCGCTATCCGATGGAGTTCGACGGAGTAATTGCCGGCGCTCCCAACATGCGCATTTACTACGCCGCGCTTGGCGCCGACTGGTTCAACACGCAGCTGAATCCGGTGGCCCCGCGCGGGAGCAACGGACAGCCGGTGACACGAGACGCACTCTCCAGCACCCAGAAGCAGGCGGTGATCGATGGAGTGCGCAATGCCTGCGACGGGAATGACGGCGTGCGGGACGGCCTGGTGTTCAACACGAGCGCGTGCCGGTTCGATCCGAAAACACTCGTCTGCGACGGCGCGAACAGCGGCGCCGGCTGCCTGACGGCGGCACAGGCTGCCGCCCTCGAACGCGCATTCGCGGGCCCGCGCACGAACGCCGGCCGGCAGATCTATTCGCCGTTCCCGTTCGACACCGGCGTCGCGGACCCTGCCCAGGGTCTTCCGGGACTGCTCCACGGTGGCTTCAATGCGTCCGGCGTGTCGACGACAGACCTCGACGCGGCGGTACGCTGGGCCGACGGCAACGAGCCGTCACCGGTGACGGACACCTTCGGCTGGACGAACATGACGACGTTCGCGAACCGCGGCGGAAAGATGCTTCTCTATCACGGCGTCAGTGACCCGCTGTTCTCGGCTCTCGATACCGTCGACTACTACAACCGCCTTGGCGGAGCGAACGGAGGCGCCGACGCGGTGCAGCGCTGGAGCCGCCTGCTCCTGGTGCCGGGCATGGGCCATTGTGGCGGCGGGTCGTTGACAACCGACTCGTTCGACCTGCTGACGCCGCTGGTGGACTGGGTCGAGCGAGGCGTCGCGCCCGATCGGATCGTCGCGACGCGCAACGCCGAGCCGCGTCTGTCGCGGCCGCTCTGCAGCTATCCGCGTTATGCGCACTACACCGGCCGTGATGATCCGCAGCAGGCGGCGAGCTTCGAGTGTCGAGCCCCCTGAGCTGCGCTATTGCGGCTCGATCTTCAACAAGGCGCCCTGCGCCTCTTCGGTGAGCAGGTAGATGGTCCCGTCTGGAGCCTGCTTGACCGCGCGGATGCGCTGCCGCAGGTCGGTCAGCATCATCTCGCGGCGGATCTCGTCCCCATTGGCGTTGAACACGATGCGCTGCATGTGACCGGTATTGGGAATCTCACCGTAGCGCATCGATCCGACCAGGACGTTGCCGCGCCACTGCGGGAACTTGTCTCCGGTGTAGATCAGCAGATCGGACACGGCAATCGACGGCATCCAGTAGACGATCGGCCGCTCGATTCCGTCCTTCTCGAACTTCCCCTGCCACGGACCCTCGTAGTCGCGGCCGAGGCTGACGTCGGGCCAGCCGTAGTTGCGTCCCGGCAGGATGATGTTCAGCTCGTCGCCTCCGTTGGGCCCGTGCTCGGTTGACCACAGCGCTCCCGTCACGGGATGAATCGCCAGTCCGAGCTGGTTGCGATGTCCCATCGAGTAAATCTCCGGGCGATAGCCGGCCTTCCCGGCGAACGGATTGTTCGGCGCGGGCTTCCCCGCATCGGTCAGCCGCATCACCTTGCCGCGCAGACTGTTCGGCTCCTGCGACTCGCGCGTGTCGGGCGTCGAACCCGTCGCCCAGAAGAGCATCCCGTCGCGGTCGAACACGATGCGCGACGCGGCGCCGCCGGCGCCGTTCCACCACGGCTCGGCGGCGATCAGCTCCTGCACGTTCGTCAGCGCGCCGTCTTCAAAGCGCCCGCGGCCGAGCGCGCTCATGATCATTCCCTTGCCGTCGGTCTTGCTGTAGGTGAAGTACAGCAGTCGGTTCTCCGCGAACTTCGGATGGAGCGCGATGTCCTGCAGACCACCAAGACGCTGCGCACCGATGGCCGGTAGCCCTGTGACCGCGGTTGGCTCCAACACACCGTTCCGGACGATTCGCAAACGGCCCGGCCGCTCCGTCACGAGCATCGTGCTACCTGCCCCGAGCGGAGTCGAGGGGTCGGGAAGGAACTCGAGGTCCCACGGGTTCTGCAGACCCTTGGTGACGACGCTGAGGCGGAACTTCACGCCTTCGGCGACTGCGTGATTCCACGGGCCGTTGCCGAGCGGCTCGCGCGGGATACCGGCCGGCGGAGGCGGTGTCCCGCCGGCTCGACCCGCTGGTGGCGCTCCTCCTCTGCCCGCCGGCTGCTGCGCCGCGACCGTGATGCCAAGAGCACAAAGCGCGAGAAGCCCGGACACGAGACGGAGCTGTCGTTTCATGGGCGAGAGGCTAACACGAACATGTAGTGTCCGGCTTCAGCCGGAACGTGTAGTGTCCGGCTTCAACCGGAACGTGTAGTGTCCGGCTTCAGCCGGACCCGCACGTCC